>JAAYBF010000030.1 GCA_012718975.1 Solirubrobacterales bacterium | reverse complement strand
CCGCCGGCCCGCCCGCCGCGATCGTCGCCTGCGCCGGCACCCGCAGCTCGACCGCCGCCTCGCTCGCGCGGTGGCGGCCGTCGCCGGCGTAGCGCAGCCGCACCGTCGCGGAGCGGCTGGCCGTCAGCACCGTCGCGACCGCGCCCGCCGCGTCGGCGCGCAGCGCCGGCAGGCCCGTCTCGCGGCCGTCGGCGGACACCAGCGTCGCAGCGATCTCGGCCCCCGCGAGCGGCCGTCCCGCCGCGGTCGTCGCCGTCGCGCGCAGAACCACCTGGCCGCCGCGGGCCACCCGCGCGGCCCCGCGGCGGACCGTCGCCACCGTCTTGCAGCGCGCGGCCTTCGCCGGCCTGCAGCCCGGCTTGGCGCGCCGCGCGCGGACCAGCAGGTACCCGCTCAGTCGCGTCGCCGACCGCACCGGCAGCGTCCGCACGCCGCCGTAGCCGACGCCCGCGTTGCCGGCACCGTCGGTCGCCCGCGCCCGCAGCTCGTAGGCGCCGTCGAGATCGTCGGACAGCTCGGCGTGCAGCCGGCCGCCGCGCAGCGCCGTCGGCAGCGCCCGCCAGTCGCCGCGGCCGTGGTACCCACGCAGCTCGATCTGGCCGCCAGCCACGCCGGACAGGTCGGAGACCGCGACCGCCACGGCCCCCGGCCGCTGCGGGTCGCCGGGCAGGAACTCGACCCGCGGCGGGTCGGGGTCGAAGCGCAGCCGCGCCGGGGCGCTCGCCGTCGCCGGGTCGGCGTTGCCGGCCGCGTCCTCGAGCCAGGCGCGCACGTCCCACTCGCCGGGCGCCGGCAGCTCGATCGGCCCGCTCGCCGCGACCCCCGCGCCGGCAGCCGTTCCGCTCAGGCACGACGGCGCGTCCGGCGGCGCCGCCGCCGGGCACGCCCGCCAGTGGGCGCGCACGATCGGCGCGTGCTGGCCGGCCGGGTTGGTCCAGCGCAGCTCGAAGCCGTTGCGCGCCCGCCAGCCGGCCCCGCCCGCGACCGCCGCCGCGCGCGGCTCGCCCGGCGCGGTGTTGTCGACCGCGAACTCGCGCGTCGTCGTCACCCGCGCGCCGCCCGCGTCGGTCGCCGACAGCTCGACCCGCCGCACGCCGTCGGCGAGCCGCGCGGTGTCGACCGTCCACTCGGCGCCGTGCGCGCCCGGGCACGGCGCCAGGCGCGCGTAGACGGCGCCGACCCGCACGCACGGCGGCGCCGTCCGCGGCGCCGGTCCGCCCTCCACGGCCGCCGCCAGCTCGGCCAGGCCGCCGCCGCCGTCGCGTGCGTGGACGGCGAGCTTCTGCGGTCCGCGCCGCCAGCCGCCGGCCAGCAGCGAACCACCGACGCCGTCTATCGCCGGTGCGTGGTCGTCGCGCAGCGTGAACTCGAACGAGCGGCCGCGCAGGCGCAGGTCGGCGTAGCGGCCCTGGTGGCAGGACCAGCCCGGCCCGCAGCGCAGCTGGAAGCCGACGCGCGCCGCCACGAAGCCGCTCGTCGCCGCGCTCCAGCTCCGTCCCACCGGGCCCTGCACGCCAGTCGGCGCCTCCCAGGTGTGGTTGCCCAGCTCGCCCTGGAACAGGTAGGCGCGCCGGCCCTGGCCGTTGGGCAGCTCGGTCGCCTCGCCGTAGCTGTACATCCCGGTCACGCAGCACGATCCGGCGAGCACGCCGAAGTGGCCGCTGAAGGCGGTGAACACGGTGCCGGGCGGGGCGTAGGCGAAGTAGCCGCCGTAGCCGCCCGACGGGTAGGTCCGCTCGGTCCCGCCGCCGCCGTTGCGCAGCGCCAGGCCGAACTCACCGCAGCCGCTGCCGGAGTGGCGGTCGACGGCCGGCACGCCGGCCTCGTGCCAGTAGAACTCCTGGTGGCCGTTGCCCGTCTTCCAGTCGCACTGGCGGACGGTGTAGGTGCCGGCGGCGGCCGGGGCCGCGCCGGCCAGCACGGCCGCGACCGCCAGCGCGGCGGCCACGGCGTCTCTCAGGTATCGATCGCGCACTGCGCCTCCTCAGGTGGGTTGCTCTCCCACCTGAGGGACGCGGCGCGGGGGAACTGCCCCCCTGAGTTTCGTTGCGCCGCCGGAGCGGCGGCCGAGCCGGACGGTCTAGCCGTGGATCAACCAGCCGTCGGTCGCCCGCGCGGCCTCCAGCACCGCCTCGGCGAACGCCGGGTGCGGATGGATCGAGCGTGCGACCTCGGGGTAGCCGCCCTCGAGGTCGCGGGCGATCACCAGCTCCTCGATCAGCTCGGCCGCCTTCGCGGAGACGATGTGAGCGCCGAGGATCTCGCCGTAGGCCTTGTCGCCGACGAGCTTGATCATCCCGCCGCGCTCGCCGTAGACGGTCGGCGCGCCGACCGCGCCCATCGGGATCTTCCCGACGGCGACGTCGTGGCCGGCCTCCTTGGCCTGCGCCTCGGTGAGCCCGAAGCTCGCGACCTGCGGCGAGCAGAACGTCACGCGCGGCACGTAGGGGTAGTCGATCGGATGGGTGTCGAGGCCGGCCGCGTCCTCGACGGCGATGATGCCCTCGTCGGAGGCCTTGTGCGCGAGCGCCGGGCCGGGGACGAGGTCGCCGATCGCCCAGACGCCCTCGCGCGAGGTGCGCAGCGCGCCGTCGACCTCGATCAGGCCGCGGTCGTCGGTCTTGACGTCGGCGGCGTCGAGCCCGAGCGCCTCGGTGTCGGCGCCGCGGCCGGCGGCGATGCAGAGCAGGTCGAACTCGTGCGTCTCGCCGTTGACGACGATCTTCACCGCCGAGCCGGTGTCCTCGACCGACTCGACGTTCGCGCCGGTCACGATCGTGACGTTCTGCTTGGCGATCTCGCGCTGGCAGGCGCGCGCGATGTCCTTGTCCTCGAGCGGCAGGATCTGGTCGAGCGCCTCGATCAGCATCACGTCGGTGCCGAGCCGGCCGAACGCGGAGGCGACCTCGGTGCCCGACGCGCCCGCGCCGATCACCGCGAGCCGCTTCGGCTGCGCCGAGGTCAGCCACATCGCGGCGGTGTCGAGGATCCGCTCGCCGAACTCGAGGCCGAGGATCGGCCGCGCGACCGAGCCGGTCGCCAGGACGACCTTCGCCGCCTCGATCTCCTTGCCGTCGACCTCGACGTTGCCGCCGGCCGTCAGCGATCCCTGCCCACGGATCACCTCGACCTTGTTCTTGTCGAAGAGCATGGAGACGCCGCCGGTGAGCGTCTTGATGACCTTGTCGCGGTGCCCCGCAGCACCGGCGAAGTCGAAGTCGACGCCGCTGACGGAGATGCCGAAGTCCTTTGCCTCGGTCACCTCCTTGTATGCGTCGGCGACGCGCAGCACGGCCTTGGCCGGGATGCACGCCTCGTTGAGACAGCGGCCGCCGACGGTGTCGGCGCGCTCGACGACCGCGGTCTTCATTCCGAGTTGGGCAGAGCGTATTGCGGCTACGTAGCCACCTGGCCCTGAGCCGATGACTACGCAGTCGAAGGAGGAATCAGGCATGGGGGAAGCAGCCTACTCAAGAGCAGATCAGCTTCCCCTCCCGCTCGCCTGGCGGCCGGTCGAGCCGGGCCGGTCGGGCATCTGGATTCGCGCCATCGCCTTGATCAGGAACCAGAACAGCGTGCCGGCCCCGGCGACCAGCAGCACCGCCAGCACCGCCGCCCACGCGGTGACCGCGGTGAGCAGCGAGAGCGCCGCGAGGACGATCGTCAGCGCGAGCAGCGTCTGCATGCCGAGCACCGCCCAGTAGCGGGCCCTCCACATCCCGTAGGCGACGACGACGAGCAGCACCAGCCCGATCAGCGTCGTGACGTTGCGCTGGGTGTTCTCGCCGTCGAAGCCGAGCACGAGCGCGACGAGGTTGGCGACCGCGGCGACCGCCGCGACGATCGCGCCGACGGTCACCGCCGTCGGCCGCTCACCCGGCTCCAGCGGCACCAGCTTCGCGCGCGCCGCCTCGTCCTTGGCGCGGCCGCGCGCGTAGAGGCGCTCCATCCGCTCCTGGTTGTTGCGCGGCGGCGGCGTCCCGTTCGCCTCGGCCGGCGCCGCGGGCGCGGTCGCCCGTCCCGCCGCGCGGCGCTGGCGCTCCTTGCGCCGCTTGCGGCTACCCCGCTGAGCCAACGCTCGTCTCCTCGAGCCCGGCGCGCAGGAACGCCGCGGCCGACTCGGGATCGGCGGCCTCGCGGATCGCGCGCGTGACCACGACCCGTTCGGCGCCCGCCGCGGCGACCTTGTCGACGTTGCCGCCGTCGATCCCGCCGATCGCGAACCAGGGCTGGGGCGGGCGCAGCGCCGCGGCCGCCCGGACGTATTCGATCCCGGTCGCGGGCCGCCCCGGCTTGGTCGGCGTCTCCCAGACCGGGCCGACGCTGAGCTGGTCGGCGCCCGCGGCGATGCCCGCCTCGAGCTGGTCGGGCGCGTGGGTCGAGAGGCCGACGAGCAGCTCGCCGCCGGACCGCTCGCGCGCCTCGGCGACCGGCATGTCGTCCTGGCCGACGTGGACCCCGTCGGCGCCCGCGGCGAGCGCGAGGTCGGGCCGGTCGTTGACCCACAGCAGCGCGCGGTGGGCGTCGCAGATCCTCCGCCAGGCGGCGGCGCGGGCGAGCAGCGCGTCGTCGTCGAGGTCGCGGTCGCGCAGCTGGACCATGTCGACGCCGCCGCGCAGCGCCGCCTCGAGCGCCTCGTCGGACAGGCCGCCGTCGGTCACGAGGTACAGACGTGCCTCCGCCAGCCGCTCCCGTCGCCGCGTCGCGTCGCTCATCGCGCCCCATCCTCGCAGAGCCCGCGGGCCGGCGCGGCCGGTGCGCGCCCGCCCCGCCGGGGTACCTTTCAGGCAGTGACTTCCTCCCATGACCTCGTGGTGGTCGGCGGCGGGGCGATCGGGCTCGCCTGCGCGTGGCGCTGCGCGCAGGCGGGGATGTCGGTGCTGGTGCTCGAGCGCGAGGCGCCCGGGGCGGGCGCGTCGGGCGTCGCGGCCGGGATGCTCGCGCCGGTCACCGAGGCGAGCTTCGGCGAGGAGGCGCTGCTCGCGCTCAACCTCGAGGCGCGCGCCGCCTGGCCCGGCTTCGCGGCCGAGCTGGAGGAGGCGACCGCGCTGCCGACCGGCTACCTGGACAGCGGCGCGCTGGTGGTCGCCGCCGACCGCGACGACGCCGAGGAGCTGCGCCGCCTGCACGCCTTCCAGGTCGAGCTGGGCCTCGGCGCCGAGTGGCTGACGCCGTCGGCGGCGCGCGAGCGCGAGCCGGCGCTGTCGCCGCGGATCGCCGGCGCGATCCACGCGCCGCAGGACGGCCAGGCCGACCCGCGGGCGGTCGTGCGGGCGCTCGCGGCGGGGCTGGTCGCGGCCGGCGGCGAGCTGCGCACGGGGGTCGAGGCGGTCGGGCTCGAGACCGCCGGCGGGCGCGTCGGCGGCGTCCAGGTCGTGCCGGCGGGAGCGGCCGACGGCGCGGAGCGCGAGGTGGTTCCCGCGACCAGCGTGCTGATCGCCGCCGGCGCCTGGAGCTCGGCCGGGGAGATCGGCTCCGACCCGTTCGCGCCGCCGGTGCGGCCGGTCAAGGGCCAGCTGCTCGACCTGCGCGTCCGTCCCGGCCGCCGGCCGCCGGCCCGCCACCTGATCCGCACGCCGCGCTGCTACCTGCTCACCCGCCCCGACGGCCAGGTCGTGCTCGGCGCGACCCAGGAGGAGCAGGGGTTCGACCGCACCGTCACCGCAGACGGCGTCTACCGGCTGCTCGAAGCCGCCTGGGAGGTGCTGCCCGACGCGGGCGAGCTGGAGCTCGTCGGCGCCCGGGCGGGGCTGCGACCCGCGACGCCGGACAACGCGCCGGCGGTCGGCGCCGGCGACGTCGAGGGCCTGCTCTGGGCGACCGGGCACCACCGCAACGGGATCGTGCTCGCCCCGCTGACCGCTGCCGCGATCGCGGCGCGGCTCTCCGGCCGCGAGCCGCCGGCCGCGTTCGCCCCGTTCGGCCCGGACCGCTTCGCCGGCGGGGTGGCGGCGTGACCGTCGCGGTCACCGTCAACGGCGAGTCGCGCGAGCTGGCCGACGGCGCGACCGTCGCCGACGCGGTCGTCGCCGCGGGGGCGCCCGCCGACGGCCGCGGGGTCGCGGCCGCCGTCGGCGGCGAGGTGGTCCCACGCGGCGAGTGGGCCGGCCGGCCGCTGGCTGCCGGCGACCGCGTCGAGGTCCTGCAGGCGGTTCAGGGAGGATGAGCGCATGAGCGCCTTCGAGATCGCCGGCCGCGGCTTCGGCTCCCGCCTGATCGTCGGCACCGGCGGCTTCGCCAACCTCGAGATCATGGGCGCCGCGGTCGCCGCCTCCGGCGCCGAGATGGCGACCGTCGCGCTGCGGCGCGTCGACCCCGCCGCGCGCGGCTCGATCCTCGACGTGCTCGACGGCTGCGACTGCTTCGTGCTGCCGAACACCGCCGGCTGCTTCACCGCCCGCGACGCCGTCACCACGGCCAAGCTCGGCCGCGAGGCGCTCGAGACCGAGTGGGTCAAGCTCGAGGTGATCGGCGACGACCGCACGCTGCTGCCCGACGCCGCCGAGCTGCTCGCCGCCGCCGAGGAGCTGGTCGCCGACGGGTTCACGGTGCTGCCGTACACGACCGACGACCCGGTCCTCGCGCGCCGGCTCGAGGACGTCGGCTGCGCGGCGGTGATGCCGCTCGGCTCGCCGATCGGCAGCGGCATGGGGATCGTCAACCCCTACAACCTCGATTTGATCGTCGGCGCCGCCGGGGTGCCGGTGATCCTGGACGCCGGGATCGGCACCGCCTCCGACGCGGCGCTGGCGATGGAGGCCGGCTGCGACGCGGTGCTGCTCGCCAGCGCCGTCTCGCGCGCCCAGGACCCGGTTGCGATGGCGACCGCGATGCGCAAGGCCGTCGAGGCCGGCTACGAGGCGCGCGGCGCCGGGCGCATCCCGCGCCGCCGCTACGCGCGCGCGTCGAGCCCCGAGGCCGGCGTCGCCGAGCTGTCATGACCGGCGGTGACCCGCTCGCCCGCTCGCCGGTCGACGACCTCGCCGCGACCTGGACGGCCGCCTGGTCGGCGGCGGGCGCGTTCACCGGCTGCTGCAGCGCCGAGATCACCTACGAGGACCCGCTCGCGCCCACCACGCTGAGCGGGCTCGCGGAGCTCGAGGCCCATGCCGTCCGGTTGCGCGACGCCTTCCCCGACGTCCGCGTCGAGCCGACCGCGCCGTCGCTCGCCCGCGGCGACCACGCCTGTATCCCCTGGAAGTTGTCGGGCACCAACCGCGGCCCGCTGGCGATGCTGCCCGCCACCGACCGGCCCGTCGCCCTCCACGGCCTCCACTACCTCGAGCTCTCCGACGGCCGCGTCCGCCGCGCCCGCGGCTTCCTCGACCTCTACGACGCCGCCACCCAGCTCGGCGTCCTCCCCGCCCGCGGCGGCTTCGGCGAGCAGGCGCTGCTGATGCTGCGCGGCTTCGGGCTCAGGCGCTAGTCGGCTACTCGACCGTCAGCGTGCCGGTCTGGCCGGCGTGGATGGTGCAGAGGTAGCCGATCTCGCCGGGCTGGTCGACGGTCACCTCGAACGACTCGCCGGGCTCGAGCGTGCCGGAGTCGAAGTCGGCGCCGGGGCCGCTGTCCTTGGTGACGGTATGCGGTAGCTCGCCGGTGTTGGTCCAGCGCACCGTCGTCCCACCCTTCACCGTCGCGTTCTTCGGCTCGTAGTCGATGTCGACGATGTCGATCTCGGTCCCGGCCTTGCCGCCGCCCTCCCCGGCGCCGCTCTTGGTGCCGCCGCTCGGGCTGCCGTCACTGCCGGCCGGCCCGATGTCCTCGGTGAGCACGCCGGTGTCGTCGCCGGAGCCGTCGTCGCCGCCGCCGCAGCCGACGGCGACCAGGCCGAGGGCGAGGCAGGCGATCAGCAGTGCGGTGAGCTTGGACATGACGACTCCTCCGGAGGGGACCTGTCCGTCCAGCGTACCCCCGGATGCCTCGGTGCGCCTACGCGCCGGAGATCAGCAGCTCCATCAGCGCCTTCTGCGCGTGGAGCCGGTTCTCCGCCTGGTCCCAGACCGCCGAGCGGGGGCCGTAGAGGACCCCTTCGGAGATCTCCTCGCCGGGGTGGGCGGGCAGGCAGTGCAGGGCGATCGCGTCGTCGCGGGCGGCGGCGAGCAGCTCCTCGTCGAGCCGGTAGCCGCCGAGCGCGGCGCGGCGGCCGGCGGCGACGGAGGGGTCGTCGCCCATGCTCACCCAGACGTCGGTGTAGAGCGCGTGGGCGCCGGCAGCTGCGGCGCGCGGGTCGTCGGTCACCGTCGCGGCGCCGCGGCCGGTCGCGCCCGCGCGCGCCAGCTCCACCGCGGCCTCCGGCGGCGCCAGCTCGGCCGGGCAGGCGACGACCACGTCGACGCCCGCCTTCGCGCCGAGCACCATCAGCGAGACCGCGACGTTGTTGCCGTCGCCGACGTAGGCGAGCCGCAGCCCGTCGAGGTCGCCGAAGCGCTCGCGCAGCGTCAGCAGGTCGGCGAGCGCCTGGCAGGGGTGGTGGTCGCGCGTGAGCATGTTGATCACCGGCACGTCGCCGTGGGCGGCCAGCTCCTCGACGGGGCCGTGGTCGCCGGTGCGGATGCCGATCATCGCCACGTAGCGCGAGAGCACCCGGGCGGTGTCGCGCGGGCTCTCGCCGCGCGAGAGCTGCAGCTCGTCGCCGCGCAGCACGACCGGCGTGCCGCCCAGCTCCGACACCCCGACCTCGAAGGAGACCCGCGTCCGCGTCGAGGGCTTCTCGAAGACGAGCGCGACGCTGCGCCCGGCGAGCGCCTCGGAGGCGTGCCGGTCGGCCTCCAGCTCGGCGGCGCGGTCGAGCAGCCCGGCGAGCTCGTCGGCCGTAAGCTCGGCCCCGGTCAGGAGATGGCGAGTCACCCCGGCATCGTATTGCGGCTGCTCACGTGGAACCTCTTCCACGGGCGCGACTGCCCGCCCAACCCGGCGCTGCGCAGCGTCCGCTCGCGCGTGACGGGCTGCGCGGAGCGCGACGCCACCCACGTCCAGGTCAACCGCTCGCTGCGGGCCGAGTTCGCGGCCGCGCTCGCGGGCTGGGAGTGGGACGTCGCGCTGGCGCAGGAGGCTTCGCCGCGCTGGCTCGGCCCGCTCGAGCGCGCGACCGCCGCCGCGGGCGTGCGCGACCTCACCTCCCGCAACTCCCTCGGCGCGCTGCGCGGCTGGCTCGCCGACCGCAACCCCGATGCGCTCGGCTCCTGGGAGGGCGGCTCGAACATGGTCCTTGTCCGGCCTCCCGCGCGGATCGTCGCTACGGCCGCCCACACGCTCGCCGAGCGCCCCGAGCGCCGCCGGCTGCTGCTCGCGCGCGTCGAGCTGGCGGGCGGGCGCCGGCTGACGGTCGCCTGCGTCCACCTGTCGGTGCCCAGCACCCAGCGCGGCGCCGCCGAGGCGCTGCGCGCCGCTGAGCTGGCCGGCGACTGGGCCGGCGGCGACCCGCTCGTGCTCGGCGGCGACCTCAACCTCCGCCCGGCCGACCACGCCGCCGTCTTCGCCGCGCTCGCGGCGGGCCACGGTCTCTCGCCACCGACCTCCGCGCGGGCGATCGACCACCTGCTCGTCCGCGGCGCCGAGCTGGTCGAGCCGCCGCGGGCGCTGCCGGCCGCCGAGCGCGAGGTCGACGCCGGCGACGGCCGCGCGATCCGGCTCTCCGACCATGCCCCGGTCGTCGCCGCGCTCGGCCTGCGATAGTCCAGCGGACGTCAGCGAGGACACCGAGGAGGAGTTCGGGATGGCAGACGGGCGAGGCGGGGACGGCGGCGACGGCGCCGGACGGAAGGTCGGCGAGCTGCGCGAGGCGCTCGCGGGGCTGCTCGATCCCCGTGGCGTGGTCGTGCTCACCCGCGAACGGATCGAGGAGGCGCTCCAGGACGCCGTCAGCCGCGGCCGGGTGACCGCCGACGACGCGCAGGAGCTGCTCTCGACGCTGCTCGCGCGCAGCCTGCGCCAGACCGGCGACCTGCTCGACGAGCTGGAGACCGCGGTGTCGGCGAAGGCGGAGAAGGCCCGTGGCGCCGCCGGCCGCGCGTCCCGCCCGGGCGGCGCCGGTGGCGACTTCCCGATCGCCGGCTACGCCGATCTGACCGCCGCCGAGGTCCAGGACAGCCTCGACGGCCTGAGCTCCGCGCAGCTGCGTCGCGTCGCAGAGCACGAGCGCGCGAACGCCAACCGCAAGACGGTGCTGGCGGCGGTCGAGCGCAAGCTGAAGTAGCGCCGCCGCTCGCACCTGCGAGCATGGGCGCGATGGCCGACCAGACCACACCCCGGCGTCCCCGTCCGCGCCGCGGCGAGCAGCTCGAGGTGACGATCGACACGCTCGCCTACGGCGGCGCCGGCGTCGGCCGCGCCGACGGCTTCGTCGTCTTCGTCCGCGGCGCGCTGCCGGGCGACCGGGTGCTCGCCACCGTCGGCAAGTCGAAGCGCTCCTACGCCGAGGCGACCGTCGCCGAGCTGCTCGAGCCGTCGCCCGACCGGATCGAGCCGGAGACCCCGCACCCCGGGGCACCGTGGCAGGTGCTCCCCTACGAGCGCCAGCTCGAGGTCAAGCAGGCCCAGGTCGTCGAGGCGCTCGAGCGTCTCGGCGGGTTCGAGGCGCCGCCGGTCGAGCCGATCGTGCCGGCGGTCCAGACGCTGCGCTACCGCAACAAGGTCGAGTACTCCTTCGGCGCCGACGAGGACGGCCGGATGGTCCTCGGCTCCCATCGCGCCGGCCGCTGGGACGTGATCGACGAGCTGAGCGTCGACGTGCTGGCCTCCGAGCGGGTCGACGAGCTGCGCAACGCGATCGCCGACTGGTGTCGTGAGCACGAGATCCCCGCCTACGACCGCGCCGACCAGAGCGGCGTGCTGCGCAACCTGGTGGTGCGCGAGGGCCGGCGGACCGGCGAGCTGCAGGCCCGGTTGGTGACCCGCCGCCGCGAGCTCGACGCCGACGTGCTCGCCGCCGCGGTCCCGGCGGACAGCTTCCTGGCGACCAACGTCGAGGGCCTCGGCGAGACGACCGCCGGGGGCGACACCGTGCTCGTCAAGGGCCAGGCGAAGCTGTTCGAGGAGCTCGAGGTGGGCGGTAACCGGCTGCGCTTCGGCATCTCCCCGGAGGCTTTTTTCCAGACCAACACCGAGATGGCCGAGCGGCTCTACGGGATCGCCGCCGAGCTCGCCGGGCTCAACGGCCGCCAGCGCGTCTTCGACCTCTACTGCGGCATCGGCACGATCGGGATCGCGCTGTCGCTGGACGCGCGCGAGGTGATCGGCGTCGAGATCGTCGAGGAGGCGGTCGCCGACGCGATCGCCAACGCCGAGCTCAACGGGATCGACAACGCCCGCTTCTACGCGGGCGACATCCGCACCGCGATGCGACCGCTGATCGAGGAGGAGGGCACCGCCGACGTCGTCGTCATCGACCCGCCCCGCGCCGGCCTGTCGCAGAAGGTCGTCCGCCGCGTGCTCGAGGTCGGCGCCCCCACGATCGTCTACGTCTCCTGCAACCCGACCACGTTGGCCCCCAACGCCCGCCAGCTCGTCGAGGCCGGCTACCGCCTCGAGACCGTCCGCCCCGTCGACATGTTCCCCCAGACCCCGCACATCGAGTGCGTGGCGCTGCTGCGGCGGGGCTGACGAGGCCTCCCAGGCCGGCGCCGCGGCTCAGGCCGCAGGCGGCTGGTCCTCGCCGGAGCCGACGACGACCGTGCCCGCGACCATGTCGTGGATGCCGCGGCGGCGGTCGTCGACGAGGATCGGCAGGAAGCCGGCGCAGAGCGGGATCGCGGCGAGCGTGAGCATCGCCAGGCGCAGCAGCGAGCGGGCCGGCGACAGGGTCGCGTCGCCGTCGGCGCGGCGGACGCGGATGCCGAGGACGCGGTTGCCGGGCGTCTGCCCGGTGGCGGACCAGAACGTCACGAAGTAGGCGACCGACCACAGCGCGCAGACGCCTCCGGCGAGCGCGAAGATCGCGTTCTCGATGTCGCCGGGGACCGACAGGACCGACAGCGACACCGCGACTCCCGCTCCGACGACCACCGACACCGCGCTGATGATCGCCGCGTCGATCGCGAACGCGACCGCGCGCGTTACCAGGCCCTCGTACTCCGGCTCGCTGTCGACCGGCTCCACATGCTCCGCCGCGGCCACTGCGGCCGCCGCCGCGACCCGCGGATCGACGCGGCCGCGCGGACCGGCCGGCCGCGCCGGCGGTCCCTCCGCGCCTGTCACGGCGCGGTGTCCCCGGGCGGCGCCTCGCCGCCGGTCGGTGGAGTGCCGCCGGACTCGCGCGGGCGGCGCCGCAGCAGCCGCCGGGCGCGCGACTCGAGCCGGTCGTCGATGCGCCGCGACCGGGTCCTGACCCCGCCGGCGACCTCGTCGGCGAAGCCGACGCTCTGGCGCTGGATCGCCGCGGCGACCGCCGGGCTGCGGGCGATCTCGTCGACCATCAGCCACAGCTCCTCGGTCTGCAGCAGCCGCTCGACGGCCTCCTCGAGCAGGCGGCTGTCGATCACCCGGACAACGAGCCGCTCCATCGCCGCGCTGTCGAGCGACTGCTCGACCACCCGCTCGAGCTCGGGGCCGTCGAGCACGCGCGCGACGGTCTGGTCGAGGACGCCGTCGGCGAGCAGGCGGTCTGCGACGCGGCGCGGCAGGTCGGCGGCCTGCGCCCGGTCGAGCAGCGCGTCGACGGTCTCGCCGGGCAGCAGGTCGTCGGCGACCCGCTCGAGCACGGCGTGCTCGACCACGCCGCGCGCCGCGGCGTCGACGAGCTGGCCCGCGAGGACCCGCTCGACCGCGTGGCGGGCGAGGTCGCTGTCGAGGACGCGGTCGACGACCGCGCGCGCCAGCGGCGACGCCAGCAGCGCGTCGGTGGCGGCGAGCGTCGCGGCGTCCAGCCCGTCGGCGACAGCGGCGCGCAACTCGCGCTCGGCGCGGCGGCCGAGCGCGACCCCGCCCGCGACCGGCCGCAGCGCGATGCCGGCCACGGCACCGCCGAGCGAGAGCAGCGAGAAGCGACGCCTTCCGGCATCCTGCTCGCGCGCCCGGATCTCGGGAAGGGTCTCCACGGTCAGGTGGAGAGTCGCACGACCGGCGGTCGGCCGTGCGAGCCTCACGGGGCGGCGGCGCTCAGCCGAGCAGCTTGGCCTTCTGGGCGGCGAACTCCTGCTCGGTGAGCACGCCCTGGTCCTTGAGCGCGGCCAGCTCCTTGAGCTGGGCGATCGGGTCGGCGGCCGGCGCGGCCGGCGCCGGGGCGGGCGGGGGCGGCGGCGCCTGCTCGGCGTAGGCGTAGGAGTCCTGCTCGGCCCAGCGGTTCGCCTGGCGGCGGCTGACGCGGTTGGACACCGCGGTGGCGGTGCCGGCGACGACGGCGGTGCGGGCGACGCCCCTCAACAGTCCTGGCATGGCGATCTCCTCTTCTCGGTCAGGCCGCCGACGGCTCGGTCGCGTCGAGGGCGTCGATGATGTCCTGCACCGGGATCCGCTGGAACGCCAGCGCCTCGCCGCCGTTGCGGCGCACCGCGCCCACGAACGGGGCGGCCCAGCGGTTCTCGTAGACGATCAGCACGGCGGCCGACCCCGGCTCGAGCGCCTCGGCGGCCTCGGCGGCGTCCTCGTCGCCGAGCATCCCGGTCGACGCGCCCTCGAAGGCGGCGAACGCGCCGACGCCCGTCGAGTCGAGGTTCTCGGCGCCGAAGCCCGAGAAGCTGCCGTCCTGCTCCTTGACGACGAACAGGACGTCGAGCACGCGAATGATGCCGCGGTCGACGAGGTCGACGAGCGCCTCGGCGGCCTCGCCGGTGACCTGCGCCCCGGCGGGATAGCCGATCACGACGATGTCGATCGGGCCCAGGTCCTCGTTGTGCGCTTCCATCTCTCTCCTCGGTCGGCGGACGGGAGGCGAAGGCTACCTGCGCGCGGGCCGCTGGCGAGGGTGTGCGCACGACTCCGGCGGTGGGGCGGGCCACCGCCGGAGCGGCGACGGTTCTCGCGCGGTGCGGCCGGGCGGTCTCCGAGATGTCGCGGTACCGTCCGGCGACGGGTAGATTGCTCCCGCGATGAGCGCCTACTACGCCGGACCGAACCCGCCGGACGCCGCCGAGCTGAGGGTGCTCGGCGCGCTGATCGAGAAGCGGCGCACCACCCCGGACGCCTACCCGCTGAGCGTGAACTCGCTGCGGCTGGCCTGCAACCAGTCGACCAACCGCGACCCGGTCGTCGACTACGACGAGCACACCGTCCTCGACGCCCTCGAGCGGCTCGGCCGCCGCGGCTGGACCCGCCT
>JAAYBF010000210.1 GCA_012718975.1 Solirubrobacterales bacterium | reverse complement strand
TACGAGCTCCATCCGCCCGCTGGTCACCGTCCCGGTCTTGTCGAGCACGACCGTGTCGACCCGGCGGGTGGACTCGAGGATCTCCGGCCCCTTGATCAGCAGCCCGAGCTGGGCGCCGCGACCGGTGCCGACCATCAGTGCGGTCGGCGTCGCGAGGCCGAGCGCGCACGGGCAGGCGATGATCAGCACCGCGACCGCGGCGGAGAAGGCGAACGCCGCGCCCTCGTCGGCGCCGAGCCAGAACCCGAGCGTGGCCGCGGCGAGCGCCACCACGACCGGCACGAAGACGGCCGACACGCGGTCGGCGAGCCGCTGGACCGGCGCCTTGCCGGCCTGGGCGTCGGCCACCAGGCGCGCGATCTGGGCGAGCGCGGTGTCGGCGCCGACCCGCGTCGCGCGGACGACCAGCCGGCCGCCCGCGTTCACGGTCGCACCGGTCACCTCGGCCCCGGGCTCCACCTCTATCGGAGCCGACTCGCCCGTCAGCAGCGACATGTCGAGCGCGGAGCGACCCTCCTCGACGACCCCGTCGGTCGCGACCTTCTCCCCCGGCCGCACGACGAACCGATCGCCGACGGCGAGCTGGTCGACCGCGACGCGGCGCTCGCGCCCGTCGGCGTCGAGCAGCGCGACGTCCTTGGCTCCGAGCTCGAGCAGCGCGCGCAGCGCCGCCCCGGCGCGCCGCTTCGCGCGGGCCTCGAAGTAGCGGCCGGCGAGGATGAACGTCGTCACGACCGCGGCCACCTCGAGGTAGATGTGGTCGGACGGGCCGCCACGCTCCGGAACGAGGTCGAGCGTCATCGTCATCCCTGTCATGCCCGCGTCGCCGAGGAACAGCGCATAGAGCGACCAGAGCCAGGCCGACAGCGTCCCGAGCGAGATCAGGGTGTCCATCGTGGCCGCGCCGTGGCGCAGGTTGCGCGCGGCGGCGACGTGGAACGGCCAGCCGCCCCAGATCACGACCGGGGTTGCGAGCTGGAGCGCCAGCCACTGCCAGTAGTCGAACTGGAGCGCCGGGACCATCGAGAGGACGAGCACCGGCGCCGACAGGGCGGCGCTGATCAGCAGCCGCCGACGCGCGTCGGCCGCGCTGCGGTCCGCGTCCTCCTGGGGGGCGTCCCGGGTCTCCCCGGGCCCGCCGCCGTTCCCGGCCGGTGGCAGGACGGCCTCGTAGCCCGCCTCTGCGACCGCCGCGACGAGGTCCTCCGGCGCGACGCTCGCGGGGTCGTAGGTGACGGCCGCCCGCTCGGTCGCGAAGTTCACGGTGGCGGCGTCGACGCCCGCCACGCCGCCGAGCCGCTTCTCGACCCGCGTCGCGCAGGACGCGCAGGTCATCCCGGCGATCGGCAGGTCGAGCCGCTCAGTGGCCATGGCCGGCGCTCCCGTGCTCGTCGTCGCCGGTCGGCGCGCCCCCCGGCCGCTCGGTGAAGGCGGCCGTGCGGACCTCGCCGCCGTGGCGGAACTGGAGGAAGAGCCGGTACTCCCCGGCGCCGTGGAAGTCGACGTCGAAGGCGATCTCCCGTCCTGCCGTCGCGGCGTCGCGCGGGTGGACGTGCTGGAAGGCGAGATCGCCGGCGCGCACCGCGACGAGGTGGCCGCGCGCGCCGAGGTACGGCTCGATCGCGGCTACGGGGCGACCGTCGCGGGCAACGGCGAACGCACGCCGGTCGCCGGCGCGGCTCATGGTCACCGAATAGCCGTCGCCGGCATCGGCGACGCGGGACGGCGGCGGCAGCGGTCGCGGCCGGTAGTCGCCGGCCACGCGGACGGGCGCGGTGAGGGTGTGCGGGCGACCGGCGGTCGCGAAGTCGGCGTAGAGGCGGTGCGGCCCCGCCTCGGCGAAGGCGACGTCGGTCTCCCACGCGCCGTCGCCCCGGCGTCGCGGGTGGAGATGGCGGTAGCCGGTGAGATCCTCCCGCACCGCCAGCAGGTGCATCTCGCGCTCGTGGACGGTGTCGTAGTCGGTCACGGTCCGCCCACGCTCGTCGACCACGCGGACGACGACGGTGCCGGCGCGGCCGGGCGCAAGCTCTCCGCGCTCGACGATCAGGCGCAGGTCGCCGTCGCCGGACCCGTGCCCGTCCGGCCCGCCGCCGTGTGTCGCGGTCCCGTCGGCGCCGGCGTGGCCTCCCGCGCCGGACTCCGGATCGGGGTCGACGGCGGCTCCGGCGGCGTAGGCGCCGGCGGCGACCAGCGCCAACACGGCCGCGAAGAGACCGACGCGCAGTCCGGCGCTCATCGCTCGGCCTCGTAGCCGGCGGCGGCGATCGCTGCGCGGACGGCCCGGTCGTCGATCCGGTCGCCGCTCACCGCCACCCGGCGCGCGTCGAGGTCGACTGCGACCTCCGCGACGTCCGCGAGCCGGCCGACCTCGGCGACGATCGCGGCCTCGCAGTGGGCGCAGCCGATGCCGGGCACGGAATACACGATCTCACTGGTCGCCACGCTGTCACCTCGATACGGTCCGGGGGT
>JAAYBF010000209.1 GCA_012718975.1 Solirubrobacterales bacterium | reverse complement strand
GCCCGGCCGGGTCGGGCGCCGGCGGACCGGGCCGGTCAGGCGCCGGCGCCCGCGCCGCCGCGCCCCTCGCCGCCGGCGAACCGCTGCGCGCCGGCGAGCGCGGCCGCGTAGGTGGCCGGCCCGGCGCCGGCCTCGAGCGCGAGGCCGTCGGCGAGCGGGAGCCCGAGTCCCTCGATCGCGGCGCGGCGGTCGGCGAGCAGCGTCTCCTGCGGGAAGGCGGCGAGCCCCTCGGCAAGCTCCAGCGCCCGGTCGAGATGGCCGCCGGGGGCGACGACCTCGGTCACCAGCCCGAGCGCGTGCGCCTCGGCCGCATCGACGATCCGGCCGGTGAGGATCAGGTCGAGCGCCCGGCCGAGGCCGACGATCCGCGGCAGGCGCTGGGTGCCGCCGTCGATCAGCGGGACGCCGAAGCGGCGCTCGGTGAAGCCGAGCCGGGCGGTCTCGGTGGCGATCCGCAGGTCGCACCAGAGCGCCAGCTCGAGGCCGCCCGCGACGCACCAGCCGGAGATCGCCGCGATCGCGGGCTTCGCCGGGGTGCGGCGGGTGAAGCCCAGCGGCCCGTCGGGGGAGTCGAGCCGCGGGCCGAGCGTCGCGAGCGCCTTGAGGTCGGCGCCGGCGCAGAACGCCTCCTCGCCGGCGCCGGCGAGGACCATCACCCGGGCGTCGTCGTCGGCCTCGAACCGGTCGTGGGCGGCGGCGAGCAGCTCGGCGGTGGGTCCGTCGACGGCGTTGCGGCGCTCGGTGCGGTCGATCGTCACCAGCGCGACCGGGCCGCGCCGCTCGTATCCGACCTGGTCGCTGTCGAGCGCCATCCCGGCGCCGACTCTACCCGCACGCGGGGGCGGCGCTCAACGTGCAGCGGCCCCGGGCGGGGAGGCCGGGGCCGCGTGCGGCGGGGTAACTGCACCGACGATCATCCTGCCCCGCGCGGGCGGTGGTGTGAACAGTTGGAGAAGCCGGCCCGGGGCCGGCGGCCGCGCTACCAGCCGACGATGTCGCGGACCTTCGCGCCCTTGCGCGCCTGCTTGCGCTTCTCGAGCGTGGACTGCAGCCAGGACATGAGGGCGACGAAGACGGCGAAGAAGACGACGACGCCGAGCGAGAAGAAGGTGATGATCTTGTCGTTGGTCTCGCCGAGCAGGCCCTCGCCGTTGGGGTTGCCGAGCGCGGGAGCGGCGAGCGCGAGGCAGAGGGTGAGCGCCAGCGAGGTGAGGAGCGTCAGTCGGGACTTCATCGGCGCGCGAGTCTAGCGGTTGGGACGGCCGGGGCGGGTGCTCGCGGCGGCTGGGAGGGCGCGGCCGCCCGGGCGCGCGGCGCGGGGACGGCTGCGCCCGCCACTAGGGTTCTGCCGCCGTGTCGCTGATCGAGGCAATAGTCCTGGGCATCGTCCAGGGCCTCACCGAGTTCCTGCCGATCTCCTCGAGCGCCCACCAGCTGATCGTCCCGGCGATCTTCGGCTGGGAGGACCCGGGCGCGGCGTTCACGGCGGTGACCCAGCTCGGGACCGAGGCCGCGGTGCTGATCTACTTCCGCCGCGACCTCTGGTCGATCGCCGAGGTCTGGACGCGGTCGCTGTTTCGGCCGGTGCTGCGCTCCACCGCGCACGCGAAGATGGGCTGGTACCTGATCGTCGCGACGATCCCGATCGGCCTGCTCGGGCTCGCGTTCGAGTCCCAGATCGAGAACGGGGCGCGCAACCTCTGGCTGGTCGGGACGGTGCTGATCGTCTTCGGCCTGATCCTCGGCGCCGCCGACCGGATCGGCACCCACGAGCGCGAGCTCGGCCAGATGTCGACCCGCGACGGCATCCTGATCGGCCTCGCGCAGTCGCTGGCGCTGGTTCCCGGCGTGTCGCGATCCGGCGCGACGATGAGCGCCGGCCTGCTGCTCGGGCTCGACCGGGCGGCCGCGGCGCGCTTCTCGTTCCTGCTCGCGGTGCCGGCGGTCGTGCTGAGCGGGCTCTACCAGCTGGTCGCGATCGTCGGCGGCGAGGAGGGTGGGGGCGCGCCGATCGGCTACGTCCTGCTCGCGACCGTGATCTCGTTCGCCGTCGGCTATGCGGCGATCGCCTGGCTGCTGCGCTATCTGACCACCCATTCGGTGTCGGTCTTCGTGATCTACCGGGTCGCGCTCGGCGCGCTCGTGCTCGCGCTGACGGCCACCGGCGCGATCCAGTCGCCGGGCTAGGATCGTCTCCGTGACCCGCTTCGGGAGCCTCGCCTGGAAGTTCGCCCTGATCGCCGCCGTGGCGCTCGCGCTGACGGCGTTGCCGGGCGCCGACCACGCGCTCGACATGGTCCTCACGGCCCTGACGATCGCCTTCCTGGCCGCGATCGCCTTCCTCGGCTACCGGATGTACAGCCGGTTCCAGTTCGAGCTCGACTCGCTGCCGGACCGCAACCGCGCGGTCCTCTACGGCTCGATCGGCCTCGTCCTGCTGTCGCTGGCCGCCACCAGCCGCCTGTTCGACGTCGGCGGCGCCGGCGTGATCGTCTGGCTCGCCCTGCTCGCCGCAAGCGCCTACGGCGCCTACTGGGTCTACGCCCGGTACCGGGCCTACGAGTAGGCGTGGGGCGGGCCGCGCGGTCGGCGCCGCCGCCCGGGTCGCGCCGCCGCCCCACCTCTGTTGCGAAACGTCCGCCATGTGGACGGAAGTCACCACAGGGTCGAGACGCGGCAATGCCGCCGGTCGGGTGCGGTGCCGCCTCAGGACGGGCGCGGCGGCATCGGCCGGGACGGTCAGCGCTCGGGGGCTGTCCGGGCTCGGAGGAGTTCGGCCACCGCCGCGGCGCATCGCGCCGGGTCGCGCGCGTCCAGGTCGCTGAAGCGCACGGTCGAATAGCCGGCGCGTAGGAGCGCGAGGTCGCGCGCGCGGTCACTCCGGTACGCCTGTACGCGATCGTGGAAGCGGCGCCCGTCGGCCTCGACTACGAGGCGCTCGGCACGCCAGAGGAAGTCGGCGCGGACGTGCGTGCCGCCGCCGAGCGGGATCTCGGCCTGGCACTCCGGGTCCGGGAGGCCGGCGGACCGGAAGGCGCCGAGCAGCAGCTCCTCGAGGTCGGTCTCTGTGAGCGACGCGCCATGCTCCAGCTCCTCCAGGACGGCGCGTAGGCGCTTGGTCCCGTGGTGGCCGGTGCCGCGGCGGACGAGACGCACGAGCTGTGCGCGATCGAAGACTCGCGCGAGCTCGGCCTCGGCGCACAGGCGCTCGACGGCACGGGTATCGATCTCGGCGGCGCAGTCGAGGATCGTGCGCGCGACCGTGGTGGTCGGGATTCCCGCGACGACCGTCACCTCGCTCGACGAGAGTCGCGCGCGGTGCGCGCGAAGGCGTCCGGCACGGGATCGCTCCGCGCCCGTGACGGTGACGTCGACGGTCGCGCGGTTGTCGCGAAGGAGTCCGTGGAGCGCGGCGGCCGACCGGTGCGACAGCACGGCTCCGGCGCCGTAGGCGAGCACGGCCGCGGCGAGCGGGCCCTTCGAGGGCAGCCGACGGTGCCCCGGTGCGAACACCGCGCGGTGCAGCTTGCGCAGCTGGCCCCGGGCGACGCGGCTGCGAACGGCGCTCGGACCCAGGCCGCACGCGCGGAGCTGGCTCAGCGATAGAGCGCCGTACTGCGCCTCGGCGACCGCGGCGATCCTGGCATCGACCGGTGTCTCGGGGCCGAGCGCGAGACGCCGCCCGCCGATCGTGAGCAGCTCCGTCGTGGCCCTGGGCTTGGTGATGGACGACACGGCAGTCAGGGTCCCGGACGGCGACGCGCGGCGGTGCCGCGTGGGTGACGAGATTGCGACCGATGGCGGGCCGACCCGACACGCTCCTGTAACGCCCGCGCGTTGAGATGCGTGTCGGGCCGCGCGAGCGTGCCGGGCATGGCTTTCGGAACCCCGAGCTGGCGGGCGCAGGACGGGCAGGCGGGCGTCGAGCTGATCGGCGCGCTGCCGTTCGTGCTGCTGCTCGCGGCCCTGCTGTGGCAGTGCGCGCTGACCGGCCACACGGCTTGGCTGGCGGCGCACGCCGCGCGGGCCGGGGCGCGCGCGGAGGTCGTCGACGGGGACGTCCGGGCGGCTGCCCGCTCGGCGCTGCCGGCGGCGCTCGAGCGCGACCTCGAGGTCGAGCGCACCCGGGGGCGGGTGACCGTCCGGGTGAGGATCCCGCTGCTCCTGCACGGCTGGCGGACCCCGGTGGCGATCGGCGCCAGTGCCGCGCTGGAGGGCGGATGAGGCGCCGGCTGGCCGCTGGAGGGCGGATGCGGCGCCGGCTGGCCGAGCAGCGCGGCCAGGCCCTCGTCGAGGTAGTGGGCGCGGTGCCGGCGATCATCCTCGTCGGCCTCGTGCTCGCGCAGGCGCTCGCCGTCGGCTACTCGGCCGTGCTCGCCGGGAGCGCCGCCCAGGCGGGCGCGCTCGCGCTCGCCGACGGCCGCAGCGCCCGGGCGGCCGTGCGCCACGCGATCCCCGGCTGGTCGCGGGCGCGGGTCGAGGTGGTCTCGACCGCCGAGACCGTACGGGTGAAGCTGCGTCCGCCGTCGCCGCTGGGAGTGCTCGCGCGCAAGCTCGCCGTGACCGCCGAGGCTGGGGTGGAGCTCCCGTGAGGGCGGGCGGAGCGACGGTGGGCGGACGCGCGGGCCGCGGCGGTGTGCTGGCGGCGCTCGCCGGCCTGTTCGTCGAGCCGGCCCAGGAGGACCAAGCGGTGACCGCCGTCGCGCACGCCGACGATCTCGCGGTTCGCCGCCCTGTGGTGGCCGTCGCGGGGTTCCGCCGCCGCTGCGGGACCACGACCGTCGCCCGCGCGCTGGCGGCCGAGCTCGCCGCGCGCGACGCGACCGGGGCGGCCGTGGCGACCGCCGCGGCGCTCGCAAGCGGGGGCGTGCCGCTCGGGACCCCCGCGGCCGGTCGGCTCGGCCGCGCCGTCCAGCGCGCGCTGCCGACCCGGACGCGTGTTGCCGGCCGGCTCTGCCTGACGCTGTCGGCCGTGGGGGCGGAGGCCGAGCTCGTCGGCGCCCTGCGCGGCATCGCGCCGATCGTCCTCGACGTCGACGACCCGGCGTGCGCGTCGGTCGCGGCTTCGCTCGCCGATGCGATCGTGGTCGTCGCGGGGCCCGCCACCGAGCCCGCGCTTGCGCCGGTCCTCGCCGGCTCGCTCGCGCGGGTCGGTCCACCGCCGATCGTGGTCCTGAACAGGGCACGGGACGCCGACGCCGGCTGGGACCGCCACGCCGCGGTCGCGCTGCCCGAGTCGCGGATGGGCGCCCAGCTCGCGCTGGCGGGCCGCGAGGCGCGCGGGGAGTTGGGGCGGGCGGTGGCGCGGCTTGCCGATCTCGTCGGAGAGGCGGGGACGCGGTGAGCGCGAGGCTCGAGCTCCGGCGGCGCCGCGACCACCGGAGCGCGGGGCGGGTGCGGCGGCCCGCACAGCCGTGTGGCGGTCGCGGTCGGGTGGGCGGCGCGGCCGGCGAGCGCGGCCAGGCGCTGCTCCTGCTGCTCGCCGCGATCGCGGCGGCGCTGGTCGGCACGCTGGCGCTGGTCGCGGTCGGGCAGGGGCTGGGCGCGAAGTCCCGCCATCAGCGGGCCGCCGATCTTGCCGCCGTCTCCGCCGCCCACCGGATGCGGGACGACTACTTCCGCCTCTTCGAGCCCGCGACGCTGCCGAACGGGCTGCCGAACCCGCACCGCCTGACGACCGCCCAGTACCTCGCGAGAGCGCGCGCGACGGCGGTCCGCGGCGGTGCGCGCAACGGCGTCGCGGTGCTGCCGTGGGACGTCAGCTTCCCCGGCGGGGGGTTCGCGCCGACGCGGGTCCGCGTCGCGGTTCGCGGCCACGTCGACGTGGCCGTCGGCGGGCTCGAGAAGCAGGCGCGACGGGCGCGCGTCGAGGTCGAGGCGCGGGCGACCGCCGAGCTGGCGCCGCTCGCCGGGGTCGGCGGGATGCCCGAGATGGCGACCGGCGGCGGCTACTCCGGGCCGCTCGCGTATAGGGGTGGCAAGCCGATGAGGCCGGACGTGGCGCTGGCGTTCGACCGCCTCGCCGCCGCGGCGGCCGCCGACGGCATCGCGCTGATCGTGACCAGCGGCTACCGCTCCGACGCCGAGCAGGCACGCCTGTTCGCAGCGAACCCGGACCCGAAATGGGTAGCGCCGCCCGGCAAGAGCCTGCACCGGCTCGGCACCGAGCTCGACCTCGGGCCCACCTCGGCGTACGGGTGGCTGGCGGCGAACGCCCCGCGGTTCGGGTTCGTGCAGCGCTACAGCTGGGAGCCGTGGCACTGGGGGTTCGAGCGTGGCGCCGGGACCGCGTCGCTCGGCTACGGCGCCGCGATCCGCGACGGGCGCAGCGCGATCCCGGCGTTCGTGCCGCGCCAGTTCGCCGGGGCGATCTCGAAGGCCTCGCAGCGCTGGAACGTCGGGGCTGCGGTGCTCGCGGCGCAGCTCTACGCGGAGTCGAACTTCAATCCGTTCGCCAGCTCGCCCGCCGGGGCGCAGGGGATCGCGCAGTTCATGCCCGGCACGGCGGCGGCCTACGGACTGTCGAACCCGTTCGATCCGGAGGCGTCGATCGATGCCCAGGCCCATCTGATGCACGACCTGCTGCGCCAGTTCGGATCGGTCCCGCTCGCGCTCGCCGCCTACAACGCGGGCCCGGCACCGGTCCAGGCGTGCGGCTGCATCCCCGACTACCCCGAGACCCAGGCCTACGTCGCCAAGATCCTCGGCCTGCTCAACGGCGCCGGCGACCTCACCGGCGCCGTCTTCGAGGTGCGGCTGGTCGAGTGATCGCCGGCGCCCGCACCGCGCTCAACGGGCGGCCCGATCGCCAGCCGCCGGGGTTGCCGCCGACCGGTCCTCGACGACCGACACGACGGCGTCGACGACATCGGGATCGAACTGACGTCCGCTGCAGCGAACGAGCTCCGCGAGCGCGCGCTCGGTGCTGCAGGGCCCGCTGTACGGGCGTGGGCTGGTCATGGCGTCGAAGCTGTCGCAGGCGAACACGATTCGCGCGCCGCGGGGAATGGCCTCACCCATCAGGCCATCCGGGTAGCCCTGGCCGTCCCAGCGTTCGTGACTGGACCGGATCAGCTTCGCCACCGGGAGCAGCGGCGGCGCGGCCGACACGATGCGCTCGCCGATCAGGCTGTGCTTGCGCATGAACTCCCACTCGGCCTTGTCGAGCGGACCGGACTTGTCGAGGATCGCGTCGGGGATGGCCATCTTGCCGATGTCGTGCAGCTTGGCCGCACGGACCACCTCGTCGACCTCCTCGGGGCTGAGGCCCAGCCGGCGGGCGACGTCGCGAGCCAGCTCGGCGACGGCTCCGAGGTGCGCCTCGAGGCCGGGCTTGGCCTCGCGGAGCGCGCCGAGCAGGAGCTCGACGCTGTCGTCGCCGGCCCCGCGGCCCCCGAGCTTGGCCGCGTACATCCGCCGGTCGGCGAGCTGCATCGCCAGCTCCGGATCGGTTGTCTCCCCCGGGATCGAGACGCTGCCGCGGGCCGCCGTGATCTGGAACCCCTCGCCGGCCTCGGTGAGCGCCGCGCTCG
>JAAYBF010000208.1 GCA_012718975.1 Solirubrobacterales bacterium | reverse complement strand
TCGACGGCGACGACGTCGAGCGCCCACAGCGGCCGGTCGCGCGGCAGTCGCTGAGCCATCAGCGCGGCGACCGCGCCGCCGAGCCCGGCGGCCGCCACGGCACCTCCGTCGCGCACCTGGCGCTCGACGTCGAGCTGCGGGTCGGGCACCCACGCCGGCCGCTCGCCCTCCTCGAGCCGGACGCCGAGGCGCGGCTCGCGCGCGAGCCGGCCGGCGACCCGCTCGCGGATCGCAGCGGCCGTCCGCGGCCCGCCGATCAGCACCACCTTGCAGGTGTGGCCGCGCACCGGCCCGTCCTCCAAGGCCAGGATGCGAGCGTCCTCGTCGCTCAGGGGCTCCGGCACGGGGGAGGACATGCGCTAGCTAGCCTACCCGCGTGTCGCGGCTGCGCCGCATCGACTGGTGGCGCATCGCGCCCACCCTGATCTCGGCCGCGCTCGCCGCGGTCTACCTGTACTTCAAGCCGCGCACGCCGGACCTCGCCGCGCACATCTTCCGCTCCGACCTGTTCGGCCGCGAGGGGTTCACGATCTGGAACGGTCAGTGGTACGGAGGCCACCACACCCCCGCCTACTCGATCCTCTCGCCGCCGCTCGGCTGGCTGCTCGGCCCGCAGCTGATGGGCGCGCTGGCCGCGGTCGGCGCGACCGCCTGCTTCACCGAGCTGATGCGGGGCCTCTACGGCGCGGTCGCCAGCCGGCTCGGGACGGTCTGGTTCGGGATCGGCTCGGCGACGCTGCTGTTCACCAACCGGCTGCCGTTCGCGCTCGGCGTCGCGTTCGGGATCGCGGCCGGCCTCGCGCTGCAGCGCCGCCACCGGGCCCTCGCCCCGCTGCTGGCGGTGCTGAGCGCGATCTCCAGCCCGGTCGCCGGGCTGTTCGTCGCCATGTGCGGCGTCGGCCTCTCGCTGGCCCAGTGGCGCGGCGACCGGCAGCTGCGCACCGACGGGATCGTCCTCGCCGCCGCCGCGTTCGTGCCCCCGGTGATCCTGTCGCTCGCCTTCCCGGAGGGCGGCTGGGCGCCGTTCCCGTTCTCGGCCTACCTGCCGATCCCGCTGTTCGCGATCGCCTGCGTCGCGCTGCTGCCCCGCAGCCAGCCGACGCTGCGCTGGATCGCGGCGCTCTACGGCGCCGGGGCGACGCTGGCGCTCGTCTTGCACACCGCGATGGGCGGCAACGCGGTCCGCTTCGGCGCGCTGCTCGGCGGGCCGGTGCTGGCCTGCGCGCTGTGGCCGCGGCTGCACCGCCGGCCGCTGGTGCCGATGGTGGCGCTGCTCGGCGCGCTCGCGTTCTGGCAGTGGTCGCCGGCGGTGCGCGACATCTACAAGGCGATCGACGACCCGGTCGCCAAGGCCTCCTACTTCGACCCTCTGCGCGAGTACCTGGCGCTCGAGCCGGGCCAGTGGCGGGTCGAGATCCCGTTCACCTTCGGCCACTGGGAGGGGGCCGAGGTGGCCTCCGAGGCGCCGCTCGCGCGCGGTTGGCTGCGCCAGCTCGACACCGGGCGCCACCCGATCTTCTACAACGGCCAGATCAACGAGCTGACCTACGCGAGCTGGCTGTCGGAGAACGCGGTCCGCTTCGTCGCGCTCGCCGACGCCAAGCCCGACTCGAGCTCCTACCGCGAGCGGGCGCTGATCGAGAGCGGCCTGCCGTACCTGCGGCTGCGCAAGCGGTTCGACAACTGGCGGATCTACGAGGTGACGCTGCCGGCGCCGTTCGTGCTCGACGAGGGCGACGCCGACGTGGCGATCGAGCAGCTCGGCTCAGACCGGGTGCTGCTGCGCGTCAACCGGCCCGGCAGCGCGATCGTGCGGGTCCGCTGGACGCCGTACTGGCTCGCGAAGGGCGCCTGCGTCGAGCGCGCCGGCGAGTGGACGCGGGTGATCGCTCGCGAGCGCGGGTTCGTGGAGCTGGTCACCCGGTTCGCGCCCGAGCGCGTCGTCCAGCGCGGCCAACGCTGCGACGACGGCTGAGCCACCCGGCAGAACCGCCGTCGCCCGCGCCCATTCCGCGCCGTTCGGCGGTACCCTCCCCGGACGGTGAGGCGGGCTTCACAGGACTTTCTCGCGCAGTTCACGCGTGTATGGCATGCGACCAGCCGCTGGCTGCCGCGCGGTTGGATCGACGCCCTGCGCCAGCTCGCCCTCTTCGCCGGGGCCTACTACGTCTACCGGATCGTCCGCGGGCTGGTCGACGGCCAGGCGACGCTCGCCTTCGAGAACGCGCGCACGCTCGTCGACGTCGAGCGGACGCTCGGGCTGTTCTTCGAGCCGGGGCTGCAGGCCTGGGCGCTCAACAACGCGGACTGGCTGGTGACCGGCGCGAACTGGATGTACGTCAACTCCCACTTCGTCGTGACCACGACGTTCCTGATCTGGCTCTACATCTTCCGCAACCAGGCCTACTACTACGTGCGCAACATGTTCATGATCGCGATGGGCCTGGCGCTCGTCGGCTACGCCGTCTACCCGACCGCGCCGCCGCGCTACATGCCGGAGTGGGGCTTCAGCGACACCGTCGCCCAGTTCGTCGGCCCGCAGGCCGAGGCGAGCGTGAACATGCTCTACAACCCGTTCGCGGCGGTGCCGTCGATGCACGTCGCCTTCGCGCTGATGATCGCGATCCCGGCGATGCGGATCGTCAAGCACCGGGCGGCGAAGGTGCTATGGGGCATCTACCCGGCGGTCGTGACCTTCGTGGTCGTGGTGACCGCCAACCACTTCTGGCTCGACGCCGCGCTCGGCGCGCTCGTCGCCGCGATCTCCGCCTGGGGCGCCTCCTACGCGCTCGGCCGCGCCCGGCCCGACGTGTGGGCGTGGCGGACCGCCGACCGGACCCAGCCGGTGACCTGAGGATGGCGACCGGGCAGGGGCAGGAGCGCGCCGGCGGCCGGCGGACGGCGGAGATGCGCGAGCTGGCGCGCAACCGGCTGATCGAGTCACGCCTGACCCCGAACGCGATCTCGATGACGGGGCTGGTCGGCAACGTGATCGCCGCGGTGCTGGTGACCCAGCGGCTGTTCTTCCTCGCCGGGATCGCGTTCATCCTCGGCTCGGTGATGGACACCCTCGACGGCCGCTACTCGCGGATGTCGGGCAAGGGGACCCCGTTCGGGGCGTTCCTCGACTCGACCCTCGACCGCGTCGAGGAGGGGATCGTGCTCGCGGCGGTCGCCGCCTACTTCGCCTCCCAGGGCGACGAGCTGGCCGTCGCGGCGGTCGTCGTCGCGGTCCTGTTCTCGCTGATGGTCAGCTACACGCGCGCCCGCGCCGAGGCGCTCGGGGTCGAGTGCAAGGTCGGCCTGGCGACGCGCGCGGTGCGGGTGGTGATCATCTCCGTCGGCCTGCTGTTCGCCAAGGGCGCCGGGCTCGGCGACTTCGAGCTGCTCGCGCCGGCGATCTACCTGCTCGCCGCGCTGACGGTGATTACGACCTTCCAGCGGATCTTCCACGTCCGCCGCGCACTGACCGCTCCCGCCGACCCGCTGGCCTGATCCCGCCCGAGCCGGTACCCTCGGAGCCTTCGCCGGGACCGCGCGCGGACGCGGAGCCGGTGTAACACGAACCCGCGTTCGGGGTTCGTGTCTCCCACGCCGGGCCTGACAGGGGCCCCTTCCCCTTCTGCTTCTAGAACATGACGGAGGCTCAGTGAGCGACAACGTTTCAACCAACGGCGCCTCGCGCTACCAGTCCGAGAAGGTGCGCGTCGCGATCGTCGGCGTCGGCAACTGCGCGTCCGCGTTCGTGCAGGGCGTCGAGTACTACCGCAACGCCGCCGCGGGCGAGGACGTCCCCGGCCTGATGCACGTCGACCTCGGCGGCTACCACGTCGGCGACATCGAGTTCACCGCCGCGTTCGACATCGATGCCGACAAGGTCGGCAAGGACCTCTCCGAGGCGATCTGGTCGGGTCAGAACAACACGATCAAGTTCGCCGAGGTGCCGAACCTCGACGTGCCCGTCTACCGCGGCATGACCCACGACGGCCTCGGCAAGTACCTCAAGGAGAAGATCGTCAAGGCGCCCGGCGAGACCGCCGACATCGTCTCGATCCTCAAGGAGACGCGCACCGACGTCGTGGTCTCCTACCTGCCGGTCGGCTCCGAGGACGCCACCAAGTGGTACGTCGAGCAGGTGCTCGCCGCCGGCTGCGGGTTCGTCAACTGCATCCCGGTGTTCATCGCCCGCGAGGACTACTGGGGCAACCGCTTCCGCGAGAAGGGCCTGCCGATCGTCGGCGACGACATCAAGTCGCAGGTCGGCGCGACGATCGTCCACCGCCAGCTCGCCCGCCTGTTCGGCGACCGCGGCGTGAAGATGATGCGCACCTCGCAGCTCAACGTCGGCGGCAACATGGACTTCTACAACATGCTCGAGCGCGAGCGGCTCGACTCGAAGAAGATCTCGAAGACCAACGCGGTCACCTCGATCATGGGTCACGAGCTGCCCGACGACCAGGTCCACGTCGGCCCCTCCGACTACGTGCCGTGGCTGACCGACCGCAAGTGGGCGCACATCCGGCTCGAGGGCAAATCGTTCGGCGACGTGCCGCTGACCGCCGAGCTCAAGCTCGAGGTCTGGGACTCGCCCAACTCGGCCGGCGTCGTGATCGACGCGGTGCGGCTGATCAAGCTGGCGCTCAACAACGGGATCTCCGGCCAGCTCGACGGCCCCTCCAGTTACCTGATGAAGTCGCCGCACACGCAGCGGCCCGACGACGAGGCGCGCGAGCAGACCGAGGAGT
>JAAYBF010000029.1 GCA_012718975.1 Solirubrobacterales bacterium | reverse complement strand
CGCCTCGGCTCCGGCGGCGGCGAGCAGCTCGCCGGCGGTGTGGGGCGCAAGCGGCTCGAGCAGCCGGGCGAGCGTGGTCAGCGCCGCGGCGATCGCCGCCGTGTCGGCCGGCTCCGGCGTCCCGCGGCGGTCGGCGACCAGCGACTCGAAGGCGACGATCCGGTCCGCCAGCCGGGCGGCGTTGCGGGTCGCGCGGTGCAGCGCCGCGGTGTCGTAGTTCTGGGCCATCCGCGCGCTCGCGATCTCGCACCAGCGGGCGAGGCGGCGGCGCAGGCCGTCGTCGAGCGCGATCTCCGCGTCGGCGCCGCCGGCGATCCGCGCCGGCGCGTGCTCGCGCAGCCGCGCCAGCAGCCGCTCCGCGTAGGCGACCACGTCGGCGCCGCCGCCGAACCGCTTCTCCGGTGCCGCCGCGTGCAGCAGCGCGAAGCGAACCGCCTCGGGGCCGTGCGTCTCCGCCAGCGCGACCAGGTCGTTGGGGTCGGGCTCGGTGGCCGCGGTCGCGCCGGCCTCGGCTGCGGCCGCTGTGCCGTTCGCGCCGGCGCCGCCCCCACCCGCTCCGCTCTCGCCCAAGCCGCCCGGCCGCCGGCGGACCGGCTTGAGCCGCAGCGGCCGGTGCATCAGCACCGGGCCGAGCGGCTCGCCGTCGGCGAGCTCGAGCGCCCCGGCGTCGCGCAGCGCGCGCGCGACCGTGCGCATGTCCAGCAGCGCCTCGGCGGAGTCGCGGTCGGCGACCGTCAGCGCCGCCGGTAGCCAGGTCGCGGCCGCCGCGCCCGGCTCGCCGACGCGGACCTCGGCGCTCGCCCCGGCGAGCAGCCGCGCGAGCGCCGCGGTCAGGCGCGGGTGCAGCGCCGCCGCCTCGGACCAGCTCTCCCCGCGCGCGACCGGCAGGTCGCCCGCGGCGTAGTGGACCTCGGGCGCGCCCTTGTCCTTGCGGTTGTCGACCGACCAGCCCGCGGCCGCGAGCTTCGACAGGCTCTCCGACAGCTCGTCGCCGCCGTCGGCCGGCGCGTCCACGTGGGCGAGCAGCTCGCGCTGGGCCGCCAGCGCCGCCGGCGTCCAGCCGGCTAGCCGGTCGAGCGCCGCCTCGCTCTCTCCGTGCAGCTTGCCGCTGCGCAGCCGCCACTCCTCGCCGCGCTGGTAGAGCTGGCCGGCGGCGTCGAGGCGCTCGAGCACCCAGAGCGCCCAGCGCGCGACCGCGGGGTCCTGCGGCGCCAGCGCCGCGTCCCAGTCGTAGCCGATCCCGAACGCCTCGAGCGCCGCCCGCGGCGCGTCGTCGCCCGCGACGGGCGCGAAGGCGACCGCCTCCCCGCGTCCCCGCCGCGCGCGGGCGACCGCGTCGGCGATCGCCAGGCCGCGCAGGCCGTCGAGGTCGAGATCTTGCCCGGACTGCGGGCAGAAGCTGAGCACGTAACTGAAATCGGGCACGGCGAAACGCTCCTGTGCCGGAAACCACCGGCGTCTGGCTGTCTAGTACGCCCGACGGGACTCGAACCCGTATCTGCGGCTTGAAAGGCCGCTGCTCTTAGATAAACCGGATTGGGCTTGCAGGTGAATCGAACGGCCCTTGCGGGCATCCCGCCGCCAGCACGACGCCGAAGCGCGGCTGGCTCGAAGGCTGGCATTCGAAGCCTGGGTCGCCCCGTGGCCTACCCATGTACCAGTTGAGCTACGGACGCATTGTGGTACTGCCGGAAACTCCCTCCTGCTTCCTTCCCTCCGGACCTCACACTACCTAAGCCGCGACCGCCGAGTCAAGGGTCAGCAGCGACACGAAGTTGCCCAGGATCACCTTGCCCTCGGGCCGGAACTCGACGTGGGCCTGCAGCCCGTAGGTGGGCCGCTCGGCGTGGCGGATCCCCTCGGTGTGGCAGTGGTCGCCCCAGGCGATCCGGCGGAACCCCTCCGGCACCCCGACGAGCTGGTAGCGGTGGCGCTCGAACAGCAGCGCCGGGCTGTCGAGGTCGGCGAAGAGAGCGTCGTCGCAGTCGACGTGGACCGGCGTCTTGCCGACCGCGTGGCGGCAGTCGCCGATCCCGACGCCGTGCGCCTTGCCGATCAGGTGCATCCCGCCGCAGATGCCCAGCAACGGCACGTCGCAGCGGCGGATCAGCTCCAGCTCGCTCTCGTAGACGTAGGGGGTGGTGGACGGGACGTCGGTCCCGGTCAGCACCACCCCGTCGAAGCCGCCCTCGGCGGGCATGTCGGGATCCAGCTCACCGAGCGAGACGATCTCGGTCGCCGCGCCGAGGCCTTCCAGCCGGCCGGCGAGCACGTCGGTCGAAAGGCTCCCGTTGTCGACGATCATGATCTTCGGCACTTCGCTCCCCTCCTGAGCAGCCGTTTGGCCTTTGCCTATCCGCCGGCCGTCGCGGCCAGCGGCCTCCTCGGTCTTCCAAGCTCGGCGACCGCCTCTCCGGTCGCCGTCAGGCGCGCGCCGCCGGTCATCGCCAGCACCCGCTCACCCGCGTTCCACTCCACCTCGATCGCGCCGCCCGGCTGGCGGACGACCGTCCCGGCGCGCAGCGGCACGCCGAGCGCGCGGTGGGCGGCGATCGCCGCCGCGGCCGCGCCGGTCGCACAGCCGAGCACCGGGCCGACGCCGCGCTCCCACGGCGTGACCGCCAGCGTGCCGTCGTCGTCGCGCTCGGCGAACATCACGTTGGTCCCGCCCGGCCGGGCGGCGCACAGCGCGCGGCCGGCGGCGTCGATCTCGGCCCCGCGCGGCTGGGGCCCGAAGACGACGAGGTGCGGCGCGCCGATCAGCGTCTGGACCAGCCGCTGGCCCTCGCCGACCTCGACGATCGGGTCCTCGGGCACCGGCATCTCGGCGCGGAACCGCCAGCCGGCGCGGTCGAGCAGCACGTGCTGGGCGGTGCCGCCGCCGGCGGTGATGGTCACCGCGTCGCCCTCGACGAGCCCGTCGCGGGCGCAGATCAGCGCCGCCGCGGCGCGCGCGCCGTTACCGCACCACTGGGCCTCGCTGCCGTCGGCGTTGAACACGCGCATGTGGTGCATCGCCTCGCCGGGCGCGCCCTCGATCACGATCAGCCCGTCGCCGCCGAGGCCGCGGGTCGGATGCGCGATCCAGCCGGCGGCCGCGACCGCGCCGGGCTGGGCCTCGACGAGCACGTAGGCGTTGCCCTCGGCGTAGTACTTGCGAAACGGCAGCCGCTCGCCGGTCATCGCCGTGCCTCCGCGACATCGCCGCCGGCCCCGTCGCGCTCCGCCGCCGCACCGCGCTCCGCCCCGCCGGCGTCGAGCCACTCGCCGAGCCGGTCGAGGCCGGCGGCCAGGTGCGGGGTCGCGACGCCGAGGCGCAGGTGGCCCTCGCTCTCGTAGCAGACGCTCCCGGGCGCCAGCAGGACCCCGGTCTCGTGGACCAGCCGCGAGCAGAAGTCGAGCGTCGGCTCCCCGGTCAGCAGGCGCGGGAACAGCAGCCCGCCGGCCGGCGTGTCGGCGAGCGCGAAGGTCTCGGGCCGCTCGGCCAGCCAGCGCTCGGCGAGCGCGGCGCCGCCCTCGGCGAGCTCCCAGGTCCGGGCGAGGATCTCGGCGCGCCGCTCCAGCGCCGCGAGCGCCCAGAGCTGGTCGCTCGCGCCCGGGTTCAGCGACGTGTACTTGCGGAACTGGCGGCCGCGGACCACCAGCTCCGGCGGGCCGACATACCAGCCGACGCGCAGCCCCGGCAGCGCGTAGGACTTGCTCATCGAGCCGACCACGACGAGGTTCTCGAGCCCGTCGTAGGCCGACGGCGGATGGCCCGAGCGCATCTCGCGGAAGACCTCGTCGACGATCACAGTCACCCCGAGCGGCGCGAGCCGGCGCGCGAGCTCGCGCAGGTCGTCGGGACCGGCGGTCTGGCCGGTCGGGTTGTGCGGCACGTTGAGCAGCACCGCCTTGGTGCGCGGGCCGACCGCGTCCTCGACGGCGCCGAGATCGACCCGGAAGCCGTCGGCGGGGTCGAGCGCGACGAAGCGGACGCTCGCCCCGGCGCCGGCCGCCAGCTCGTACAGCGGCTGGTAGGCGGGCCAGAGGCAGACCAGCTCGTCGCCGGGCTCGAGCAGCAGGTTCGAAAGGATCAGCAGCGCCTCGATCGCCCCGACGCAGACGAGCACGTTCTCGCGCGCGGCGGGCGGGTTGAGCGCCGCGATCGCGTCGCGCAGCTCCGGATAGCCGGCCGACGGCGTGTAGCCGACCTCCCAGTCCGCGCGCGGCCGCGGCCCGGCGATCGCCTCCAGCTCGGTCGCGCGCAGCGGCTCGGCGCCGCTCAGCGCGAGCATCGTCTCGCAGCTGAACTCGTAGTCCTCGAAGAACTCCTCCTGACGGAAGACCGCGAGCTTCACAGGGCCACCTCCGGGGCGGCCCCGCCGCCGTGTGCCGTCGCGACCCCGGCCGGGGCGCCCGCGCCGCCCGCTCCCGCGCTCAGCGGCCGTCCGCCGGACGCCGCGTCGGCTGGGTCCGGCTCCGGGGGCCGGGCGGCTGCGATCGCCTCCGGGTCGTAGTCGACCTCGACGACCTCGCCGCGCGCCGCCTCGGCGACCGCCGCCTCGGCGCGCGCGGTCGCCTCCTCGGGCGTGTCGCCGACCGCCACCACCCCGAGCACCTCGCGGTAGCCGTCGGGCGGCAGCCGGTAGACGTCGCCCGCTCGGATCCAGCGGTTGACGGCGACGATCCCCGGCAGGTCGAGAAGCTCGTCGGCGCGCGCGAGGTCGCGCACCAGGCAGGGCCGGTCGGGGAACCAGCTGCGGCTGGCGGCGCCGCGCACGCGCGTGCGCTCGACGTCGGGGTGGCGGCCGCGCGCCAGCTCGAGCGTCGCCGCGAGCAGGTCGACGCCGGTCGCCAGCTCGACGACCTGGCGGATCGAGCCGCCGCCCATCCGCGCGCCGACCTCGAGCATCCGCACGCCGCGGTCGGTCAGCTTCATCTCGCTGTGGGTGACCCCGTCGCGGATCCCGAGCGCCGCGATCGCCCGGCCGGCGACGTCGGTCAGCTCGTCGAGCACCGCGGGCGCCACCGGGGCGGTGCAGGTGTGGCCGGTCTCGAGGAAGAACGGCTTGGCCATCTCGCCCTTGCGGCAGACCGCGACGTGGGTGGTCTCGCCGTCGAGGGTGACCGACTCGACGCTGAAGCCCGGCCCGTCGAGGTACTCCTCGACCAGCCAGCGGCCCTCCATCTCGCGGATCGCGGCCGAGTGGTGGTCGCTCGCGGCGGCGTGGAACTCCGAGAACCAGCGGTCGAGGTCGGCCTCGCTGTCGTAGCGGACGGTGAACAGGCTCGCGACCCCGGTGCTCGGCTTGAGCACCCCGGGGCAGCCGATCTCGCGCGCGGCGGCGGGGATCTCGGCGATGTCGCTGACGACCTCGCGCCGGCCGATCGGCACCCCGGCGGCGGCGAAGCGCTCCATCATCAGCCGCTTGTCGCGGCAGAGCGCGGCGGTCGCCGGGTCGATCCCCGGCACGCCGTGGCGCTGGACCAGCGCGGCCTGGCTGCGCAGGCACGACTCGCTGCAGTTGACGACCCCCTCGACCTCGCCGACCGGCGCGGTCGCGATCAGGACGGCGGCCGGGTCGGTCGGGTTGGCGTCGACGCGGCGGTCGACGCCGGTCGGGTCGGCGGGGTCGCGCGGGGCGACCAGGGTGACGCCCATGCCCATCGACTGGGCGAGCCGGTAGACGTCGCGGCGCCCGGCGTCAGCGCCCGGATCCAGAAATAGATACGTCACCCTCGCGGACCTCCCTCCATGAGTCCGTCAACCTCCCTAGCCCCTCGCGCAGGTCGCGCCGGGACACGCTCAGGGATATTCGCACACTTTCGCGATCCCCGAAGAGAATTCCCGGCCAGACGAGCACGCCGGCCCGCCGCGCGAGCTCCAGAGCGGTCTCTGGAGTGCCGAGTGCGGGGCCCCCGCCGGCGTCTGCGCTCGCCCACACGTAGTAGGTCCCCGCCGGCTCGCGGACCGCGAAGCCGCCGGCCTCGAGCGCCTCGAGCGCGTCGCGCAGCCGCGGCCGGTAGGGCGCCATCCGGTCGACCGCCGGCGGCTCCTCCAGCCAGGCCGCCCAGGCGAGCTGGGCGAGCGTGCCGGGTGCGCCGCTGAGCGTCGCCGCGGCCTGCGCGAGGCGGGGCGCGAGGCCGTCGCTCGCCACCGCCGAGCCGACCCGCCAGCCCGGCATCGCCGCCGTCTTCGACGCCGTCTCGAGCGCCACGACCTCGCGGCCGGCGTCCTCGTCGGCGGCGACGGCCAGCACGCTCGCATAGCCGGCCTCGCGCCGTCCGCTGGTGCCAGGCTCCGGAACTCGCGTGAGAGGTCCGGCCACAATATGGCCGGAACTCTCACGCGAGTCTCGGGAGTAGAGGAAGTCGGCGTAGACCTCGTCGGCGATCACCGCGACGCGCGCCGGGAGCGCGGCCAGCAGCGCGGCGACGCGGTCGCGCGGGAGGACGATCCCGGCCGGGTTCGACGGGTTGCACAGCAGCAGCGCGCGCGTGCGGTCGGTGACGGCCGCCTCGACCGCGGCCGGCGTCAGCTCGCCGCCGTCGGCGCGGGTGTCGACGATGCGCGGGCGGCCGCCGAGCATCGCGACCTGGCCGGGGTAGGAGTGGAAGTAGGGCGCCGGCACGATCACCTCGTCGCCGGGCTGGAGCAGTGCGCGAAGAGCGACCGCCAGCCCCGCCATCGCCCCGGGGACGATCGCGACCCGCTCCGCGCCGATCTCCAGGCCGGTGCGTGCGCTCGCGCGGGCGGCGGCCGCGGCGCGCGCCGGCATCAGCCCGGCCGCCGGCGAGTACACCCGCGCCCGCTCGAACCCCTCCGCCACCGCCCGCGCGCAGCCGTCGGGCAGCGGCAGCGGCAGCGGCTCGGAGCGGCTGAGGTCGATCAGCCCCTCGGCGCGCTGCGCCCGCGCCGCCAGCCGCAGCGCCGCCATCCCGCCCGGCACCCGCGGCGCGACCGGCGTCGCAGCGCGAGTGGAAGCGCGTGGGGCCGTGGGCACCGTCAACCCTCCACTTTCCGAGCGGCGGGGGCGGTTGGGCCCATCAGCGCTCCACCGCCGCCGCGGAGATCAGCGTGCCGGCGCGGCCGCAGAGCAGGTCGCCGGGCAGCGCGTTGCCTACCGCCACCGTCGATACCCCGGCGGCGAAGGCCTCCTCGACGGCGCGCAGCTTCTTGGCCATCCCGCCCTTCGCGTGGGCGGCGAGGCTACGCAGGCCGGCGCGGCTGGCGCGAGCGACGGGCTCGCCGTCGGCGAGGATCGCGGGCGCCTCCATCACCAGCGCGAGCCGCTCGGCCCCGGCGGCCCCGGCGAGCGCGGCGGCGGCGCGGTCGGCGTCGGTGTTCACGCGCGGGTGGCCGTCGGCGACCGCGAGCGGGCTGACGACCAGCGCGTCGACGCCGTCGAGCAGCACGGCCAGCCGCTCGCCGTCGACCGAGCGCACCGGGCCGACGAGGTTGGTCAGCTCGACCAGGTCGTCGCCGACCCACCACATGTTGCGCCGCACCTCGGCGCGCAGCAGCCGCTCGCCGGCGCCGCTGACCGCCGCCGTGCGCAGGCCGCGCTCGCCCAGCAGCGCGGCGATCCGCTCGCGCAGGTCGGCCGCGACCCGCTCGATCTGCTCCAGCACCGCCGGCGTCGTGTAGCGGCTGCGGAAGCCGTGCTTGTCGACGATGAAGTCCGGCTGGCCCTCGGGCGCCGCTCCGGCCAGCATCTTCGACCAGCCGTGGACGACGATCAGCCTGTCGCCGTCACGCGCGCGCAGCTCGGCGAGCGCGTCCCACCAGTCCGGCGCGAGGTCGTCGAGGCAGCTGCCGCCGACCTTGACGACGACCGGCCGTCCCGTCGCCGTCGCGCCCATCAGACCGGGAACACCGGGATCGCCGCCAGACCCGCGTCCTCGGGCAGCCCGAGCGCGACGTTCGCCGCCTGGATCGCCTGGCCGGCGCCGCCCTTGACGACGTTGTCGATCGCGGCGATCGCGACCAGCCGCCCGGCGGCCTCGTCGACGAAGCCGGCGACGTCGCAGTTGTTCGAGCCGATCACCGCCTTCGGGTCGGGCAGCGGCAGCGCCGACCCGCGCCCGGTCTGGACGCGGACGAACCGCTCGTCGCGGTAGGCGCGGTGGTAGGCGCGGCGCAGCGTCCGCTCGTCCAGCTCGCCGTCGAAGAACGAGTAGAGCCCGACCGACAGCCCGCGGACGAGGTCGACGCCGTAGACCGACATCCCGAGCCGCGGCGGCCGCCGCCCGTTCGATG
>JAAYBF010000028.1 GCA_012718975.1 Solirubrobacterales bacterium | reverse complement strand
GAAGCGGCCGGGGAACGGCGGGGCGGTGACGGTGGACTCGGCGACGAGGCCCAACGCCCTCCCCTCAGGAGCGCGGTGAGAGTTACGGCCAAATACTGGCCGAAACTCTCACCCGAGCTCTCGGCCGCCGGAAAACGGCGGGGCGGCGCCCACACCCGGGGGCGAAACGGGCAAACCAACCCCGCTCCGAACCGCTCCCCTCCCTACCCAGCCAACCGAACCCCGCCCCAACCCTCGCCCGCCCGCGCCGAGCGGAGCGCCACCCGCCCGCAACCCTCCGCCCGCCCGCGCCGAGCGGAGCGCCAGCCGCTCCCGACCCTCGCCCGCCCGCCCCGAGCGGAGCGCCAGCCGCTCCCGACGCCCGCCCGCCCGCCCCGAGCGGAGCGCCACCCGCCCCCAACCCTCTCCCACCGGCCCGAGCGGAACGCCACCCGCTCCCGACCCTCGCCCGCCCGCACCCGACTGCCCGTCCGCCGGCCCGCGGACCGTAGGATCAGTGCGTGTTCCACGATCGTGCGCGAATCCGTGTGACCGCTGGAGCCGGGGGTTCCGGCGTGGTGTCGTTCCGGCGTGAGGCGCATGTGCCCAAGGGCGGTCCCGATGGGGGGGACGGGGGCGACGGGGGCGACGTGGTGGTGGTCTGCGACCCGTCGCGGCGGGACCTGTCGGAGTTCCACCGCGGCGGGCACTACAAGGCGGCGCGCGGGGGCCACGGCGAGGGCGGGCAGCGGCATGGCGCCACCGCACAGCCGCGCGAGCTGCTGGTGCCGCCGGGGACCGTCGCCGAGGCCGACGACGGCGCGCGCTGGGAGCTGACCGAGCCGGGGCAGCGGGCGGTCGTGGCCCGCGGCGGCGGCGGCGGGCGCGGCAACAAGGCGTTCGCGAACCCGACTCGCCAGACGCCGCGGATCGCCGAGCGCGGGCTGGCGGGGGAGGAGCGGTGGCTGGAGCTGCGGCTGCGGCTGCTCGCCGATGCCGGCCTCGTCGGGCTGCCCAACGCCGGCAAGAGCTCGCTGCTGGGCCGGCTGACCGCGGCGCGGCCGAAGGTCGGGGACTACCCGTTCACGACCCTGGCGCCGGTGCTCGGGACCATCGAGGCCGATGAGCGCCAGCTCGTGCTCGCCGACATCCCGGGCCTGATCGAAGGGGCTCACGAGGGTGCCGGGCTCGGCCATGAGTTCCTCGCCCACGTCGAGCGCTGCCGGGTGCTCGTCCACGTCCTCGACCTGGCGCCGCTCGACGGCAGCGACCCGGTCGCCAACCACGCCACCGTCGAGGCCGAGCTGCGCGAGCACGGCCACGGTCTCGCCGACCTGCCGCGGATCGTCTGCCTGTCCAAGATCGACCTCGTCGCGCCCGAGACGGCCGCCGACGCGCTGGCGGAGTGGGGGGCGCGGCTCGGCCTCGACCGCGGGGCGCCCGATCCGGCCGAAGAGCCGCAACCGCCGGCGCCGGGCGAGACCGTGGCGCTCGTCGCGACCTCGGCCGCGACCGGCGCGGGCCTCGACGAGCTGCGTGCGGCGATCGTGCGCGCCGCCCCCGAGCTGGAGCCCGCCGCGGCGCCGCGAGAGGTGGTCGCAGAGCACCGCGTCTACCGGCCCGGCGCCGACGACGCCTTCGCGATCGAGCGGACCGACTCCGGCGGCTACCGCGTCACGGGCGTCCGCGTCGAGCGGCTGCTCGCCCGCCACGACATGACCAACGAGGACGCCCAGCGCTACGTCGAGGAGCGGCTGCGGCGGATGGGCGTGATCGCCGGTCTCGAGGCGGCCGGCTTCGAGCCCGGCGACGACGTCGAGATCTCCGGCACCGTCTTCGAGCTCGACCCCGGATAGGCGGCGCGGGGAGCGGCGTCCGCCGCGGCCGGCCGGATACGCTGGCCGGCGTCATGGCGTCGCTGGTGGTCAAGCTCGGGTCGAGCATCGTCGCCGACCCGACCGGTGAGGTGCGCGAGGAGGTCCTCGCGCCGATCTGCGACGCCGTCGCCGCCCGCCACGCCGCCGGGGACTCGGTCGTGCTCGTGACCTCCGGCGCGATCGCGCGCGGCATGCGGCTGATGGGCCTGTCCGCCCGGCCCGCCGCGATGGACGAGCTGCAGGCCGCCTCCGCCGTCGGCCAGGGCAAGCTCTACCGCCACTACGACGAGCTGCTCGCCGCCCGCGGGGTCGCCAGCGCCCAGGTGCTGCTCACCTTCTTCGACATGTCGGCGCGGACCCACTACCTCAACGCCCGCCACACGCTGCGCAAGCTGCTCGACTGGCGCGTGGTGCCGGTCATCAACGAGAACGACACCACGACCACCGACGAGATCTCCTTCGGCGACAACGACTTCCTCGCAGCCCAGGTGGCGATCCTGCTCGGCGCGAAGCGGCTCGTCCTGCTCACCAGCACCGACGGCCTCTACACCGCCGACCCGACGCTCGACCCGACCGCCCGCCCCGTCGCCGAGATCTTCGACGTCGCGGAGCTCGACGCGCTCGACATCGGCTTCTCCTCCTCGCCGCTCGGCTCGGGCGGGATGCGCTCGAAGGTCGTCGCCGCCGAGATGGCGACGGCCGCCGGCATCCCGGTCACCGTCACCAGCGGCCTCGAGCCGACCGCAGTCGCGCGCGCGCTCGACGGCGAGGCGGTCGGCACCCGCTTCCACCCGCAGGCCGGACGGGTCTCCAGCTTCCGCCTCTGGCTGCGCTACGCCAAGCCGACCCACGGCGCGCTGACGGTCGACGCCGGCGCCGAGCGGGCGCTGCGCGAGCGCGGCGCGAGCCTGCTGCCGGTCGGGATCGCCGCGGTCGAGGGGGACTTCACCGCCGGCGACGCCGTCGAGGTCCGGCCCCACGGCGGCGGCCGGCCGATCGGCAAGGGGATCGTCAACTACTCCGCCGGCGAGCTGCGCCGGATCCGCGGCATGAACTCCGAGGCGATCCAGCAGACGCTGCCGCGCGCCGCCGAGGAGGCGATCCACCGCGACTACTTCGTGTTGGACTGACCGGACCTGGTGCGCGCGGGCGCTCGCGGCGAGCGGCCCGCAGGCGCGGCGGGCGACCGGGGCGGGAGCCGTCTGGCGTCAGGCCTCGATCGACCGCTTGAGGCGGTCCAGGCGAGCGTCCCAGGCGACTCCCGCCTCCGCGATCCAGGTCGCCGCCGGGTCGAGGCCGCTCGGCTTGAGGCGATAGCGCACGGGGCGAGACGGGGAGGGGTCGCGCTCGACCAGTCCCGCCTCGCCGAGTGCGGTCAGGTGCTTGGCGACCGCCTGGCGGGTGATAGGCAGGCTGCGGGTCAGGTCCGGGACGGTCGTCGCGCCGTCGCGTAGGAGCCGCTCGACGACCGTCCGCCGGGTCGGGTCGGCGAGCGCCCCGAAGACCGCGTCGAGCCGGTCGCTCAAGCCGCCACCGCCGCGAACGCGTCCGCCAGCGCGACGAGCGGGAGCGGCCGCGGGCGGACGGCGCCTCCCGCGCGCGCCAGCTCGGCCGTCGGCAGCTGCGGGACCGTCTCGGTCACAACCACGCGCGACCCGCCGGGCCGGGCGATCACCGTGAACTCCACCCGTGTCGCAGGCCTGTCGGCCGACCACCACCACCAGACGATCCGCCCGGGGCCGTCGGCCGACTCGACGTGGATCTCGCGCTCGGGGTCGTCGTCGAGCCAGCGCTCGCGGCCCTCGTCGGTCGCGATCGCGTCGAAGACCTCCTCGGGCGGCGCGTCGACCTCGACCCGGCGGGTCACGCTGGGCTGGGCGGCGGGCTCCGTCGGCGGCGGCGCGGCTGGATCGGGTGCGGTCATGGGGCCTCCTTCGACAACCGGATGGTTGCTATTGTGGCAGCCGGTCACGCCGTTGTCGAAAGGAAACGCATGCCGCTGGTCCCGATGGTCGTCGAGCAGAGCGCGCGCGGGGAGCGCAGCTTCGACATCTACTCGCGCCTGCTCAACGAGCGGATCGTCTTCCTCGGCACGCCCGTCGACGACCAGATCGCGAACCTGATCGTCGCGCAGCTGCTCCACCTCGAGAGCCAGGACCCCGATCGCGACATCTCGCTCTACATCAACTCGCCCGGCGGGGTGATCTACTCGGGCCTGGCGATCTACGACACGATGCAGTACATCAAGCCGGAGGTGCAGACGATCTGCTTCGGCGTCGCGATGAGCATGGGCTCGCTGCTGCTCGCCGGCGGCGCCCCCGGCAAGCGGATGGCCCTGCCGAACGCCCGCATCCTGATCCACCAGCCCAGCGGCGGGTTCGAGGGGCAGTCCAGCGACATCGAGATCCACGCCCGCGAGACGCTCGCGCTGCGCCGCCGGGTCGACGAGATCTACGCCCACCACACCGGCCAGACCGTCGACCAGGTCCACGACGACATGGACCGCGACCGCTTCTTCACCTCCGAGCAGGCGCGCGAGTACGGCCTGATCGACCGGATCGTCACCGCGCCGGTCTAGCCGGCGGGGCCGGGCCCACCTCGCCTTCCCTCCGACGCCGGGCGGACCGTCCACGCCGGTCGGGACCGGCGGCCCGCGATCCGCCCGCGCGCGGCTGGACGGGCGCGTTACCCTCCCTATATGGCAACCACCGCCAAGTCGGTCGCCGACGTCTGCGCCGAGGCGCGCGTCGCCTCGCGCGCGCTCGCGACCGCCAGCGACGCGGTCAAGGACGCCGCCCTGGAGGCGATGGCGAGCGCGCTGGAGACCCGTCTCGACGAGATCCTCGAGGCCAACGCCCGCGACATGGAGGCCGGCGCCGAGGCCGGCCTCGCGCCCGCGCTGCTCGACCGCCTGCGCCTCGACGGCGAGCGCGTCGCGGCGATCGCAGCGGGGGTGCGGGCGATCGCCGCGCTGCCCGACCCGGTCGGCGAGGTGCTCGAGGGCTGGCGGCTGGAGAGCGGGCTGGAGATGCGCAAGGTGCGTGTGCCGCTCGGCGTCGTCGCCGTCGTCTACGAGGCCCGGCCGAACGTCACGATCGACTGCTCGGCGCTCTGCCTGAAGTCGGGCAACGCCATCGTCCTGCGCGGCTCGTCGTCGGCCACCCACTCCAACGCCGTCCTCGCCGAGGTCGCCGCGAGCGCCGTCGAATCGGCCGGCCTGCCGCGCGCCGCGGTGTCGCTGGTCGCCGGCGGCGGCCGCTCCGAGCTGGCCGAGCTCGCGACCCAGGAGGGCGTCGTCGACCTGATCATCCCGCGCGGCGGGGAGGGGCTGAAGGCGGCGCTGCAGGAGGTCGCGACCGTGCCGGTGATCTACGCGGCGGCCGGCAACTGCCACGTCTTCGTCGACGCCGGCGCCGACCTCGACATGGCCGAGCGGATCGTCCTCAACGCCAAGGTCCAGCGGCCCGGCGTCTGCAACTCCGCCGAGACGCTGCTCGTCCACGCCGACGCCGCGCCCGAGTTCCTGCCGCGCGTGCTGCGCGCGCTGCGCGAGGCCGGGGTCGAGCTGCGTGTCGACGCCCGTGCGCGGGCGCTCGCCGGCGAGCTGGCCGACACGCTCGGCGAGGCGACCGAGGAGGACTGGGCGACCGAGTACCTGGCGCTGATCCTCGCGGTGCGCGTCGTCGACTCCGCCGAGGAGGCGATCGACCACGTCAACCGCTACGGCTCCGGCCACTCCGAGGCGATCGTCACCGACTCGACCGCCTCGGCCGAGCGGTTCACCCACGCCGTCGACGCCGCCTGCGTCTACGTCAACGCGTCGACCCGCTTCACCGACGGCGGCGTCTTCGGGATGGGCGCGGAGATCGGCAACTCGACCCAGAAGCTGCACGCCCGCGGCCCGGTCGCCGTGCGCGAGCTGACCACCTACAAGTACGTGGCCGAGGGCACCGGCCAGATCCGCGAGTGAGCGCGGCCGCCGGCGGCGCGGGCGAGCGGGTCGGGATCCTCGGCGGCGCATTCAACCCGCCGCACGTCGGCCATCTCGTGCTTGCCCAGGAGGCCCACGCCCGACTCGCGCTCGACCGCGTGCTGCTGGTCCCGTTCGGCCAGGCTCCGCACCGCGCCGTCGAGGACGATCCCGGCCGCGACGAGCGGCTGGCGCTGGCTCGGCTCGCCGCCGGCGGCGACGAGCGGCTCGGCACGTCCGCGATCGAGGTCGACCGGCCCGGTCCGTCCTACATGGCCGACACACTGGACCTGTTGCGCCAGACCGAGACCGCCATCGAGCCGACGCTGATCCTGGGTGCCGACCAGGCGCGCCGGCTGCGGACCTGGCACGCGCCCGAGCGGGTGCTGGCCGCCGCGCGCGTCGCGGTCGCCGAGCGTGACGGCATCGGCCGCGAAGAGGTCGTCGCCGGTCTCGACGGCCTTTCCGGCGCCGAGGCGATCGAGGGCTTCGCGATGCCGCGCATCGACGTCAGCTCGACGCTGATTCGCGCCCGCGTGGCCGCCGGTCTGCCGATCCGCTACCTGGTCCCCGACGCCGTCGCCGAGCGGATCGCCGACCGCGGGCTCTACCGCGAGCCGGCCGGGAGGGCACCGTGACGGCGCCCGAGCAGCCGGCCGCCGCCGGCCCTCCCGCGCTCGAGTCCGAGGCGCTCGCCGAGCGGATCGCCGCGCTCGCCTCCGACCGCAAGGCGATCGACATCCGCGTCGTCGATGTGCGCGGGCTGGTCGGCTACACCGACTTCCTGGTGATCTGCACCGGCAACACCGAGCGCCAGACGACCGCGATCCGCGACGCCATCCACAAGGAGCTCAAGGACGTTGACGGTCTGCTGCCGCGCCGCTCGGAGGGTGGCACCGAGGCCCGCTGGATCCTGCTCGACTACCTCGACTGCGTCCTCCACGTATTCACGCCCGACGCGCGCGACTTCTACCGCCTCGACAAGCTCTGGGGCGACGCCCCGCAGCGCAGCGTCGACTGACTCGGTCCCGCCATGGCTGCTGTCGCCGAGCCGGACGCCGCGATAGACTGTGACGCCCTCGGGGCTGTAGCTCAGCTGGAAGAGCGCCGCCATGGCATGGCGGAGGTCAGGGGTTCGAGCCCCCTCAGCTCCACTCTCGCGCGCGCGGCGCCATGAGGGTGCGCGCGGCGGTGGGCGAGCGGGACGGGGCGGCGTGCGCGGCGATCTACGCGCCGTACGTGGACGGGTCGCCGACGTCGTTCGAGGAGCTGGTGCCGGACGCGCTGGACATGGCCGAGCGGATCGAGCGCGTCTGGCGCGTGCACCCCTGGCTGGTCGCCGAGATCGACGGGCAGGTCGCCGGCTTCGCCTACGCCACCGGCCACCGCGCGCGGCCCGCCTACCGCTGGGCGGCCGAGACGAGCATCTACCTCGCCGCCGCCCGGCGCGGGAGGGGCGTCGGCCGCGCCCTCTACGGCGAGCTGATCGGGCGGCTGCGCGAGCAGCGGCTGCACGTCGCCTGCGCGGGGATCACGCTGCCGAATGCCGCCAGCGTCGCCCTGCACGCCGCGCTCGGGTTCGAGCAGGTCGGGGTCTACCGCCGCATCGGGTACAAGCACGGTGGGTGGCGCGACGTCGCCTGGTGGCAGCTCGAGCTGCGTCCGGCGGACGGCGGGCCGCCCGAGGAGCCCCTGCCGCCCCGCCGCGACGGCAAGGGGTAGCGCCGGGGAGGTCGGCCATGGCAGACTCCGAGAAATGCAGATGTCTATGAATCGGTCGCTCGCCAAGGTCGGGCTGATCGTGCTGATGGCGGTCGGCAGCGTCCTGCTCTGGATCGGCTCGCCGCTCGGCTGGCTCTGGATCGGCTCGCAGATGCAGAAGGACACCCAGGCGGCCGGCTTCGGGCCCTACCTGGTGGTGCTCGCGGGGATCGGGGTGACCGCCGTCGCGCTCGCCAAGGGGCTGCAGCGGCTGAACCGGCTCTACGGCGATGTCGCCGGGCTCGGCGAGCCGGTCCGGGTGGTGATGCCATGGCACCGCGGGCTGCGCGGCGAGAACGAGGGGCGGGCGCAGCGGACCGTGCTCGACGTCGTGATGATCGTCAGCGTCGCGATCGGCGCCGTGGTCATGGCCTACTGGTTCTTCTTCCTCGCCGGCTCGCCGAAGCCGAGCAGCTAGCGGCCGCGTCAGCCGATGTCGCGCCGGCGCAGGGTGTAGACCCCGACCGCGGCGAGGATCGCGGCGTAGCCGGCGAGGAGCAGGCCGCCGGCGAGCGCCGAGAGGTCGCTGCCGCCGCCGAACGTCGATCCGGTCACCGCGGTGATCGAGCCGTTGAGGCCGTAGGTCTCGATCTCCGGGCCGACGGTGGGGAGCGCGGTCAGGAGCGGCTCGACCACGAACATCCAGCCGAGGCCGGCGATCACGGCTCCGACCTGGTTGCGCACCAGCGCACCGAAGCCGACGCCGAGCGCGGCCAGCAGGGCGACCGCGACGATCCCGCCGGCGAGCATCTCGGTTGCGTCGCCGACCGACAGCGCGGCCTCGACGTTCCGCGCCGGTAGGACGATCAGAACCAGCAGCGTCGCGAGTGCGTAGGCGGGGATCGCGAGCGCGGCGCCCGCCAGCACGTGGGCGCCGAGCTTGGCGAGCATCAGCCGCACCCGGTTCGGCACCGCGAGGATCGTCGGCGTGATCGTCCCGTGGCGGAACTCGGTGCTCACGGCGAGGATGCCGACCACGAGCGCGAAGGGCTGCAGCAGCCCGGCGACGTCGATCAGGTCGCGGCCCGGCGACTCGATCTCGTCGAACGGCGCGGCCGCGGACATCGCGCCGCCGATCAGCCCGACGAGCGCGAGCGCCGCGATCACGATCCCGAGGAAGGTCCTGGTCGTGCGGAGCTTCAGCAGCTCGCTACGCAGCGCCGCGGTCACGCCGACGCCTTCCCGTCGTCGCCGTCGGCGGTCAGCTCGAAGAAGACCTCCTCGAGCGACTGCGACGCGGCGCTCAGCTCGGCGACGTGGATCGCGTTGGCGGCGATCAGCGCGCCGACCTGCTCGCCGCTGCGGTCGGCGACCGCCAGCGCGCCGTCGTCGCCGACGGTCACGGCGGCGCCGTCGGCGCGCAGGATGTCGGCGAGCCGGCCGGCGTCGGGCCCGGCGACGCGCACGCCCCCGGCGCGGCGGGCGAGCAGCTCGCCGATCGGCGCCTGCTCGATCGAGCGGCCGCGGTGGATCACGACGACCTCGTCGACGGTCTGGGCGACCTCGGCCAGGACGTGGCTGGAGACGAGGATCGCCCGTCCCTCGCCGGCCAGCCGGCGCAGGAAGTCGCGCAGCCAGCGGATGCCCTGCGGGTCGAGTCCGTTCGCCGGCTCGTCGAGCACGAGCACGCGCGGGTCGCCGATCAGCGCCGCCGCGAGGCCCAGCCGCTGGCGCATGCCGAGCGAGTAGCCGCCGGCGCGCCGGTCGGCGGCGTCGGAGAGCTCGACGAGCTCGAGCAGCTCGTCCACGCGCGACGTCGCGATGCCGCCCGCCAGCGCCAGCGAGCGCAGGTGGTTGCGACCCGACCGGCCGGGGTGGAACATGCCGCCGTCGAGCACCGCGCCGACGGCCTCCAACGGCCGCTCGAGCCGCTCGTAGGGGCGACCCTCGATCGCCGTCGAGCCCGCTGTCGGGCGCACCAGACCGAGCAGCGCGCGCAGCGTGGTCGTCTTGCCGGCGCCGTTGGGGCCGAGGAAGCCGACGATGCGGCCGTGGCCGACGGTGAAGGACAGGTCGTCGACCGCGAGCGTCGCGCCGAACCGCTTGCTGAGGCCCTCGACCTCGATCGCCACCGTGGAACCCACCGCCGGTATCCCTATCAGGACGGCCGGCGGCGGCGCGCGCCGGTACCCTGCCGGGTCGCATGGCAGCCGAGACCGAGAGAGCCGAGAGCTACGAGCCGCGCGCGATCGAGGCGCGCTGGCAGCGGGTCTGGCGCGACGAGCGGACCTGGGAGGTCGGCAACGAGGACGACGGCCGGCCGAAGTCCTACGTGCTGGAGATGCTGCCCTACCCGTCGGGCGAGCCGCACATCGGCCATCTGAAGGTGTACTCGGTCGGCGACGCGATCGCCCACTACAAGCGGCGCACCGGCCACCGCGTGCTGCACCCGCTCGGCTACGACGCCTTCGGCCTGCCGGCCGAGAACCACGCGATCCGCACCGGCCAGCACCCGCGCGAGTCGACCGAGGCCTCGATCGCGGAGTTCCGCCGCCAGTTCGACGACTGGGGCGTCTCGATCGACTGGTCGCGCGAGCTGGGCACCCACGAGCCGTCGTACTACCGCTGGACCCAGTGGCTGTTCCTGCGCCTGCACGAGCGCGGCCTCGCCTATCGCAAGGAGGCGGCGGTCAACTGGTGCCCCAACGACGCGACGGTGCTCGCCAACGAGCAGGTCGTCGACGGCCACTGCGAGCGCTGCGGCGCCGAGGTCGTCCAGCGCCAGCTCGAGCAGTGGTTCTTCCGCATCACCGAGTACGCCGACCGGCTGCTGGCCGACCTCGACACGATCGACTGGCCGCAGAACGTCGTGACGATGCAGCGCAACTGGATCGGCCGCTCCGAGGGCGCCGAGGTCGTCTTCCACTGCGACGCCAACGGCGCCGACTACCCGGTCTTCACGACCCGCCCCGACACGCTGTTCGGCGCGACCTTCTTCGTGATGGCGCCCGAGCACCCAGACGTGCTCGAGCTCAACGACTCGCCCGAGGTCGCCGAGTACGTGCGCCGCGCGCTCAGCGAGTCGGCGTCCGAGCGCGGGGCCGAGGACCGTGAGAAGACCGGCGTCGCGCTCGGCACGACGGTGACCAACCCGGTCAACGGCGAGCAGATCCCGATGTACGTCGCCGACTACGTGCTGATGGAGTACGGCACCGGGGCGATCATGGCGGTGCCCGCCCACGACGAGCGCGACCACGAGTTCGCCGTCAAGCACGGCCTGCCGATCCGGCGCGTCATCGAGGGCGGCGACGAGCTTCCCTACGCCGGCGACGGGCCGATGGTCGGCAGCGGCCGCTTCGACGGCCTGCACAACCGCGAGGCCTTCGCCCAGATCGTCGAGTGGCTCGGCGCCGAGGGCAAGGGCGAGCCGGCGGTCAACTACCGCCTGCGCGACTGGCTGCTCTCGCGCCAGCGCTACTGGGGCTGCCCGATCCCGATCGTCTACTGCGACGCCTGCGGCGCGGTGCCGGTCCCCGACGACCAGCTCCCGGTCGAGCTGCCCGACATCGCCGACTACGCGCCGAAGGGCCGCTCGCCGCTCGCCGCGGCGGAGGACTGGGTGCGGACCGACTGCCCCTCCTGCGGCGGCCCGGCGCGGCGCGAGACCGACACGATGGACACCTTCGTCGACTCCTCGTGGTACTTCCTGCGCTACTGCGACGCCCGCAACGACGGCGCGCCGTGGGACCGCGACGTCGTCGACGGCTGGATGGCCGTCGACCAGTACATCGGCGGCGTCGAGCACGCGATCCTGCACCTGATGTATGCGCGCTTCTTCACCAAGGCGTTTGCCGACATCGGGCTGCTGAGCGCCGAGGAGCCGTTCGCGCGGCTGTTCACCCAGGGGATGGTCACTCGCGACGGCGCGAAGATGTCGAAGTCCAAGGGCAACGTCGTCAGCCCGCGCGAGCTGGTCGAGCAGTTCGGCGCCGACGCCGCGCGCAGCTACATCCTCTACGTCGGCCATCCGGCCGAGGGCGGCGACTGGAACGACAAGGGGATCGAGGGCATCCACCGCTTCCTGTCTCGGCTCTGGCGCGCGGGCGCCGACGCGGCCGCCCACGAGGCGCCGGAGGGGACGGCGCTCGGCGACCCGACGGAGGTCCTGCGCAAGGCCCACTGGGCGATCGACAAGGTGACCGCCGACCTCGGCGAGCGGTTCGCCACCCACACGGCGATCGCCGCCGTGATCGAGCTGGTCAACGAGCTGACCAAGCACCGCGACGAGCTGCTCGGCTCGCCGCAGGGGACCGCGCAGTACCGCTTCGCGGTCGCGACCGCGGCGTCGCTGATCTTCCCGTTCGCCCCGCACCTCGGCAGCGAGGTCTACGAGATGGTCACCGGCCGCCGCGTCTGGGAGGAGCCGTGGCCAGCGGCCGACCCGGAGCTGCTGGTGGCCGAGACCGTCACCGTCGTCGTCCAGCTCAACGGCAAGACGGTCGACAAGCTCGAGGCTCCGGTCGGGCTGGCGGAGGCCGAGCAGGAGGCGCTGGCGCGGGGGTCCGAGCGGCTCGCGGGGCGGCTCGACGGCCGCGAGATCGTCAAGGCGATCGTCGTGCCTGGCCGGCTGGTCAACTTCGTCGCGCGCTGAGCGCGCGCGGCACCCGTCGCCGCGCGCGCCGACTGCATCGCTGTCGACGTTGCGGCGAAAATGTCGCCGCAACGTCGACGTCGATCGTGGACGCGGCTACGAAACCGCGCGGCGTGGTTCAAGCGTCGGGGCACAGCTGCCGAAGCCGACAGTGTGCGAGTGCGCTCGACCATCTCCCTCGCCTGCGCGGCGGTGGCGTTGACGTTCGGGTGGGCGCTCGTGGCGGGGACCGCGCACGGCGCGGGCGCGGGGGCCGCGCCGTCTGACCGCGCGACCGCCGCCGAGGCCGTCGACGACGCCGCCGCCGGCCGGCCGCCGCACGACGTCGCGGCGCTCGAGCAGGCGACCGGCGAGCTGGCGCGCGCGAAGCGGGCAGGCGCCGCCAAGGTGGACCGGCTCGCCCGCGACGGTGCCGCCCGGCTGAAGCCGTGCTGGCGCCGCGGGCCGGGCTGGAAGCGGATCCGCGCGGTCACCCACGCCTCCCAGCGGGCCCGCTACGCGGCCGCGGCGCGCACGCTGCTGGCCGACATGCGGACACTGCTGACCGTCCAGCAGCCGCTGATCGCCGTCCACGGAGATGCCTACCGCCGCTTCGTCGCCCGGCTGCGCGGCGCCGCGATCCACGATCCGCTGCTCGGCGAGGCGGTCGCCGCGCAGGCGCGCCGCGTCGAGGCCTATCGCGAGGTCGCGCGCGTCAAGGCGAGCTGCGCCGTCTTCAACCGCGCGCTGCGGGTGGTGCGCGACTTCCCGACCCGCACGCCGCAGGAGATCGTCAGGGCCGACTACCGCGTCAGTCCGCGCGCGCGGCGGATCGAGCGCCACGTCTCCAACCAGCTGAAGCGGATCGATCGCCGCAGCGGGATCGGCCACCGCGACGCCGACACGCTCGCCGACGCCGCCCAGCGGATGGTCGCCCTCGGCGGCTCCGCCGGGTACGCGACCGCCTTCCAGTACGCACTGTCGCTGCGCTGACGCAGCCCCGTAACCGACGCGCGCCGCACGCGTGTCGGGGCCGCCTACCGTCGCGCGCGTGGGTGAGCGCGGCTGGCAGACGGTGGGGTGGGCGATCGCCGCGGTCGTCGCCGTGCTGGCCGTCGCCCGGCTGCTCGACCGGGCGCCCGAGCCGCCGCCGGTCCGCGTCGGGGCCGGCGCCGCGCAGGCGCGCGGGGGAGGGGCGACGGGCGCGCGGCGGCGACTGGTCGTCCACGTCGCCGGGGCGGTGCGCCGGCCCGGGGTCTACCGGCTCGCCGACGGGGCGCGCGTCGCCGACGCCGTCCGCCGTGCGGGAGGCCCGGGGCCGCGGGCCACCGTCGACCTGATCAACCTCGCGGCGCGCCTGCGCGACGGCCAGCAGGTGGTGGTGCCGGCGGCGGCCGGAGCGGGCGGACCAGCCGCCGCGACCGGGGGTGCCGCGTCGGTGGGCGCCGCCGGCGGCCCGCCGCTCAGTCTCGGCAGCGCGACCGCGGAGCAGCTGGCCGACCTCGACGGGATCGGGCCGACCCTCGCCGAGCGGATCGTCGCGCTGCGGACCGAGCGCGGAGGCTTCGCCGCGATCTCCGACCTCGCCGACGTCGAGGGGATCGGCGAGCAGCGGCTCGCCGCCCTCGAGCAGGCGCTCGTCCCATGACCTTCCGCACCGCGAAGTCTCGTCCCGGGACCTGTGGTGAGAACCGTCCATATGAGGGACGCGTTTCACCACAGGCAGTCGTGGATCGTGCCCTCGGCGCGCCTGTGGTGAGAACCGTCCATATCGCGGACGTTCCTCGCCACAGGCCTCCGCGG
>JAAYBF010000207.1 GCA_012718975.1 Solirubrobacterales bacterium | reverse complement strand
GCTGGGCGTGCCCGTGGATCAGCGTCGTGAAGTTCGCGTTGAGGTCGATCAGCTCGCGCCCGGTGTCGTCCCAGACCAGCGCCCCCTCGCCGCGCACGGCGTAGGGGGCGCCGGCCGGGCCGACCATAAAGGTCGCGCGCCCGTAGCCGCCGGGGAGGAGATCGCGCGCTCGCACGCGCGGATCGGCTTGGAGTCGGGTCGCCAGATCCACCGCGAGCTGAAGCTACGGCCGCGCCGGCGGCGCGGCAATTGGCGCCGTCCACAAGGCGCGGGCCGCCGCCTTGCTCGCGAAGCCAATTGAGCGCGCGCGGTTGCGCCCGCGACACTGGTTCGCGATCCGCCAACTTCGAGGAGGTCCAGTGGCCGCCATCACCTATGCGACCGTCTACAGCGAGGGGCTCGGGGACGGGGAGGGGAGCAGGCAGTTCGAGGGCGCGCTCGCCGCGCTGCGCGACGCCGCTCCGCGCGCGGTCACCCACCTGATCGACGGCGAGCCGGTCGCCGGCGGCGAGCCGTTCGAGCGCAACGACCCGACCGACCCGGCGCGCGTGATCGCCACCGCCGAGGCGGCCGACGCCGCGCTCGTCGACCGCGCCGTGGCCGCGGCCCGCGCCGCCTGGCCGCAGTGGCGCCGGACCCCCTACGAGCGCCGGGTCGAGATCCTCGACCAGATCGCCGCCGCGATCGACGGGCGGCTCGTCGAGCTGGCCGCGCTGGTCTCGCACGAGACCGGCAAGACGCGCGCCGACGCGGTCGCCGAGGTCGCCGAGTGCGTCGCGATCGCCAACCTCTACCGCGACCAGATCCTCGCCGCCGACGGCTACGTCGTCGAGCTGAAGGCCCCGCCCGGGGCCGACCGCGCCGAGGTCGCGCTGGTGCCCTACGGCGTCTTCGGCGTGATCGCCCCGTTCAACTTCCCGCTCGCGATCTCGCTCGGCATGGCGCTCGCCGCGCTCGCGATGGGCGACACCGTGGTCTTCAAGCCCTCGGCGCTGACGCCGGCCTGCGGCGCCGCGGTCGCCGAGCTGATCGCCGCGACCGACCTTCCCGCCGGCGCGTTCCAGCTGGTCAACGGCGGCGCCGAGACCGGCCAGGCGCTCGCCGACTCGGCGATCGACGGGCTCGTCTTCACGGGCTCGGCCGAGGTCGGCCTCGGGCTGGTCGGCAGGCTCAGCCAGCCGCCGTTCATCCGGCCGTTGATCGCCGAGATGGGCGGCAAGAACCCGGCGATCGTCACCGGCTCGGCGCCCGACCTCGAGGTGGCGGCGCGCGCGGTCGCCCGCTCGGCGTTCGGCATGTCGGGCCAGAAGTGCAACGCCTGCTCGCGCGCGGTGGTCACCGCGGACGCCTACGACGGCTTCGTCGACGCGCTGGTCGGGGAGGTCGCGGGGCTGGCGGTCGGCGACCCGATCGAGGCTGGCTCGTTCACCGGCCCGGTCGTCGGGCCGCGCTCGGTCCAGCGGTTCGAGCGGGCGGTCGAGCTGGCGCGCGCCGACGGCGAGGTGATCGCCGGCGGCGGGACCGGCGGCCCCGGCCACTACGCCGAGCTGACGGTCGTCGAGGGGCTCCCCGAGGGCCACGAGCTGACCCGCGAGGAGCTGTTCCTGCCGGTCCTGTCGCTGATCCGCGTGGCCGATCTCGACGCCGCGATCGCCGAGGCCAACGCCGTCCGCTACGGGCTCTCGGCCGGCATCTTCAGCGCCGACCGCGGGGAGCGGGAGCGCTTCCAGGACGAGATCGAGGCGGGCATCACGTTCCTCTCGAACCCCGGCGGCGCGACGACCGGCGTCTGGCCCGGAAGCCAGACGATGTCGGGCTGGAAGGGCACCGGCTCGGCCGGCAAGGGCGGCTTCGGCCCCTGGTACCTCCAGCAGTTCGCCCGCGAGCAGAGCCGCACCATCTTCGCCTGACGCCCTCGCCGCGACCGCGATCGGTCGAGGTTGCGCACGGCATGGGTGCGTTTCCTCGACCGGTCGCGGCGGGCCCGCGATCGCTCGAGGAAACGGTCGTCAGGCGAGGGTGCCGCCGTCGACGACGAGCGTGTGGCCGGTGACGTAGCTGGCGGCGTCGGAGGCGAGGTAGACGGCGGCGCCGACGACCTCCTCGGGCTCGCCGATGCGGCCGAGCGCGGCTGCCGACTCGGCCTCGGCGCGCTCGGCGTCGCCCTCGTGGAGGGCGGCGGCGAACGCGGTGCGGATCACGGCGGGGGCGATCGCGTTGGCGCGGATGCCGTGCGGGGCCAGCTCGCGCGCGAGCGCGCGGGTGAGGAACTGGACGGCCGACTTGCTGGCGCCGTAGACGCCCATGCCGGGCTTGGCGCGCAGTCCGGCGGCCGAGACGACGTTGACGATCGCGCCGCCGTGGGCGGCCATGTCGCGCGTGACGGCCGCGCGGGTGAGCCCGAGCGGGCCGAGGACGTTGGTCTCGAAGGTCTTGCGGACGGCGTCGTCGGAGACCTCCATCAGCGGCCCGTAGGCGACGTTGGTGGCGGCGTTGTTGACGAGCACGTCGAGGCGGCCGTAGCGCTCGAGCGCCGCGTCGACGAGGTGCGCGGCGGAGTCCGCCTTCGCGGCGTGGCCGGCGACGGCGTGGACGTCGAGCCCGCGCTCGCGCAGGTCGGCGGCCGCCTGCTCGAGCGCCTCGGCGCCGCGGGCGTTGAGCACGACGCGGGCGCCGCGCTCGGCGTAGGCGGTGGCGATCGCCAGTCCGATGCCGCGGCTGGCGCCGGTGACCAGGGCGACGCGGCCGTCGAGGCGGAAGGGGTCGGTCTCCGAGCTCATCGCCCCAACCTATCACGTGATAGGTTGGGGCCGTGATCGAGCTGACCCTCGCCGAGCTGCCCGGGGCCTGCCCGCTGGAGCTCGGCACCAGCGACTGGGTGGCCCTCGGTCAGGACCGCATCGACGCCTTCGCCGCGGCCACCGGGGACCGCCAGTGGATCCACGTCGACCGCGAGCGCGCGGCCCGCGAGGCCCCCGCCGCGACGACGATCGCCCACGGCATGCTCACGCTGTCGGTCGTCCCGAGCCTGATCCCGACGCTGCTGACGATCCCCGACGCCGGCGCGCGGCTCAACTACGGCCTCGAGGGGGTCCGCTTCCTGACGCCCGTGCCCGAGGGCGCCGAGGTGCGGCTGAAGGCCACGCTCGCGTCCGCCGAGCCGCGCCGCGGCGGGGTGCTCTACCGGGTCGGCTGCGCGGTCGAGCTGCGCGGGGCAGAGCGGCCCGCCGCGGTCGCCGAGTTCCTCTCGCTGGCGCAGCCGAGCAGCGCCAGCGCGTAGCCGCGGTAGTCGGCGACGAGCGCGTCGAGCCGGCCGTCGCGCGGCGGGTGGTACCACTCCTTGACGCCGGTCAGCAGGTCGAGCACCGCGTTGGTCGCGATCTCCGGATGGTCGACCGCGAAGCTCCCGTCGGCCACGCCGGCCGCGACGGCGTCGCGCATCGCGTGGCGGTGGTCGGCGCGCAGCTCGTTGATCGGCCGCTGGCGCGCCGCCGGCAGCGCGCGGCGCTCGCGGGCGCTGACGATCACCCGGTCGAGGTTGGCGTAGTCGAAGCGCAGGTGGGCGTCGACAGCCGCGCGGATCGCCGCGGGCGGGTCGGCCGCCGCGGCGAGCACCGGCGTCACCTCGGCGACGAAGTCCTCCATCAGGCCGTGGGCGATCGCGTAGAGGATCTCGTCCTTGTTGACGAAGTGGTAGTAGAGCGACGCCGACTTGATCCCGAGCGCGTCGGCGATCTCGCGGATCGAGGTCTCGCGGTAGCCGCGCTGGCGAAACAGCCGCGCCGAGACGGCGACGATCTCGTCGCGCCGCGAGCCCTCGGCGGTCCCCGCCTTCGCCTCCATCGCGCGAACCCTACCCGCGCGCGGCGACCGCTCCGGCGATCCGCTCGCGCGCGGCGCCGACCGAGCCGAACAGCCGGCTCGCGACCTGGGCGCGCTTGTAGAGCCAGTGGACGTCGGCCTCCCAGGTGAAGCCGACGCCGCCGTGGGCCTGGATCGCCGACGCGGTCGCCTCGCGCGCGGAGGTCGCCGCGACCGAGTGGGCGAGCGCGGCGGCGAACGGCAGGCCGTCGGGGTCGGCGTCGGCCGACCAGGCCGCGAAGTAGGCGGCCGAGCGGGCGCTCTCGGCGGCCAGCAGCATGTCCGAGCAGCGGTGGGCTACCGCCTGGAAGGAGCCGATCGGACGGCCGAACTGCCGCCGCTCGCCGACGTAGGCGACCGTGTCGTCGAGCGCCCGCTGGCAGACGCCGACCAGCTCGGCGGCAGCCAGCGCCGCCGCGCGGTCGACCGCCGCGGCCGGGTCGCCGGGCAGCGGCTCGCCGGCGCCGGGCGGCGCGCCGACGCGGGCGTAGCGGCGCGTCGGGTCGATCGTCTCGAGCGGGCTCACCTCGGCCTCGGCGGCGGTCAGCAGCCGCGCCCGGCCGTCCTGGACGAGCACGATCGCGTCGGCGCCCTCGGCGTCGGCGACCAGGGCGGCGACGTCGCCGTGGGCGATGCCGAGGGTCGCGGTCGCCGAGCCGGCGGCGAGCCGCGGCAGCCACTCGGCGCGCTGGGCGTCGGAGCCGGCGCCCTCGATCGCGAAGGCGGCGGCGGCGGTCGCGAGCAGCGGCGCGCCGGCGAGCGCGTAGCCCAGCTCCTCCAGCAGCGCGGCGGCCTCGACCGCGCCGAGGCCGAGCCCGTCGTGCTCGGCGGGGATCGCGATGCCGGGCCAGCCGAGCTCGGCCAGCTCCGCGGCGAGCGCCCCGTCGGGGCCGCCGCCCTCGGCGACGGCGCGCACCCGCTCGGGCGGGCAGCGGTCGGCGAGCAGGTCGCGCGCGGTCCGCTTGATCTCGCGCTGGTCCTCGCTGAGGTCGAAGTTCAAGGCTTCCTCCTAGCTTGCGCGCGGCAGTCCGAGGACCCGCTGGGCGGCGATGTTCTTGAGGATCTCGGTCGTCCCACCCTCGAGCGTGTTGCCGCGGGCGCGCAGCAGCTCGTAGGACCAGCGCGAGCCGGCGGTCAGCGCGTCGGGCCCGAGCGCGTCGACGGCGAGCTGGGTCAGCGCCTGGTTGGCGCGCGACCACATCAGCTTGGTCAGCGCGCTCTCGGGCCCGGGCTCGCCGGTCCGCTCGAGCCGCGTCAGGCCGCGGTAGGCGGTCAGCCGCAGCACCTCGACCTGGGCGGCGACGTCGGCGAGCGCGTCGGCGGTGCGCGGGTCGTCGAGCCCGCCGCGCTCGGCCAGCTCGGCGGCGAGCGCGTCGACGAGCTGGCGCATCCGGACCTGGTGGAAGAACGCGAGCCCGGAGCGCTCGTTGGAGAGCGTGGTCATCGCGACGCGCCAGCCGTTGCCCTCGCCGCCGAGGACCTGGGCGTCGGTCGCGCGGGCGCCGTCGAGGAACAGCTCGTTGAAGTGCGACTCGCCGGTGATCTGGCGCAGCGGCACGACCTCGACGCCGTCCTGCTCCATGTCGAGCAGGAAGTAGGTGAGGCCGCGGTGGCGCTCGGAGGCGGGGTCGGTGCGGGCGAGCAGCATGCACCAGCGGGCGTGGTGGGCGTAGCTGGTCCAGACCTTCTGGCCGGTGATCGTCCAGCCGTCCCCGTCGCGCGCCGCGCGCGTCTTGACGGCGGCCAGGTCGGAGCCGGCGTCGGGCTCGGAGAAGCCCTGGCACCAGACCTCCTCGCCGGTGAGGATCGGGCCGAGGTGGCGCTCGCGCTGGGCCTCGTCGCCCCAGGTCATGATCGTCGGGCCGGCGAGCAGGAGGCCGAGCACGTTCCCGGGCAGCGGGGCGCGGCGGTTGGCCAGCTCCTCGAAGAAGATCGCCGACTCGGTCAGCGTCGCGCCGCGGCCGCCGTGCTCGACCGGCCAGTGGACGCCGGACCAGCCGGCGGCGGCCAGGCGCCGCTGCCAGTCCAGCCGCCAGGCGAAGTGGGCGTGCTCGTCGCCGTGGGGCTCGGGGCCCGGGTCGTTGTCGGCCAGCCAGCCGCGCAGCTCGTCGCGGAAGGCGGTCTCGGATGGGGTGAAGGTGAGGTCCATGACTTTCTGCGGCGAGGAGTGTAGCCTATCGGGCGATAGGTAGGTGAAAGCGCGATTCGCGGAGGAGCAGCGATGGAGGACCGACAGCCGCCCCAGGCGGCGCACGTGACCGGCGACGGGGCGCTCGCGACGGCGCTGCGCGAGCGCGGCCTCGCCGGCGGCGAGCCCGAGGACGCGCTGGTGCTCGACGCCGCGGCCGCCGACCCGTCGAGCTGGGCCGAGCTCGAGGCCGAGCTGCTCGCCGCCTACCGGCTCAGCCAGCGCGCGGTCGCCGCCGGCGCACCGGTCGTCTACGTCGTCGACGGGGCGGCCGTCTACGGTCACGCGGCCCCGCTGCGCGCCGCGCTCGCGACCGGCCTGCTCGGCGGCGCGCGCAGCCTCGCCGCCGAGGGCCGCCGCGACGGCGTCCCCGCCCACGCGGTCACCGCCGACCCGTCGGCGCCGGTCGCCCCGGTCGCCGACACCGTCGCCTGGCTGCTCGCCGGCGGCGCCGCGACCGGCCAGCTCGTCCACTGCGACGACGTCCACGTCGGAAGGCCGGCGGCATGAGCGGCGCGGTCGTCGTCACCGGAGCGGCGCGCGGCATCGGCGCCGCGATCGCCGAGCGGTTCGCCGCCGCCGGCTGGGACGTGCTCGCCGCCGACCTCGCGCCCGACGTCGAGCAGACCGCCGCGCGGCTCGACGGCGCCGCGTCCGGGACCGTCGCGGCGGCGGTCGCCGACGTCGCCTCCGTCGCCGGCCGGGCGCGCGTAGCCGACGCGCTCGCGGCGCTCGACGCGCCGCCCCGGGCGCTGGTCAACAACGCCGGCATCACCCGCGACGCGCTGCTCAAGCGGATGACCGAGGAGGAGTTCCTCGCCGTCGTCCGGGTCAACCTCGGCGCCGCCCACGAGCTGGCGGCGCTGCTGGCCCCGCGGCTCGCCGACGGCGGCGCGATCGTCAACCTCAGCTCGAAGTCGGCCAGCGGCAACGTCGGCCAGTTCAACTACGCGATCTCGAAGGCGGGGCTGATCGGCCTGACCCGTGCGCTGGCGCTCGAGCTGGCGCCGCGGGTGCGCGTCAACGCCGTCGCGCCCGCCTTCATCGCGACCGAGATGACCGACGCGATCCCCGACGAGCTGCGCGAGCGGTTCGTCGCGCGGATCCCGTTCGGCCGGGCCGGCGCGCCGGCCGAGGTCGCCGACGTCGTCCACTGGCTCGCCTCGCCGCAGTCCAGCTACGTCACCGGCCAGCTGCTGCCGATCTGCGGCGGCCGCAGCTTCGGCCCGTCATGAGCCCTTCGATCGCACACCGCCCTCGACTCACCCCGACCCTCCTGGAGGACCCACGATGAGCACGACCATCGCCGAGACCTGGCAGAGCAAGCTCGCCGAGGTCGACCTGCCGACCCGGCCGTTCGTCGACGGCGCGCCCGCCGACCCGGCCGGCGACGCGACGTTCGCCGACATCAGCCCGGTCACCGGCCGCAAGCTGGCCGACGTCGCCGCCGGCGGCGAGGCCGACGTCGACCGCGCCGTCGCCTCCGCCCGCGCCGCGTTCGAGGACGGCCGCTGGGCGCGGATCGCCCCGAAGGAGCGCAAGGCCGTCCTGCAGCGGCTCGCGACGCTCGTCGCCGACCACGCCGACGAGCTGGCGCTGCTGTCGGTGCTCGACACCGGCAAGCCGATCGGCGACGCGAAGTTCGAGGTCTCGCTCGCCGCCGACCAGTTCCAGTTCTTCGGCGAGGCGATCGACAAGGTCTACGGCGAGGTCGTCCCGACCGCCGAGACGATCTACGCGACCGTGACCCCGGAGCCGCTCGGCGTCGTCGGCGCGGTCGTGCCGTGGAACTTCGCGCTGCTGATGCCGGTGTGGAAGATCGCGCCGGCGCTGGCCGCCGGCAACAGCGTCGTCGTCAAGCCCGCCGAGCAGGCGCCGCTGCCGGCGCTGCGGCTGGCCGAGCTGGCGGTCGAGGCCGGGCTGCCGGCGGGGGTGCTCAACGTCGTGCCGGGCCTCGGCGAGGACGCCGGCCGCGCGCTCGGCCTGCATCCCGACGTCGACAAGATCGCCTTCACCGGCTCGACCGAGACCGGCAAGCTGTTCCTGCGCTACTCGGCGGAGTCCAACGCCAAGCAGGTGTCGCTGGAGTGCGGCGGCAAGTCGCCGAGCATCGTCCTGGGCGACGCGGCCGACCTCGACGTCGTCGTCGCCCAGAGCGCCGAGGCGATCTTCGGCAACGCCGGCCAGGTCTGCAACGCCGGCTCGCGCGTGCTGGTGCACGAGTCGCGCGCCGACGAGCTGTGCGAGAAGCTCGAGGCCGAGCGCCGCGCGTGGTCGCCGGCCGACCCGTTCGCGGGCGACACGCGGATGGGCGCGATGATCGACCAGACCCAGCTCGAGCGGGTCGTCGACTACGTGGCCGTCGGTCGCGGCGAGGGGGCGGAGCTGCTCGGCGGCGGCGACCGCGCGCTCGCCGACAGCGGCGGCTTCTACTTCGAGCCGACGATCTTCACCGGGGTGCGCAACGACATGCGCGTCGCGCGCGAGGAGATCTTCGGGCCGGTGCTGTCGGTGCTGACCTTCGGCGGCGACGACGAGGCGATCGCGATCGCCAACGACACCGACTACGGCCTCGCGGCCGGCGTCTGGACCTCCGACGTGCGGCGCGCGCACCGCTTCGCGCGCGAGCTGCGCGCCGGCAGCGTCTACGTCAACTGCTTCGACCGCAGCGACCTCGCGCTGCCCTTCGGCGGCTACAAGCAGTCCGGCTTCGGCCGCGACAAGTCCCTCCACGCGCTGAAGGGCTACACCCAGCTGAAGTCCACCCTGTTCAACCTCGCCTGACCCCGGGCGTGCGCTTCCTCGACCGATCCGCCGCTCCGGCGGACCGGTCGAGCTTGCGCACCCATGCCATGCCGAACCTCAACCGGACACCGCGGGCGGCGGATCGGGCGAGGTTTCGGTAGTCGTCGCGGCGGCCCAGGCGAGGATCTCGCGCCAGGCGGCGGGGCCGAGCGCGTGGCCCTCGCCGGGCCGGAGGTGGACGGTCGCGCCGGGGATCGCTTCGGCGAGGCGGCCGGCCCAGGCGGCGGGCACGAGGCGGTCGGCGTCGCCCTGCCAGATCGCGACCGGGGCGGCGATCGCGGCCGGGTCGAACCCCCACGGCTCGGCGAGCACGCGGTAGTCGTCGACGGCGCCGGCGGGCTGGGCGACGGCGCCGGCGACGTCGGCGGCGAGGCCCGCGGCGACCGCGCCGGACGTCGGGCCGAGCCAGCGCCGGCCGCCACGGCGCCAGGCGCCGGGGGCGACCCGCACCGCCAGCCGGGCCGCGCCGAAGGCTCCGCGCGCCACCGGCCGGGCGCCGGTCGCGAGCGCCATCAGCAGGCGGTCCATCCGGTCGCCGTCGGTGCGCGCGCCGGGCCAGTCGCCGGGGATCGCCGCCGCGACCAGCGCGACCGCGGTCACCCGGTCCCCGAGCGCGTGGCCGCAGGCGGCCGCGTAGGCGCCGCCGGCCGACCAGCCCGCGACCGCGAACCGCTCGATCCCGAGCGCGTCGGCGAGCGCGGCGGCGTCGGCCGGCCAGTCGAGCAGCCGGCGGCCGGGCTGGCGCGCCGAGCCCGCCACGCCCGGCCGGTCGGGGGCGACGACCCGCACGCCCAGCTCGCG
>JAAYBF010000027.1 GCA_012718975.1 Solirubrobacterales bacterium | reverse complement strand
GAGTAGGCGGGCGAGCAGCAGCAGACCACGACGAGGTCGTCGGGGCCGGTGTTCCACAGCTTGTGGACGCTGCCGGGCGGGATGACCGCGCAGTCGCCCGGGGCGATCTCGCGCTCGACGTCGTCGACGCGCAGCCGGCCGTGGCCGGCGGTGACGAGGTAGAGCTCCTCCGCCTTGCGGTGGTAGTGGGCGGTCGTCGCGGCTCCGGGGGCGACGGTGGCCTCGGCCATGCTCATGTTCTGTGCCGGCGAGTAGCCGGGGCCTGCCCACTCACGGATCGTCGATCCGTCGGCGGTCACGTACGGCTCGAGCTCGTTCCGGTGCGAGAGGTGCATGGCGGGAGGCTAGTCCGGGCGAGCGCTGCGGGCACGCACCCGGCCGTCAGCCTCGAGGTGGCCCTTCGCACGGGCGTCCTCCCTTGATCGAGCGGTGACGAGCATGTGTTGCCGGCGGCGTGGCGGGGCATGTTGAAGGGTGCGAGCCAACGGACCCGGAGGGGCCATCGACATGTGCACAGGCATCAGGTTCTCCGACGGCGACGGCCACCTCTACCTTGCACGCAACCTCGACTGGACGAGCGGTTACGGGGAGCGCGTCGTCGTCACGCCCACCGGATATGCCACCAGGTCGCCGTTCGGTGCGGTGGCCGGCATCCGGCATGCCGTCATCGGCATGGGCATCGTCGAGGAGGACACGCCGCTCTACTTCGACTGCGGCAACGACGCGGGCCTCGCGGTCGCCGGCCTCAACTTCCCGGGGTATGCGCAGTACGCCCCGGAGCCGGTCGAGGGCGCGACGAACGTCGCGGCTTTCGAGTTCCCGCTCTGGGTCGCTTCGCAGTTCGCCAGCGTCGACGAGGTCGAGGCCGCGCTCGGCGACGTCGTCATCGTCGACAGACCGATCAACCAGAGGTACCCGAGCTCGCTGCTGCACTGGATCGTCGGCGATGCCGACCGCGCCTTGGTGGTGGAGCACACCAGCGACGGGATGCAGGTCTTCGACGACGACGTCGACGTCCTCACCAACCAGCCGGGCTTCGCCTGGCACCACGAGAACCTGCGCAACTACCTCAACGCCGCACCCGACTTCCCCGAGGACACCGTGCTCGGCCGGGCGCACCTGGCCCCGTTCGGCTCCGGGTCGCACATGCGAGGGATCCCGGGCGACTACTACTCGCCGTCGCGGTTCGTGCGCGCGGCCTATGTCAACGCGCACTACCCGGAGAAGGCCAGCGAGCAGGACAACGTCAGCCGCGCGTTCCACACCCTGCAGCAGGTCGCGATGGTCGACGGCTGCGCGGCCATGAGCTCAGGGGAGTTCGAGAAGACCATCTACACCGGGCTCTTCTCCTCCTGGACCACGACCTACTACTGGAACACCTACGACGACCCCGCGATCCGCAGCGCCGCGATGGCCGACCACGCGTCCGACGGGACGGAGCTCGCCGTCATCTAGGCGCGGCCCGCCCGCGTACGAACATCCGCAAGACGCGGGGGTATGTACAGGGTGCCGGGCCGGCCTTCACCGCGATCCTCGCGCGGCCCCGCCCTCTTCATGACTCGGCGGCCGGGGTGACCGCCGGCAGGCGCAGGAGTCGTCGGCCGCGCTCGGGCATCCACCAGTTCCAGCGGCCGAGCCACGAGACGGTGGCGGGGACGAGCAGGGAGCGCACGATCAGCGCGTCGATCAGGACACCCGCGGCGAGCCCGGTGGCGAGCACCTGCAGGTCCGCGTCCCCGGCGGTTGCCAGCGAGGCGAACGCGAGGAAGACGATCAGCGCCGCGCTGGTCACGAGCCGCCCGGTGCCGGCCATCCCCCGCACGACCGCCTCGTCGGTGGAGCCGGTGCGGTCGTACTCCTCGCGCATCCGGGCGAGGATGAACACCTCGTAGTCCATCGAGAGCCCGTAGATGAACGCGAACACGATCACCGGCGCCCACGACAGCACCGACCCGGAGGGGCCGACGCCGAACAGCAGCTCGGTGCCGACGCCGTGCTGCCAGACGAGCGTCATCACGCCCCAGGTCGCGAAGACCGACAGCAGGTTCATCGCGATCGCCTTCGCGGGCAGCACGATCGAGCGGAACGCGCGCGCGAGCAGCAGGAACGTGACGACCGAGATCAGCACGAGCATCAGCGGGAAGGAGCCGTAGACGCCGTCGATGAAGTCCATCGTCTGCGCGGTCCCTCCGCCGACGGTCGTCGCCGGCTGCGCGGCGGCGGCGTCGCGCACGGCGTCCACCGCCTCGCGTCCGGCCCGCGAGTTGGTGTCGCTGCGGGGGAGGACCTCGACGACCGCCTCACCGTCGGCGCGCCAGGCGCCGCGCGGTGCGCTGGCGGCGCGGACGCCGTCGACCGTCGCCATGCGGGCGGTGGTGTCGTCCGCTCGGGCGGCCGGGGTCAGGACCTCGATCGGCGCGAGCGGCGCGGCGCCGATCCCGGAGCGATCGAGCTGCTCGAGCGCGACCTTCGGGTTGCCGGTGCCGCCGAGCGACTGGGCTTCGGGGGTGCCGAGCAGCATGCCGTGCGCGACGATGCAGAGGGCGACGAGCACGGCCGTGCCGCCGAGCGCGGCGGCGGCGCGATGGCGGATGACCAGGCGCGCCCAGGCGGCCCAGTGCCGCTCGGCGCGGCTGGTGCGTCGCAGCCGGCGGGCGTCGGCGGCCGGCCCGACCGTCGCGAGCACGACCGGCAGCAGCGTCAGCGCGACGACGACGGACACGAGCGGGATGAGCAGGCCGCCGAAGCCCATCGAGCGCAGGAACGGCACCGGGAGCACGAGCGCCGTGAGCAGCCCGATCGCCACGGTGGTGCCGCTGAACAGCACCGTGCGCCCGCCGGTTCCGGCGGCCTGCACGATCGCCTGCTCGTTGCTCTGCCCGCGGTCTCGTTCCTCGCGCCAGCGCATGACGATTAGGAGCGCGTAGTCGATCGCGATACCGAGGCCGATCAGCGAGACGAGGAAGACGACGACCAGGTTGACCTCGGTCAGCGCGGTGAGCCCCCAGACGGCCAGCAGCGTGACCGGGATCGCGACGATCGCCATCAGCAGCGGTACGAGGGCGAGCGCGGACGCGAAGACGAACACCAGCACGATCAGTGCCCCGACGCCGGCGATCACCGTCTCGTTCAGGAAGCTGGGACCGCCGCCTGCGCCCGGCGTCTCGCGGGCCAGCAGCGCGGCACCCGTGAGCCGTACCTCGGCGCCGCCCACGCGCGCGCCCGCGACGGCTCGCTCAGCGCTCGCGAGCGTCGCGTCGCTGATCTCGTTCCCGCTCGGCCCGGCGGCGTCGACCGCGGTCGACGGCGGATGCACGATCGCGTAAGTGGTGCGGCCGTCGTCTGAGACGTAGGCCGGCTCGAACGTGGAGCCGGCCGACGCGATGCGAGCGCCGGGAACGGCGCGCGCGAGGTCCTCCTCGAGTGTCCGCAGATCCGCGCGGACCGCCGGATTACCTGCCGTCGTCCCGGGTGGCAGCGTGACGACGGCCACAAGCGGCGGGGTTGCGCCGCCCGTGTGGAAGAGACCGACGATCCGCTCGTTCGTCACGGTGCTCGCGCTGTCGGGCATCGTGAAGTTCTCGTTGAGCGCGTCGGTGACCTTCGCGGAGCCGTAGAACCCGACCAAGGTCAGCGCGAGCCAGCCGACCGCGACCAGGCGCTTGTGGGCGAGCACCCAGCGGGTGAGGCCGGCGAGCCAGCGCCCGGTGCGGTCCATCGGCGGCTGGGCGGCAGGCGAGGCGGAGATCGGTGTCTTCTGCATGACCGGCGAAGCTAGGCCGGCTGCGGCCCGCGCGAAACGTCCGCTCGGCGGATCCTCCGTCTCCTCCCGCGGGAGGAGACGCCTCCTGCCGCGGGAGGTGTCCGGCCAGGAGGAGCGCCATTAGGCTCGGCCTCGTGTCGACGATCAGGTCCGCGCCGGGCTCGCGCCAACTCGCGCTCGACGCCGCGCTCACGGCTGCGGTGTTCGGATTCTCGGTCGCGCAGATGGCCACCCAGGCGTTCGGCGCGAAGGCCGGCGAGGCGCGCGGAGCCGACATGGTCGGCGTGGCCGTCTGCCTGCTCGCCGCGCTCCCGCTGCTGGCGCGTCACCGGGCGCCGCGAGCGGCGCTGGTGGCGGTCCTCGGTGCCACGGTGGCGCTCGTCGCGCTCGACTACGCAGTGCTGACCGCGCCCGCTCCGGCGATCGTCCTCGCCACGCTCGCCGAGCGCGACCGGAGGAGGCAGGACGCCTTCTTCATCCTGATCGCCTGCATCGCCGCCTTCGCGGCGTTTGTCGCCGTGGCCTGGGCTCGCTTCGAACCCGAGCCGGGCGAGTACACGATCACCGCGCTCCTGTGGGCGGGCGGCTGGATCGTCGGCGATCGCCGCCGCCTGGCACGGCAGCGGGCCGCGCAGGAGCGGGAGCGCACCGTGCGCGAGCAGCGCCTCGCGGTCGCCGAGGAGCGATCGCGGATCGCTCGCGAGTTGCACGACTCGGTCGGGCACGCGATCAACTCGATCCTCATCCAGGCCGGAGCGGCGCGGCTCGTCCAGGACAGTCAGCCGGAGCGCAGCCGCGGGGCGATCGCGACCATCGAGGCGATCGCGCGCGAGACGATGCAGGACATCGACGCGATCCTGGGCGGAACGCGCAATGGCGCGCCGGCCGACCTGGAGCCGCTGCCTGGCATGGACCGAATCGCCGCACTCGTCGAGCGCCACCAGGCCGCCGGCCTGGACTTCTCGCTGCGCGACCGCACGAGCCCTGAGCTGCGACTGGCGCCACCGACCGATCGCGCCGCCTATCGCATCGCACAGGAGGCCATGACCAACGCCGCGCGCCACGGAACCGGCGCCGCCGAGCTGACGCTCGAGTGCGGCGATGGCGTGCTGACGCTCACGGTGGTCAACCCCGTCGCCGACGGCGCGACGGGTCGGACGACGGGCGGCCACGGCCTGACCGGGATGAGGGAGCGCGCCGCGCTGCTCGGCGGCACGCTGGACGCGCGCAGCGTCGGTGACCGATTCGAGGTCCGCGCGACGCTGCCCCAAGGCGCGAGGACGCCGTGACCGAGGCGAACGGGGCGATCCGCGTGATGCTGGTCGACGACGACGAGCTCGTCCGCCGCGGCCTGCGCCTGATCCTCTCCAGCGACCCGGCGCTCGACGTCGTCGCCGAGGCCGAGGACGGCGACATCGCGCTGCGCCGCGCGCCACACCACCACCCCGATGTCGTGCTGATGGACGTCCGAATGCCACAGATGGACGGCATCGCCGCGACCAGCGAGCTGATCGCGCGGGTGCCCGACGCCCGCGTGGTGATCCTCACGACCTTCGACGAGGACGAGTACGTCGTCGGCGCGCTGCGCGCCGGCGCCAGTGGCTTCCTGCTCAAGCGCAGCGCTCCCGAGGATCTGCTGCGCGCGATCCATGTCGTCGCCCTCGGCGACGCGCTGCTCTCACCCGCGGTGACCCGACGCGTGATCGAGCGGGTGGTCGAGCAGCCGATCCTGAGCTCCTCCCCGGATCCCCGGCTTGCCGACCTCACGCCACGCGAGCGCGAGGTGTTCCTGCTCATCGCCCAAGGGCGCTCCAACCGCGAGATCGCCGCCGCTCTCACCGTCGAGGAGACAACCGTCAAGAGCCACGTCCGCAACGTGCTCACGAAGGTCGGCGCACGCGACCGAATCCACGCCGTGATCCTCGCCTACGAATGCGGTGCGGTCTCCCCGGGCAAGCCGCCGGCGCAGTGACCTGACGGGTGGCTCAGACCGGGGCCCGCCCGCCTTCGTGATCCGGGGCACTCCCGTCGCCGCGCAGCGCATCGCCCAGGGACAGTCGCCCACGGCGACGGGTCGGCCTTCGCCGCGCCTGCACCGTCGGGTGCGACCGACCACCCCGCAGGCTCCCGGCGATCCGCGTGGTGTCTCCCATCATCGCCCCCGTCGGTAGAGCCTTGTCGGAGGCGGGGCCTCCGACAGGGGTAGGGGGAGGCGCCCGGCGCCTTGGCCCCCGCATCTGGAGAACAGGAACGGAGAACAAGGCGGTGGCGGGCGAGTCCCCGGAGAAGTGGAAAACCGGCGGTTAGCAGGTCTTTCGCGGGACGCGCCGGAGAGGATTCGAACCTCTGACCTTCGGTTCCGTAGTCCAGG
>JAAYBF010000206.1 GCA_012718975.1 Solirubrobacterales bacterium | reverse complement strand
TCCCGCGCGGGGTTTGGCGATCGGCGGGCGCGGGCAGCAGAGCCTCGACCATGGACACCATCTGGATCGTCGTGATCGCCGCCGTCGCCGTCGTGCTCGTGACGGCCGTCGCACTGCCGCTGCTGCGGCGGCGCTCGGCCAGACGGGCAGAGCGCCGCGAGCAGCTCGGCACGGAGGCGGCCGCCCACCGCCAGGAGGCCGACGCGAAGATCGAGCGCGCGCGCAGCCTCGCGCCGCAGGCCGAGGAGCACGCCCGCGAGGCCGAGTTCCACGAGCGTCGGGCGGCCGAGCACACCGAGGCCGCCGAGCAGGCGCGGCGAGAGGCCGACACGATCGGCGACCGCCGCCGGGCCGCCGTCGAGGCCGCGCGCCGCCACGAGGAGGAGGCCGCGGACCGCGAGCGCCGCGGCGAGGAGCTGTAGCGCCGCTCTACGCCGCTTCGCCGCGCCCCGGCCCGGGTTGGCTCGCCCGCGGCGGCCGCAGCAGCAGCGCCGCCACCAGGAAGCAGACTGCGCCGACGAAGGTGCCCAGGTTGACGAGCTCGGCGTTGAGCAGCTCGCCCGAGTCGCTGACGACGTAGGCGCCGACGGCCGACACGCCGAACGCGATCGAGCCGGCCACGTTCAGCCACGTCGTCCACCAGTTGCGCGCCTCCGGGTCCCAGAGGCCGTCGCGGTGAGTGGTCGCCTTGATCGCCAGCGCGCTCGACACCAGGAAGCAGAGCGAGCCGATCGCGTCCGGGCGCCACACGTAGTGCATCTCGTCCGCGGCGGTGAGGTGCTGGGCGAGCGCCGCGCCGGTCGACACGTTGAAGGCGATCGTGCCGGAGAGCTGGACCGCCGCCGACCACCAGTCGTCCCAGTCGGCGACGTTCCGCCACGCCCCCGCGCGCCAGCGGCCGCTCAGCCGCAGCTGCGTGAACGCCGCGGTGGTGAAGAAGATCGAGCCGACGAAGTAGGTGACGTTGTCGGCCAGCTCGCCGACCAGGCTCGCGTAGCCGGGCAGCGCCCCGAGCGCGAAGCACGCCGAGCCGATCGCGAACAGCTGCGACTCGCGCCTCAGCTTTCTCAGGCGGCCCACCGTGGCCGCAGCGTACCGCCGCCTCAGGCGGCCGCGCCGAGCGCCGCGACCTCGCGGTTCTCGGCGAGGTGGCGCAGCGCGGTCTTCTCCAGGTTGCGGACGCTCTCCGACGACACTCCGAGCCGCCGGCCGGCCTCGCGCAGCGGCACCGGGTCGACGCCCCCGATCCCGTAGCGGAGCGCCAGCACCTCGCGCTCGCGCTCGGGCAGGCCGGCGATCGCGCGATGGAGGCTCTGCTCGGTCAGCGTCACCTCGACCACCTCGTCGGTCGCGGGCCCCTCGGCGGGCAGCAGCTCGCCGAACTCGGTCTGGCCGTCGTCGCCGACCTGGCGCTCGAGGCTGGTGATCGTCCGCGTCACGGCGCGCACCTCGTCGATCTCACGCTCGCTGAGGCCGGTGCCGGCCGCGATCTCCGCGTCGCCGGGCTCGCGGCCGTGCTTGGCCTGGAACTGCCGGGTGAAGTGGGCGATCTTGCGCTCACGCTGGCCGATGTGGATCGGCAGGCGGATCGTGCGCGACTGGTTGCCGAGACCGCGCTGGATCGACTGGCGGATCCAGAACGTCGCGTAGGTGGAGAACTTGTAGCCCTTGCGCCAGTCGAACTTCTCGGCGGCGCGGATCAGCCCGAGGACCCCCTCCTGGATCAGGTCGAGCAGCGGCAGGTCCTGGCCCTGGTAGCGCTTGGCGAGCGAGACGACGAGGCGCAGGTTCGAGTTGACCAGGCGCTCCTTGGCGGCCAGGTCGCCCTTCTCGATCCGCTTCGCCAGCTCGACCTCCTGCGCCTTGCTCAGCAGCGGGTAGTTGCGCAGCTCACCGAGGAAGACGCCGAGGGTGTCGGCGGTCGCGACGGCGAGCTCCTCGCTGTCGATGGTCACCTCGACGGGCTCGTCCGGCTCGTCGAACTGGGTCCACGGATCGGCCATGAGCCCAAGGTACCCAGCGCTCAGCCGCGGCAATCCGTATTTCGCCACAGCGCTACTGCGGCTGGCTGCCGATCCGCTCGAGCAGCCGATCGAGGAAGGCCGCCTGCGCCCTGATCATCCGCTCGCGCGCCGCGTCGAGCGGGGTCCAGGCGGCGTGGTCGAACTCGGGAAACTCGCGCAGCTCGCCCGAGCCGCGCGGCCACTCCATCTCGAAGGTCGTGCTGACGATCGCGCTCACGTCGAGGTCGCCCTCGACAGCCCAGGCGGTCACGATCTTGCGCCCGCCGCCCTGGACGACCTCGCCGAGCGCGAACGGCTCGCCGGCCGGCGCCGGCTGCCCGATCTCCTCCTCGAACTCGCGCCTCGCGGCCGCGAGCGGCTCCTCGCCGGGCTCGCATTCGCCCTTCGGGATCGACCAGGCGTGGCGGTCCTTGCGCGCCCAGAACGGGCCGCCCATGTGGCCGAGCAGCACCTCGACGCCGCCGTCGACGCGACGGTAGACCAGCAGTCCGGCGCTGCGCAGCTTCGCCATCGCCAAGACGGTATCCGGCCGCCGGGTCGGCCGGCCCGCAGCCGGTCAGCCCAGCTCGGCCAGGCCGCGACCGGTGGCGAGCGCGCGCGTCAGCAGCGGCGCCGGCCGGTAGCGCTCCTCGCGGTAGTGGCGCCAGAGGCCGTCGAGCGTCGCCGCGACCCGCTCGACCCCGAGCAGCTCAGACCACGCGACCGGGCCGCGCGGATGGTTGAGGCCGAGTTCCACCCCCCGGTCCACGTCGGCCGCGCTGCCGACGCCCTCGCCGATCGCGAACGCGGCCTCGTTGACGAGCTGGGCGACGACCCGGCCGAGCACCAGGCCGGGCGCGTCGCCGACCCAGGCGGTGTGCAGGCCGGCGCGGGCGGCGAGCGCCTCGGCCGCCGGGTCGCGCTCGCCGCACAGCTCGACGAGGCCGGCGCCGGGCAGCAGCGCGAACCCGGTCGCGGCGCGGCCGCCGAGCGGCTCGGTAGCGCAGTCGGCCAGCCCGGCGTCCGCCGCGAGCGCGGCGAAGGCGGTCCCGCGGCGGACCAGCTCGGCGTCGGCGCCGGCGGGAGCCGGGGCGTCGCCGAGGGCGCCGAGCGCCGCCGGGTCCGGCGCGGGCGGCTCGGGGTCGGCGGGCCGGTGCGGGTCGCCGTCATAGTCGTAGTAGCCGCGGCCGGCCTTGCGCCCGAGCCGGCCGGCGGCCACCATCCGCGCCTGGATCGGACTCGGCTTCCAGCGCGGCTCGCCGAACGACAGCTCGGTGAACGACCGCGCGACCGCATAGCCCGTGTCGACCCCGACGAGGTCCATCAGCTCGAACGGCCCCATCCGGAAGCCACCGCCGAGCCGGTAGACCCGGTCGATCTCGGCGTGACCGGCGATCCGCTCCTGCAGGCAGCGCAGCGCCTCGGCGTAGAACGGCCGCCCGCAGCGGTTGACGAGGAAGCCGGGCCCGTCGGCGGCGTCGATCGCGACCTTGCCCATCGCAGCCGCGACCTCGTGGGCGAGTGCGACGGCCTCGGGACCGGTCTGGTCGGCGGCGATCACCTCGACCAGCCGCATCAGCGGCGGCGGGTTGAAGAAGTGCATCCCGACGACCCGCTCTGGATCTCGCGCCGCGCCCGCGAGGGCGGTCACCGGGATCGAGGAGGTATTGGTGGCCAGCACCGCCCCGGGGGCCACGGCGCCCAGCGCCTCGAACAGCTCGCGCTTGAGCTCCGCCCGCTCGGGGACGGCCTCGATCACGAGGTCGCAGCCGGCGAGTCCGTCCAACTCCGCCGCGGTCTCGAGCAGCCCGGCGGCGCCGGCCGCGGCGCGGCCCTTCTCGGCCCACCGCTCCAGGCCCTGGCGGGCGTCGGCCGCGCCGTTCTCGAGCGCCGCCGCGAACGGGTCGTGCAGCACCGTCTCGAAGCCGGCCGCGCAGCCCAACTGCGCGATCCCGGCCCCCATCGTCCCCGCGCCGACCACCCCGAGCCTCATCGCGGCCAGACCCTAGCCGCGCCGGCCACCGCGCGTCGCCGGCCCCGTATCCACGCGGGAGGAGGCGAGGCTAGTCGCGCTCGTACTCGCGCAGGAAGCCCTCGAACATCCGCCGATGGCCCTCCTCGTCGGCGAGGATCGTCGTCACCATGTCGGCGGTGACCGGGTCGCCGTGCTCCTCGGCGAACTCGATGATCTTGTTGTAGTGGTCGATCGCGCCGGACTCGGCCTCGATCACGCCCTTGATGACGTGCTCGATGTCGATGTTGTCCGAGGGCGGCTGAAGGTAGCTCTGCACCGCGTTGAACTCCTCCGAGCCGGGCACCGTGCCGTACAGCTCCTTGATGCGACGGCCGAACTGCTGGGCGTGGCCGAGCTCCTCCTGGATGTCCTGCTCGAGGCTGTCGACCACCTCGCGCGCCCGGACCCCGTCGGGGTTGATCGAGTTGGCGATGTAGCTCATCACCGTCTCGAGCTCCATCCAGTAGGCCTGGGCGAGCAGCTCGATCAGCTGCTCGCGCTCCGCTCGCTTGTCGTCGCTGAGGATGCTCATGGCCTTATCTTCTCGCGGGCGGGCGCCGATGAAACCCATCCGGGTCGGCGGGGGGCTCCCGTCTGGGCCATTCGGCCGCGTAATCGGCCGCCGCCCCGCCCGTTAGCTTCTCGAACCCTCACTCCTACGGAAGGAACCATGAGCAAGCGTCTGATCACCCTGATGGCGGCACTGCTGGTGCTCGGCTTCGCCTACGCCGGCTGCGGCGGCGACGACGAGCCCGCCGCGACCGACACCGTCACCGACACCATGACCGACGACGAGGTCGTCACCGACGACGAGATCGTGACCGACACCGAGACGGTCACCGACACGACCGACACCACCGAGACGACGCCGACCACCCCCGACGACAACGGCGGCGCGGTGGCCCCGAACCTCGAGCAGGCGATCGCGAGCTGCAAGCAGGCGGTGACCTCCTACCCGCAGCTCTCCGGCGACACCAAGTCGCAGCTCGAGGACCTCTGCGAGCAGGCCGGCTCCGGCGACCGCGAGGACGCCGAGGAGATCGGCCGCGAGGTCTGCAAGAAGGTCGTCGAGGACCTCTACCCGAGCGGCGTGCCCGGCAAGGACCAGGCTCTGGACGCCTGCGAGCGCAACGTCCAGTAGCAGCCGCGACGCTCAGGCGCGGCCGTACACCGGTACGGCCGCGCCGGACGTCGGCGTGAAGTCCTCCGAGCAGAGCGCGGCGACCACGCGGCCGATCTCGGCCGGCTCGACCCACCTCGTCCAGTCGGCGCCCGGCATCGCCGCCCGGTTGGCGGGCGTGTCGATCACGCTCGGCAGGATCGCGTTCGCGCGCACACCCGCGTCGTGGTACTCGGCGTGCAGCGACCGGACGAACGCCAGCACACCGGCCTTCGCGGTGATGTAGCCGGCCGCGCCGGCGAACGGCTCCAGCGCCGCACGCGCCGAGACGCAGACGAACGCCCCGCCGCCCGCGCCGGCCAGCAGCGGCATCGCCGCGCGCGCAAGGTTGAACGCCGGGAAGAGGTTCAGCCGCAGCATGAACTCGAAGTCGTCGAGCTCGGTCTCGCCGACGTTCTGGCCCATCGAGAAGCCGCCGACGAGGTTGACCACCGCACGCAGCCCCTCCACCGACTGGACCGCCGCGGCCGCGGATTCCGGGTCGAGCAGGTCAGCCTGGACCGAGCGCAGGGCGCCGCCCGCCACCGGTGCCGACGTCTCGGGATGGGGCTCGCGGTCGATCACCGTCACGTCCCAGCCGCGCCGGCGCAGCTCGTCGACGACCGCCCCGCCGAGCGCACCCGCTCCGCCCGCCACCAGTGCCGCGTCAGCCACGCCCGCCCCCGTTCTCGTTCATGCGTCCAGGCTAGCGCCGGACGGGGCGGCGGCCCGCGCCGCGCTTGCCCTTCGCCTTCGCGGGCCGCAGGACCCGGAAGCGCAGGCGGCGCTCCTCGGAGCGGTTGGCGAACCGGTCGATCGCGGTCAGCGAGAGGCGGTAGGCCCCGGGCGGGTAGGCGACCCCCGGCAGGCGCCTGCCGCCGCGCCGGCGGCCGGTCGGCTTCGCGCGCGTCGGGATCTTCACCTGCGCGAGCCCGCCGGGAGAGCGGGCGCCGACCGTGCGCAGCTCCTCCCAGCGGACGCAGCGCTTGCGGCGCAGGATGCCGCGCCGCGGCTCGACGCACTCCCCGGCGACCCGGCGCCCGGGCAGCGCCCGCTCGGCCAGCGCGCGGACGAGCGCGCCCTCGCTGAGCCGGTAGCGCAGCGCCAGCCGCTGGCCGGGCCGCACCCGCTTGCGCTTGAGCCGCATGCCGAGGATCTGCGGCGGGCGGGTCGTCGCGCCGAGCGACACCACGATCGCCGGCGCGTTGACGTCGACCGACAGCAGCGCCTCGTGACGGGCCGCCTTGCGCGGCGCGTCGAAGCGGACCGCGACCGTGCACCCCTGGCCGCGGCGCAGCAGCCGGCCGATGCAGTCGACGTCGCTGACCGCGAACAGCGGCGAGCCGGACTTCGCCACGCGCGTCACCCGCAGCACGCCGCGGGTCGAGCGCAGCGTGACGTGGGCGGTGCGCGAGCCGCTCGCCGGCAGCACCGCCCCGAAGTCGACCGCAACCGGGTCGGGCGCCATCACGCCCGTGTGGTCGTTGAGCAGCACCGAGACGGTGCCCTCGCCGTTGGCGGTCACCGCGTCGGGCTGGCCGTCGTTGTTGACGTCGGCGACCGCCGCGGCGGCGACCGCGACCGCGGGGGCTCCGCCCGTCGCGCGGGTCCAGGAGGGATCGTGGCCGAGGCCGCCCACGCCGTCGCCGAGGTGGAGCGTCACCGCACCCGGCCCGCCGGCGAGCGCGTCCGCGCGGCCGTCGCCGTCGACGTCGGCGATCGCGACCGCCGTGGCCGCGCCCGCGAAGCCCGACGGGTGCGAGCCGCGCGGCGCCAGGCCGCCGGCGCCGTCGCCACGCAGCACACCCAGCGCGGCGCCGCCCGCGTCGGCGGCGACGAGATCCGGGACCGCGTCGCCGTCGAGGTCGCCGGCGGCGATGTCGGCGAGCGGCCCGACCGCCGCGCCGACCGGCTGGGCGACACCCGGCTCGAGCACACCCTCGCCCGCGTTCGCGAGCACCCGCACCGCCGGCCCCGCGCCCGCGGCGATCAGCTCGGCCCGGCCGTCGCGGTCGAGGTCGGCCGCCGCGAGCGCCGTCGGGGCGCCGACGTTCGAATCGAAGCTCGCGGTCTCGCGGTCGCCACCGAAGACGACCGTGACGCCCGCGCCCGGAGTGTCGCCGAGCACCGCGACGTCGGGGAAGCCGTCCTCGTCGATCGCCGCGACCGCCAGGTCGACCGCCGCGCCGAGGCCGCCGTCGGCGCCGACCAGCTCCTCGGTGACATAGCCGCCGCCCGCCAGCCCGAGGTAGCGGACCAGCCGCGCATCAGGATCGCCCGGCAGCAGCGCGACGTAGTCGGTTCGGCCGTCGAGATTCAGGTCGGACGCCGCCAGCGCGAGCGCCGCCGGACCGCCCGCCGGGCCGACGGGGTACGGCCCACCGAGGAACCCCGAGCCGGCGCCGTGGCGCAACGTGGGCGTCCCCGCCACGACGTCGAGCGTGCCGTTGCCGTCCGCATCGGCGACCGCCAACGCCGGCGCCGGCGGCTCGAACGCAAACGGCGACCCGAGCGCCGGCACGAATCCCGCCTGGGCGCTGCCGGCGCCGAGCACGGCCACCGCCGCGCACGCCGCCACGGCGGCCGCGAACCCGCTTGAGAGCCCTCTGGCAGACAAGACCGACACCGTATCCACTGACACGCCGACTGCGTCACAGTTGCGCGATTTCGCAAATAGCGGCATCGGAACGTGCCGAACCGCCGTCGACGGGCCCGCCAGCCGGCCTGGCGCGCGTATGCTCAACCGTTCATGGCGAAGGACACCGAGAAGCTCATCCGGCAGCTGTCGCTGATCTCCTTCCTGATGGCCGAGCGGCGGCCCGTCTCCGCGCTCGAGATCCGCCAGGACGTCGAGGGCTACGCCCAGATGACCAGCGACGAGGCGTTCAACCGCCGCTTCTACGCCGACCGCGCCGAGCTCGCCTCGCTCGGGATCGAGCTCGAGGTCGAGAAGTCCAGCGAGGGCTCCTACGAGGCCGAGACCTACACCCTCCCGCCCGAGAACTTCTACCTGCCCGCGATCGAGTTCGACGACGCCGAGCTCAGCGGCCTGCGGACCGCGCTCACCCTCCTCGACGGCGAGTTCGCCTACGCCGAGCCGCTCCGGCTCGCCCTCCAGCAGCTCTCCTGGGGCAAGCCGTCGCCGCTCACCTCGCCCGAGCAGCAGACCGTCCGCCTCGCGATGACCGCCAACCCCGGCGGCCGCGAGCTCTCACAGCGACTGTCGAAGATCGAGACCGCCATCTTCCGCCGCAAGACGATCGTCTTCGACTACTACACCCTCGGCCGAGACTCCGAGGAGCGGCGCAAGGTCGACCCCTACCACCTGCTCTTCCAGGGCGGGCAGTTCTACCTCGTCGGCCACTCCCACGAGCGCGACGACATCCGCGTCTTCCGCCTCTCGCGCATCCGCGGCAAGGTCGGCTACGCCTCCAAGGCCGAGCACGACTTCCAGCGCCCCGACGACTTCGACCCGCGCGAGTACGCCCGCCGCGCCGACTGGCAGTTCGGCGACACCCAGGGAACCGCCCGCATCTGGATCTCCGACCGCGTCGACTGGCTCGTCCGCCGCCACCTCGGGCCCGACATCGGCGAGGTCGTCGAGACCGGCGTCGACGACGGCGTCATCTTCCAGACCCCCTACGGCGACTCCCGCCAGCTGATCGCCTGGGTCCTCGGCCTCGGCGAGCGCGCCCGCATCGTCGAGCCCGCCGAGCTCGCCGACCAGGCCGCCGAGCGCGTCCGGCTCGTAGCCGAGCGCCACGCCAACCCGCCCGAGCTCGCGCCCGCCGCCGCCCGCCGCAGCGCCGCCGACGACGCCGACGACGACGCCGGCCGGCGCGAGAGCCACATTCGCCCCGAGCGGTTCGCGCGCCTGGTCACCCTCGCCGGCATCCTGATCGACACCGCCCGCGAGAACAGCAAGCTCGAACTGCGCGAGCTCTGCGACCGCCTCCAGATCACCGAGCAGGAGCTCCGCCAAGACATCGACGTGCTCAACGTCGTCAACTTCGGCGGCGGCAGCTACGTCCTCTACGCCGAGATCCAGGGCGACCAGATCGAGGTCGACCCCGAGCCCTACGGCGACAACTTCGCCCGCCCCGCGCGGCTCCTCCCGCTCGAGGCGAAGGCGCTCGTCGCCGCGATCGACCTCGTCGGCGAGCACCTCCCCGAGGGGTCGCTCGCCTCCGCACGCTCCAAGATCGTCGACGCGCTCGGCCGCGACCCCGCCGCCGACGGCCTCCAGATCACCTCCGCCAAGGGCGACGACTCCCAGATCGCCCGCGTCGTCTCCAGCGCCATCGCCGAGCGGCGGCTGCTGCGCATCGAGCACTACAAGGAGAGCGAGGACGAGTTCACCGAGCGGACGATCGAGCCCTACCAGCTCATCAACGGCCCCGAGGGCTGGTACGTCCACTCCTTCGAGCCCGCCAAGGACCAGACCCGCTCCTTCCGCCTCGACCGCATCCGCTCCGCCGACGTCCTCGAAGACACCTACGAGCCGCGCCCCGGCGTCGAGCCCGAGATGGGCAGCTGGCCCACCACCGGCGAGGTCCCCGCCTCCGCCCGCGCCCGCGTCTGGGTCTCCCCCGAACGCGCCCGCTGGGCCCGCGAGGACAAGCGCGTCGTCGAGGAGCTCCAAGACGGAGCCGTCATCGTCGACCTCCCCTACGGAGGCAACGACTACCTTGCCCGCGAGATCCTCAAGGAGGCCGGCGACGCCGTCGTCCTCGAGCCCGAGGACGCGCGCGCGGCGGTGCGGGTGGCGGCGGAGCAGGTGGCGGGGGCGGTTCATCGGTAGCGGGTCTTGCCGGTCTGCCCGCGGGTCCTGTCTCCGGTGACGACGCTTCGTGCTCGGCTGCGCTTAGCGCTCTCCCGAGGGTTGTGGTGCCGGCTGTCCGTGGGGCGGTTGGGGCGGGAGTAGCTCCGCGCTTCGCCTGCGCGCGAAGGTCGTCACCGTCGCCACCCGCGGAGGCCAAGGTTTAGGGGCGCTACGCGCCGGCCGTTCCCTGGATGGGAGCGGAAGTCCAATCGTCGCCCTCTCCTTGGGCTTGGGGTCCGACGTTTCCCGGTCTTCCGCGGGCCAGCCCGCCGTTTCCGGCCTTCCCGGCGCCGGTCCGACGTTTGCCGGTCTATGCGCGGCAAACGATGGATGGGCCGAGAGATAGCCGGGAAATGCTGGGTGGACCCTGGAGACGGCCGGGAAACG
>JAAYBF010000002.1 GCA_012718975.1 Solirubrobacterales bacterium | reverse complement strand
GCCGGAGAGCGCGGCGACGCGCTCGCGGTGCTCGGCCGCGGAGCCGAAGAGGGCGCCGTCGACCTTGGCCCGCTTGAGCAGGAAGTGGAGGTCGTGCTCCCAGGTGAAGCCGATCCCGCCGTGGACCTGGAGCGCGGCGGCCGGCACGCTCCAGCCGGCGTCGGAGGCCAGCGCCTTTGTCATCGAGGCGGCGAGCGGCAGCGTCTGTGGCTCGGAGTCGGCCGCCCAGGCGGCCCAGTAGGTCGTCGAACGGGCGCTCTCGACCTCGCGCAGCATGTCCGCGCAGCGGTGCGAGACCGCCTGGTAGGCGCCGATCGGCCGGCCGAACTGCTGGCGGTCGCGCGCGTAGTCGACCGCCATCTCGAGCGTCCGCTGGATCGTCCCGACGATCTCGGCCGCGGCCAGCGTCGCGATCCGGTCGGTCGCGGCGGCCGGGTCGCCGGGCAGCGCCTCGCCGGCCCCCGGGTGCGGGGTCACGCGCGCGTAGCGGCGCGTCTGGTCGATCGCGGCGACCGGCTCGACGTCGCAGTCGGCGCGGTCGAGGACGAGCGCGTCGCCGTCGGCGCCCGGCGCCGGCAGCAGCACGATCGCCACCGCCGCGTCGGCGTCGGGAACGAGGCCGGCGACGCCGTCGCGGAGCACTCCCGCGGCCGCCGGAGCGTCCCCCGAGGCGATCCCCGGCAGCAGCCGCTCGCGCTGGGCGTCGCTGCCGGCGTGCTGGATCGCCAGCCCGGCGGCGGCGTTGGCGAGGAACGGCACCGGCGCGACCGCATAGCCGAGCTCCTCGGCGAGGACCGCGGCCTCGACCAGGCCGAGGCCCTGGCCGCCGTGCGCCTCGTCGACGAAGATGCCGGTCCAGCCCAGCTCCGCGATCTCGGACCAGTGCGCGTCGTCGTAGCGCTCGGCCTCGGCCAGCTCGCGGACGGTGTCGGGCTTGAAGCGCTCGGCGAGCAGGTCGCGCGCGGTCCGCTTGATCGCCTGCTGGTCGTCGGTGAAGTCGAAGTTCATCGCAGCCTCGGCAGTCCGAGCACCCGCTCGGCGATGATGTTCTTGAGGATCTCGGTGGTGCCGCCCTCGATCGAGTTCGCCCGGGCGCGCAGGAAGCGGTAGGTCCAGTCGGAGTCGCGCGCGAGGCCGTCCTCGCCCTGGATCGCGACGGCCAGCTCGGTCAGGCCCTGGTTGACCGCCGACCACTGCAGCTTCGGCAGCGACCCCTCCGGCCCGGGCACGCCGGTCTTCATGATCTGGGTGAGGCCGCGCCAGGCGTTCAGGCGCAGCGCCTCGGACTCGATCAGCAGCGCGGCGATCCTCTGGCGGACCGTCGGGTCGTCGGCGACGCCGCGCTCGCGCGCCAGCTCGACGAGCTGCCCGAGCGCGATCCGCACCGAGGCCGCGGAAGCGGCGCCGAGGCCGGCGCGCTCGTGCATCAGCGTGGTGATCGCGACCGCCCAGCCGTTGCCGACCCCGCCGACGACGTTGGCGTCCGGGATCCGCGCCTCCTCGATGAACAGCTCGTTGAACTCGGCCTCGCCGGTGATCTGGCGCAGCGGGCGGACCTGGACCGCCTCCTGGTCCATGTCCATCAGGAAGTAGGTGAGCCCCTGGTGCTTGGGCGCGTCGGGGTCGGTGCGGGCGACGAGCATGCACCACTTCGCGTGGTGGGCGAAGGTCGTCCACACCTTCTGGCCGGTGACGACCCACTCGTCCCCGTCCTTGACCGCCCTGGTCTTCAGCGACGCGAGGTCGGAGCCGGACTCCGGCTCGGAGAACCCCTGGCACCAGATCTCCTCGCCCGAGAGGATCGGCTCGAGGTAGCGGCGCTTCTGCTCCTCGCTGCCGTGGGCGATCACGACCGGCCCGCCCATCACCAGGCCGAGCACGTTGGCGGCCATCGGGGCGCGGGCGCGCGCCATCTCCTCGCCGAAGATCGCCTGCTCGATCAGGGTGGCGCCGCGCCCGCCGTACTCCTCGGGCCACGAGAGGCCGGCGTAGCCGCGCTCGTGCAGCCGGCGCTGCCAGTCGAGCCGGAACTGCCAGGCGGCCTCGTCGCCGGCCGGCTCCTCGCCCGGATGGTTGTCGGCGAGCCAGCCCCTCAGCTCGTCCGCGAACGCCTGCTCGTTCGGCGACAGGGTCAGGTCCACGTCCGCGACCCTACACGGATCCTGGCCGCGCGGCCAGGATCACCGCGGCAGCGAGTCCGGGCCGAGGCCGCGCAGCAGCCGGGCCGCTACGCCGCGCAGGGTCTCCTTGCCGTAGGCGTGGCTGGGCGAGGCTGTGACGAGGATCGCCACGGCGATCCGCCGGCGGCCGCGGCGCAGCAGCGCGACCTGGTGGTCGCGCTCGCCGTAGTCGCCCCAGCCGCTCTTGAAGTGGAGCGTCCAGCCGGCGTGGGCGACGTCCGCGATCCCCCAGCGCTGGCGCGCGACGACGGTCCGCAGCAGGCGCATCGCGTAGGCGCGGTGGCGGACGGGGACGTGGCGGTCGACGCGCAGCATCAGCTTGCTCAGCCCGGCGGCTGTCACCTGGGTCGCGCCCCAGCTCGGGGCGGTCGCGAAGCGGGCCATCCCGACGCGCTCGGCGAGCCGCTGCAGCGCCGCGTCGCCGACCATGTCGCGGACACGGGTCGCCGCCCGGTTGACCGAGCGGCGCACCATCGCGCCGAGCAGCGCCCGCTCGTCACGGCGCAGGGGCCGGCCGCGGACCGCGGGGTCGCGCAGGTAGGCGACGAGCAGCATCGCCTTGACCACGCTCGCCGCGCTGTCGGCCCGGTAGGCGTCGTGGCGGTGAAAGCCTCGCCCGGTGCGGACGGCGAACGACACCGTGCCGGCGCGCCGCTCGGCGTAGTCGCGCGCCGCCGCCACGTCGGGCCGCCACGGCCGCCCGGCCGGCGCCGCCGCAGTGCCCGTCAGGGTCGAAGCGGCCGCGCGACCGTCCGCCGCGGGCTGGCCCGTGGCCGGCTCGGACGCCGCCGCCCCGAGGGCGATGCACACCACCAGCGCCAGGACCGCCCGCACCGCCCACCTCGTCGTCACCGCTCCGACGCTAGCGCGCCCGATCCCAAGTCAGAGATCCGGCCGCCCCCGAGCCGCGGTGAGAGTTCCGGCCACTATTTGGCCGAAACTCTCACCGCAGTTCGGGAGGGACCGGCCGCGCACCCTGCGAAGATCGGTGTGGATGGGCGCGACGCCGGAGCAGCCGCAGATCAGGCCGGTCGGGATCGAGGGCAGCGAGCTCAAGGGCCCGTTCCCGGTAGGCGAGTACGCGGAGGCGCTGCGCAGCCAGCTGCGCGGATTCGCACGGGTCCAGGTGTTCGGCGAGGTGTCGAACCTCGGCATCCGCCAGAAGGCCGTCTACTTCGAGCTGCGCGACGACCGCGGCGCGCTGCCGTGCTCGATGTGGCGCTCCGACTACGACCGCGCCGGCGTCGAGCTGGCCAACGGCGCCCAGGTCGTGCTCGCCGGCGGCTGCGACTACTACCCCGGCAGCGCGACATCCTCGCCGTCGTTCTCGTTCCGCGCGAGCGGGGTCAAGCTAGCCGGCGAGGGCGAGCTGCTGGCGGCGATCGAGCGACTCCGCCGCCGGCTCGGCGGCGAGGGGCTCTTCGAGCCGCAGAAGGCGCTGGCGCGACCGGCGCTGCCGCGGGCGATCGGCGTGGTGACCGGCGAGACCGGCAAGGCGCGCGACGACGTCCTCGCGGGGCTGCGCCGGCGCGGCTGGGCGGGCCGGCTGGTGTGGGCGTTCGCGCCGGTCCAGGACCGCCACGCGGCGCCGCGGATCACGCGGGCGATCCAGGATCTCGCGGCGGTCGGCGGCGTCGAGACGATCGTCGTCGCGCGCGGCGGCGGCTCGGTGATGGACCTGATGGCCTTCTCCGACGAGACGCTCTGCCGCACCGTCGCGCTGCTCGGGGTTCCGGTGATCTCGTCGGTCGGCCACCACAGCGACCGGACACTGATCGACGACGTGGCGGCGGTCGCGTGCTCGACGCCGACCCACGCCGCCGAGACGGCGGTCCGCGTCGACGTCGGCCAGGCGCGGGCCGCGGCGCTCGGCGCCGCCCGCCGCCTCGACGGCTGCGGCCGGCGGGCGCTGGTCACCCGCGCGCGCCATCTCGCGGCGCTGTCGCGCGCGCCCGACCAGCACATCGCCCGCCAGCGCGCCTGGCTGCACCAGAAGCTGCGCGAGCTGCGGGCCGCTGGCGCGCGCCAGCTCGCGGGCCGGCGCGACCACAGCCGCCGCCACCTGCTGGTGCTGAGCCGCAAGGCCGAGGCGACCGCGCGCGAGGGCGCGGCCGCGCAGCGGCGGCTGCACGGGCGCCCGGCGGAGCTGGCGCGCGCGGCGGGCGCCGACCGTGACCGCCGCCGCCGCGAGCTCGACCGCCTGCGCGCGACGCTCGCCGCCCACGACCCCGAGCGGGCGCTGGAGCGCGGCTTCGCGCTGGTCGAGCGCGAGGACGGCGAGCTGGTCACCTCCGCGGAGGCCGCCCGCGCGGCCGGCGCGGTGGCGGTGCGGTTCCGCGACGGCAGCGTCCGTGCGAGGATCGAGGACGAATGACCGACGAAGACCTCCAGCCCGCCCTCGACACCGACACGGCCGGGCCCGTCGAGCCCGTCCCCGCCGACTCCGCGCAGGCGGGCGCCGAGTCGTCCGCCACCGACCCGGGGAGCCCCACCGGCGACCCGGCGCCGACCGGTCCCCCGCCGGACTCCTACGAGTCCGCCGCCCAGCGGCTCGAGGAGATCATCAAGCGCCTCGACTCCGGCACCGCCGGCCTGCGCGAGACGCTCGACCTGGTCAAGGAGGGCCGCACCCTGGTCGACTACTGCGCGGCCGAGCTCGAGGCGGTCGGCAAGGGCCTCGAGGAGCTCCGCCTCGACGAGCTGATCGCCCGCCTCGAGTCCAACGGCGAGCGGTCCTCCTAGCCGCCGGCGTCGGCGAGCCGCCGGGCGACCTCGGCGTCGACGTCGAGCGGTGGCTCGCCGCGGCGGGCGCGGCGGTCGTTGGTCGCCTCGACGAGCGAGCGGACCTCGGCGAGCAGCTCCGGGTCGGCGGCCGGCGCGGGCGTGAGCAGCCTGACGAGCTCGGCGTCGACGTCGATCGGCTCCTCGCCGCGGGCGGCGGCCCGGGCGGCCTTCGCCTCGAGCAGCTGGCGCAGCTCCGCACGCGCCTCTGCCTGCCAGGCGGCACTCCCCCGCTCCGGCTCGGCGATCAGCGCCGGGTCCTCGAGCGACAGCCCGCCCCTGCCCAGCCCACTGTAGATCCGTCCCGCCCCGGCGAAGCTCGCGATCGCCACCACCGCGCCCACCAGCGCGACGACGATCAGGACGACTCCGAAGGCCTCCATCCCTCCATGATGGCGGCGAACGCAACGTGGCCCGCCTGATCGCTCAGACGGGCCACGCCCGAAGCGCCCAGTGGGCACCCTTCGCCGCCAGCGAACGGACTACCGACAGTAACACTTGCCCGATACTCAACCGGCTGACCGTGCCGTGGCGCCCGGTGGTCGTCAGCCACAGACACGCTGCCATTCGCGCCCCACCACATGCACGGCCAGCTCGGTTGTCGGCGGAAGGCGGGAGACTCGAACTCCATCCGGGGACTACCGGACCCGCTCGCTGGCGAACGACGGGCGCCGCCTCGGCGCTTCACCTTCCGCCCTGCGGACGCTAGCCCGACCACCGACTCACGAGGGTTACGTGTGCAACAGCGGTGTTACGCAGGCGTTGCGGGGAAGTGGGCCCGCGGCGAGCGTGCCGCGGGCCCTTCCCACGAGCGGCCGGTGGGCCGCTAGATCCGCTCGATCAGGGTGCCCGTGCCGAGGCCGCCGCCGCAGCACATGGTCACCAGCCCGACGTTCTTGTCGGAGCGCTCGAGCTCGTGCAGCAGCGTGGTGATCAGCCGCGCGCCGGTCGAGCCGAGCGGGTGGCCGAGCGCCATCGCGCCGCCGTTGACGTTGACACGGTCCATGTCGGGGTCCAGCTCGCGCTGCCAGGCCGCGACGACCGGGGCGAACGCCTCGTTGATCTCGACGAGGTCGATGTCGTCCATCGTCATCCCGTTGCGCTCGAGCAGCCCCTTGGTGGCGGGGATCGGGCCGGTGAGCATGATCACCGGGTCGACGCCGACGGTGATCTGGTCGACGATCCGCGCACGCGGGGTCAGCCCCAGCGACTCGGCCTTGCCGCGCTCCATCAGCAGCACCGCGGCGGCGCCGTCGGAGACCTGCGAGGAGTTGCCGGCGGTGATCTTGCCGTCCTCCTTGAACGCCGGCTTGAGCGCCGCGAGGGTCTCGATGTCGGTGCCGGGGCGGATGCCCTGGTCGGTGACGTAGGTGTCGCCGTTGACCGCGAACGGGATCGTCTCGCGCTCGAAGCGGCCCTCCTCGGTCGCCTGGTGGGCGAGCCGGTGCGAGCGGACCGCCAGCTCGTCGAGCTCGGAGCGGGGGATCTCCCACTTGTCGGCGATCATCTCGGCCGACAGCCCCTGCGGGACCAGGTTGTACTTGGCCATCAGCTCGGGCGTGAACGCCATCCCGTACTCGCCCTGGACCTTCATCCCCTCGGCGAAGGAGATGTGGCCCATGTGCTCGACGCCGGACCCGACCGCGCAGTCGAGCACGCCGGCGCCGATCTGGGCGGCGGCGAAGTTGACCGCCTGCTGCGCCGATCCGCACTGGCGGTCGATGGTGGTCGCCGGGACCTCCATCGGCAGCCCCGCCTCCAGCCACGCGTTGCGGCCGATGTTGAACGCCTGCTCGCCGAACTGCTGGACGCAGCCGGCGATCACGTCCTCGACCTCGTTGGGATCGATCCCGGCGCGGTCGATCAGCTCCGCGTAGGTCTTGGAGAGCAGGTTGCTCGGGTGGACGTCCTTGTAGTAGCCCTTCTCCTTGTGGCCGCGCCCGATCGGGGTGCGCGCAGCCTCGACGATCACTACCTCGCGGCTTCCGTTTCGCATCTCGCAGGTCCCTTCCCGTTGGGGTTCGGCCACGTCGCCCTCTCTGCGCGCAACCGTCCTCCCAGGATACTTGACTGACTGGCCAGTCAACCGCGATTCGGCTCTCCCCCGCCGATTTGCTCGGAAATAGTTGCATTTCCTTTCGAGTAGGCTGCCGCGCCTCATGACGCCTGATCAGACGACCCCCGAACGTCTAGGAATCGCCGGCAGCGGCGCGATCGCCTGCGGGCTCGCGCGCGCGGCCGTGGCGAGCGAGCCCGCCATCGAGACCGTCGTATGGGCGCGCAGCGACGCCTCCGCGGAGCGCGCCGGCACGCGGATCGAGAACGGCGCGACCGTCACGACCAACCTCGAGGACCTCGCCGGCTGCACCGTCGTCGTCGAGGCCGTCGCCGAGGACACCGCGATCAAGTCCGACCTGCTCGCACGTCTCGGCGGCCTGCTCGCCGACGAGGCCCTGATCGCCTCGACGACATCCTCCCTCTCGGTCGCCGAGCTGGCGGACGCGAGCGGGCGCCCCGACCGCTTCGGGGCGCTGCACGTCTTCAACCCGGTCGAGAGGATGGAGCTCGTCGAGCTGGCGTTCGCCGACGGTGCCTCCGCGCCCACCCGGACCCGCCTCTCGGCGCTCTGCGCGGCGCTCGGCAAGACGGCCGTCGAGGTCCCCGACTCGGCCGGCTTCGTCGTCAACCGGCTGCTGTTTCCCTACCTCTTCGACGCGGTCGGCGTGATGGACAGCCAGGGCCTCTCGCCCCAGGCTGTCGACACCTGCATGAAGCTCGGCGCCGGCCATCCGATGGGCCCGCTCGCGCTGCTGGACTTCGTCGGGCTCGACGTCTCGGTCGCGATCGCCGAGTCGATCGGCGTCGAGGTGCCCGACCGGGTGCGCGCGATGGTCGCCGAGGGCCGCCTCGGCCGCAAGTCCGGCGCCGGCTTCTACGACTACTCCGACCGCTGACGGTCAGGCGAGCGCGTCGATCCGCGCCGCCAGCTCGAAGTCGGCCGCGGTCAGCCCGCCCTCGGAGTGGGTGGTGATCATCACCGTGACCGTCGCCCAGGAGATCGAGACATCCGGGTGATGGCCCAGCTCCTCGGCGACGGGCTCGATCGCGACGACGAACGCGACCGAGCCTGAGAAGTCGCCGCGCTCGTACTGCTTGACCAGCGCCTGTCCCTCGAGGTCCCAGCCGTCGAGCTCTTCGAGCCGGGCGACGATCTCGTCACGGTCGAGAAGTGCCATCGTTGATCCTCCTATGCGGATCGCGTCCCTGGTTCCATCGGCCACCGAGCTGCTGTTCGCGCTCGGCCTCGGCGACCGCGTCGTCGCGGTCACCCACGAGTGCGATTATCCCCCGCGGGCGGCCGGCCTCCCACATCTGACCTGCAGCGTGATCCCGGAGGGCCTCGCCCCGGCGGAGATCGACGCCGCCGTCCGCGAGCGCACCCAGGCGGGCCGCGCCCTCTACGAGCTCGACGAGCCGCTGCTCGCCGAGCTGGCGGTCGACCTGATCGTCACCCAGGCGGTCTGCGAGGTCTGCGCGGTCTCCTTCGACGACGTCGTAGCGGCCGCCGCCCGGCTGCCGACCCGTCCGCGCGTGGTCTCGCTCGACCCGTCCGGCCTCGACGACGTGCTCGCCGACGTGACGCGCCTGGCCGAGGCGGCCGGCGCGCCCGAGCGCGGCGCCACCCTGCTCGCCGACGCCCGCCGGCGGATCGCCGCGGTCGCCGAGGCGGTCGCCGGCGCGCCCCGCCCGCGCGTCGCCGCCGTCGAGTGGACCGACCCGCTGTTCCTCGGCGGCCACTGGGTGCCGAGAATGATCGAGCTGGCCGGCGGCCGCGACGTGCTCGGCATCGCCGACGCGAAGTCGCGCACCGCCGACTGGGCCGAGGTCGCCGCCGCGGCGCCGGAGGTGGTCGTCTCGATGCCGTGCGGCTACGCGACCGAGCGGGCCGTCGCCGAGACGCTCGCCGCCGCCGACCGGCTCGCGCCGCTCGACGCGCGCGTCGTCGCCGTCGACGCGAGCGCCTACTTCTCGCGCCCGGGACCGCGACTCGTCGACGGCGTCGAGCTGCTCGGCCACGTGCTCCACCCCGACCGCGTCCCGGCGCCGCCGCCGGGACGCTTCGCCGATGTCGAGCTGGCGGCGGCCGCCTAGAAGAACCCGCTGCTCGCGCCCTGCGAGACCGCGATCGCCGCGGCGATCGCGACGACCCCGATCGCCCCGGCGAGCAGCGTCGCGAGGCTGTCGGGCGCGCGCAGCCGGCCGGCGATCTCGGTGAACACGAGCGCGGCGAGCGCGCCGGCGACCAGTCCGCCGAGGTGGCCGCCGATCGAGATGCCGGGGATCGTGAAGGTGATCAGCAGGTTGAGCCCCAACCAGAGCGCGATGCCGCTCTCGAGCGGGTTGATGCCGCGGTCGCGCATCACGATCACCGCCGCGCCCATCAGTCCGAAGACCGCCCCGGACGCCCCGGCGGTCGCCGCGTCGGGCGCGAGCAGCAGCGCGCCGAAGGAGCCGGCGAGCAGCGACACGAAGTAGATGACCGCGAACTTCACCCGGCCGATCGCCGGCTCGAGCATCGAGCCGAGGATGTAGAGCGCGAGCATGTTGAACATCAGGTGCAGCAGGCCGGTGTGCAGGAAGCCGGAGGTCACCAGCCGCCAGTACTCGCCCTGGTCGATCGCGAAGCGCGAGACGGCGCCGTCGGCGAGCAGCGACGAGCCGCCGATCCCACCGCCGCCGGTGGCGCTCGCCCCGCTGAGCATCGCCCCGAGCGCGATCGCGACGTTGATGCCGATCAGGATGTAGGTCAGCACCGGCGGCTCGCCGATCCCGGCGGCGCCGGCCCGGACGACCTTGGTGCGGTCGCGCGCGCAGTCGGGGCAGCGCATCCCGACGGGGGTCGCGGTCATGCAGTCGGGGCAGATCGGCCGGCCGCAGTTGGAGCAGGAGACGCCCGTCTCGCGGTCGGGATGGCGGTAGCAGGTGGCCACGGGAGGGCGGAGCCTATTGGGTGGCCGGCGCCCGCCCGCCGGCGGACGGCGCGGAAGGCGCCGACGCCTCCCCGCTCAGCGGTCGAGGCGCTTCTGGATGTCTCCGGCGACGTGACGCAGGCTGCGCTCGAGGTGGCGCAGGCTGGCCCCGTCGCGGCGCCGTGACTGACGCGCGCGCAGCAGCACCAGCCCGCCTGCGGCGACGCCGCCGATCACCACCGCGGCGGCCGGGCGACCCCAGTTGCGCGGATCGCGCATCGCGCTGAGCTCCCAGTCGGCGAGCTCGTCGGCGGCCATGTCGGTGATGTCGGCGAGGCTGCGCGCGAGCCGGTCACCCATACGCTCGGACGGCTCGACCGGCACCAGCGCGGAGCGCAGCAGCGCCTCGACGTCGCCGTGGTCAGCGCTCATCGCCAGCCTCCCGAGCCGCCGGACCGGCGGCCTGACGTTCCTCGAGTCCCTTCTCGAGCTGCTTGATCGCGCGGTGGATGAGCACCTTGGTCGCGCCCTCGCTGCGGTCGAGCGCCCGCGCGATCTCGCGGTTGTCCATCCCGAGCGCGAAGCGCATGATCAGCGCCTCGCGGCGGTCGTCCGGGAGCGCCGCCACGCCCTCCAGGACGTGCTGGAGCTCCTGCCGGCCCTCGACGAGCGTCTCGGTGTCGTGCGGCGCGGAGAGGATCGCGGCGTCCTCGAGGTGGGTCTGGGGCCGGCGCGAGCGGTCGCGGTAGTAGTTGGCGGCGAGGTTGTGCGCGATCCGGATCAGCCACGGCCGCAGCGGCCGGCCGTCGGACTCGCGCTGCGCCCGTTCGAAGTGCCGGTAGGCCTGCAGGAAGGTCTGCTCGGTGAGGTCCTCGGCGTCGTGGTGGTCGCCGACCCGGTAGTAGGCGTAGCTGTAGACGTCGCGCAGGTGCGCCTTGTACAGCTCGGTGAAGTCGGCGTCCAGCCTGCGCTTGTCCGCCGTCTCGCCCACGTCCCATGGAGCCTACTGCGGTCACCGCGCGCTCCATCAGACGGCGCTCAGCTCGCGGTCGCGGTCCTCGCGCGGGCGGCGGCCACCGTCGGGCAGCGGCCCGCCGAGCCACGCCCACTGCAGCTCGATGCACGGCCAGATGCGGGCGGTGACCTCGCCCGCCAGCTCCGGCGACGGGTTCTCGACCTTGGGGTAGCGCAGCGGCCGGCCACAGCGGATCGCGACCTTGACGGGGCGGATCCGCCAGCCGCGGCGGGCGCGCTCGGTGCCGGTGAGCGCGACGGGGACGACCGGCGCCCCGCTCTCGAGCGCGAGCCGTCCGACTCCGCGCCGCGGACCGCGCAGCGGCCCCTCGCGGTGGCGGGTTCCCTCGGGGAAGATCACGACGGCCTCGCCGCGGGCGAGCAGCGCGAGCGCGGTCTGCATCGATTCCTCGTCGGACTGGCCGCGCTTGATCGGGAACGCGCCGAGACGGTTGAGCAGCCAGCCCTGCCAGCGCTTGTCGAACAGCTCCTTCTTCGCGACGAAGTAGACGGGGCGGAACAGGCAGGTGCCGATCACGAACGGGTCGAGGAAGCTGCGGTGGTTGGCGGCGAGGATCACCGCGCCCTTCGGGATGTGGTCGCGGCCGGTGCGCCGGATGCGGAAGTAGATGTGCAGCAGCGGCTGCAGGAACGCCCGGACGGTCCAGTAGACGAACCGGTTGACGCCGTGCTCGCGGGTCTGGAGGTGGTGCGGGGAGAGCCGCTCGTCCTCGCCGGCGCGCGGTGGCGCCGGCGGCGCGGATACGCGCGCCTGGTCGTCGCGCGGGGAGGGGCTCGCCGCCATACCTCAGCTACCCGGGTGGGCCGCCCCCGTTACTCTCGTGGGCCATGGGTCTGCGACGGAGCGTCAACGGAGCGGTCGCCGGCGGGGTCGCCGCGGCCCTGTGGGCGGCGCAGCAGCCGCTCGACAAGCGGGCCTTCGACAGCGGCTACGACGACGTCGAGCTGCTCGGCAAGGCGGTCGTAGGCGGGGACGGCTGGAAGCCCGCGGGCGTGGCGATGCACGTCGCCAACGGCGCCGCGTTCGGCGCCACCTACGCCCAGCTGCGGCGCTTCCTGCCCGGCCCGGCGCTCGCCCAGGGTCCCGCGATCGCGCTCGCCGAGCACTTCGCCCTCTGGCCGCTCGGCACGCTCGTCGACCGCTACCACCCGCGCCGCAAGGAGCTGACCAGGCTGCGCGGCAACCGCTCCGCGTTCTGGCAGGCGTTCTACCGCCACGCCCTCTTCGGCATCACGATGGCCGTCATCGAGGCCCGCCTCAACGCCGACCCCGAGGCCGACGACCCCGAGCCGATCCCGGTCTCCTCCAACGGCCACGGCGACATCCGCCTCGCCGTCGGCGGCGCCGCCTGACCGCCTACACTCGGCGCACAGCGCCGGAGTAGCTCAGCTGGTAGAGCACTCGCCTTGTAAGCGAAAGGTCGTCGGTTCGAGTCCGACCTCCGGCT
>JAAYBF010000205.1 GCA_012718975.1 Solirubrobacterales bacterium | reverse complement strand
CGCCGAGGTCGAAGCGGTACTCGCCGCCCGGACCCTCCCGGACCTCGGTCTTGGCGATCCCGCCGACCTGGTCCTCGGCCTCGAACACGATCACCGGGAACCCCTGCTTGGCCAGCAGGTAGCCCGCCGTCAGGCCCGCCGGCCCGCCGCCGAGGATCAGGGTGGGCGTCTCGCGCAGGCCCGGCGCGGCCGGCTCGGTGGCCGGCGAGGTGTTGGTCGTGCTCTCGCTCATCGGTCTCTCGCTCGCTTACTCGGAGGTCTTGGTGTAGATGACGCCCCGCACCCCGATCCGGCCGGACCGCCGGTAGAAGGGCGGTGCCGCGCCGTCGAACTCGAAGCGGTCGTCCAGCTCGAGCGCCCGTCCCCACTGCGCCGCCCTGCGACGGACCGTCGAGGTCCAAGGCGCATCCCAATCGCCGATGTTCGTCGTGACCGGGTAGACGAGCAGCACGCGCTGCCCGACGGGCAGGCTATCAAGCAGTGGGGTCAGGTTCTCCTCGGGCGTCGCGGCCTCGATCCGCTCCTGGACATCGCGCCAGTCCATCACCCCCTTGGTCTCCACCTCGCCGAGCTGGGTCGCCTCGACGAGCTGGTCCTGGAGGCCGCCCGGCAGGTGGTAGTGCATCAGCGGCGCCTGCTCCGGCTGCAGCGTGACGACGAGGTCGCCGGCCTGGAGCTTGCCCTGCATCGAGGCGGCGAGGTCGGCGGCGTTGGACTTGTTCTCCAACCCGCCGGCCTTCGTGATCCCCCAGACGCAGAAGATGATCGCGAAGGCGGCCAGGCCGAGCTTGCCCGCGCGCGCCAGCCCGAGCGCCGCCAGTAGCAGCAGCGGGCCGAGCACGACCCCCAGGTAGCGGGTCGTCCAGGCAGGCGAGAACTGCGAGAACAGCCAGGCGATAGCGAGCGTGAAGACGATCAGCGCGCCGAGCGTGTAGACCGCGCGGCGCTCGCGGTCGGCCGTGCGCCCGAGCAGCACCGCGACGATCCCCGTCCCGGCGCCGAGCAGCAGCGCCACCGTCGCGGTCCCGCCGCCGAGCAGCGCCTTGGACACCTGGATCGCGACGCCGAAGCGCGGCGAGTTCAGCCACGGGGCGCCCGTGTGGGCCGCCTGGTAGAGCAGCGTCGGGATCCACGGCAGGTAGAGCACGAACGCGACGCCGAAGCCGATCGCGCCATCCCTGAACATGGCGCGGCGGTCATCGGAGGTCCACCAGAGCAGGCAGAAGGCGAGCACCGCGGCCGCCGTCGCGAAGATCCCCCAGCTGTGGGTGTAGAGCATCCCCGCCAGCAGGACCGCGAAGAGGGGCAGGTAGCGGCGGTCGCGGTAGACGTAGACGTGCAGGAAGGCCGCGGTGGTCAGCAGGCTCAGCACCACCATCAGCGAGTACATCCGCGTCTCCTGCGCGTAGGCCGTCAGGAACGGGTTGACCGCGCCGAGCGCCGCGCACATCAGCCCGGCGCGGCGGCCGAACAGCGTCCAGCCCGCCCACAGCCCGCCCGGCACCGCCAGCAGCGCGACCGCGACCGACAGGCCCTGCGACTCGGCCGGCCCGTTGCCGACCAGCTGCATCCAGACGTGCAGCATCATGTAGTAGAGCGGCGGCGAGCCGTCCTGGCGCAGCACCCCCGGGATGTCGAGGAACGGCTGGCTCGCGATGCCGATCGACAGGCCCTCGTCCATCCACAGCGACGCGCCGAGCGCGCGCGTGCGCAGCAGGTACGACAGGACCAACAGCCCGACGACGTAGGCGGCGATGCCGACCGGCCCGGTGGCGATCTCCTTGAGCTTCGGCGGGACGCGCGGAAGCGCGCGGACGCTGGGGGCGGCGGCCGTGGACATCGCGGGAAGCCTAGTCAGCGCGTGGACGCCAGATCGGGGGTACCGTCGTGCGGCGCCACGCGCGGCGCGTCCGCGCCGGCGGACGGGCAGTCGCCGCCGCGCGCGTCGGCGCGTGGGGCGGTCCACAGCCGCCAGCGGCCGTCGGCGAGCACCTCGCGGAACGCGTCGTCGGTCACCGCGATCACCAGCGGGCCCTTCGGGATCGTGTGCGTGCGGAAGGCGACGCCCGGCGGCGGCGTCCCCTCCAGCGCGCGGACGTCGACGCCGTGGATGCCGAGCTCGTAGGCGACCATCTGGGTCTGGAACGGGCCGCTGTAGACGCTGCCGCACGACAGCAGCGCGTCGCGGCCGCCGGCGGCGTCGATCGCGTCGTCGAGCGTGTGCCAGAGGCTCGCCTCGTAGCGCAGCTCGTCGAGCGTGGCGTCGACGTTGTCGGCCTTGTCGCGGATCACCGGCCAGCCGGCGACCAGGCCCACCAGGAACACCGCCGTCGCCGCCGCGAGGCCGGCGCGCGCGCTGCCGCCGACCCGCTCGACGGCGAGCTGGAGCCCCTGGAAGGCGCGCGCCACGCCGATCCCGCCGACGACGCAGAGCACCGCGGTCGTCACGATCAGGTAGCGCATGTTGCCGGCGTAGCCGCCCTCGGTCATCGCCGCGACCAGCGCCAGCCAGGCCAGCCCGATCCCGGCCAGGAACAGGATCGCCCCCTGGCGGCGGTCGCGCAGCCAGGCGACCAGCGCCGTCACCGCCCCGACCAGGCCCGCCAGCTCGAGCGCCCAGACGGTGCGGTGGTGGAAGCGCTCGACCACCTCGAGCCCCGGGTGGGCCGCGAAGGCCGCACTGCCCGGGTTCGGGTTGTTGGCGCGGTTGGAGGCCCGCAGCGCGTCGCCGGAGCCCCACAGCTCCGGGCCGAACCACAGCAGCGGGATGAACGCCGCGAGGATCGCCATCCGCAGCCGCAGCTCGGGATCGCGGAACCACAGCCAGATCCCGTAGATGCCGAGGAACGGCCAGGTCTCCGGTCGCAGCAGCGCCGCCGCGAAGCCGAGATAGAGCGCGTGGTCGCGGCGGCCGTCGAGATGACGCTCGAACGCCCACAGCACCAGCGCCGCCAGCAGCGCCTCCGAGTTGCCCAGCGCCGCGTCGCGGATGAACTCGAACGTCGTCGCCAGGAACAGCGTCGCGAAGACGCCGGCGATCCAACCCGCCACCCCGCGCCCGACCAGCCGCTTCGCCAGCCGGAACGCCATCGCCAGCGCCAGCAGCGCGCCCGCGCGGGCGATCCACAGCCACAGGTAGGGCGCGACGTCGTCGCCGAAGATCGCAAACGGCGTCGTGAACAGCACCGGCAGCGGCTTCCACGACGGGCCGCCGGTCGTGACCAGGTCCAGCTGGAGGATCTCGCGACCCCACATGATCCAGGCCCACGGGTCATAGGTCGGCGTCGACGGGAACACCAGGCTGAGCGCCGCGACCGCCAGGCAGCCGATCAGCACCGGGAGCACCGGCGAGGAGCGTTCTTCGGGCACGGGGGTCAGGCGCTGCTGGTCTCGAGGTGGGTTGCCTGCCGCAGCCGCGCCCAGCCGCCGTAGCGGGCGACCAGCACGATCAGGCCGACGATCGTGATCGGCACGTACAGCACGAAGCGCAGGAGCAGGAGGTAGGTGACCGCGACCGAGCCCGACGCGCCGAGCGCCTTCGCGCCGAACGCGACCGCCGCGTCGAAGGTGCCGATCGAGCCCGGCGCCGCCGGCAGCGCCGCGACGAAGTTCGTCAGCGCGACGAGATACAGCGCGCCCGAGGTGCTGATCTGCAGGTCGACCGCGCGCGCGACCGCGAGGTAGACGCCCGCCTCCATCGCCCAGAGCACGAAGGTCACCACCAGCAGCAGCGCGCCGCGCCGGTTCAGCAGCGCCCGCGGGCCGTCGGCGAGCGGACTCAGGATCGCGCGCACGCGAGCCAGGCCGCCGCGCCGGTGGATCACCCACAGCACCGCGCCGAGCAGCGCCAGCGCCGCGAAGGCGATCCCGGCGATCAGCAGCGGCTCGTCGGTCGGCACCACGTCGCCCTCGAGCACCAGGTAGACGGTCAGCACGAAGATCGTCACCAGCGCGATCACGTCGAGCAGCCGCTCGGCGACGATCGTGCCGAGGATCTTGCGCTTGCCGCCGCCGGTGCGCCCGTCCAGCAGCACCACCCGCAGCGCCTCCCCCGCGCGCGCCGGCAGCACGTTGTTGCCCATGTAGCCGACGACAGACAGGCCGTAGCAGTCCGAGCGCTTCGCCTTGATCCCCGTCTCGCCGAGGATCGCGTGCCAGCGCTCCGCGCGCACGCAGGTCGCGACCGCGTAGAGCACGAGCGCGCCCGCCAGCCAGGCGATCGCGTTCGTGCCCGACGGGATCTCCGGCGGATCCTGGTGCGACGCCCACCAGATCACCGCGCCGAGCGCGACGACCGAGAAGAGCACCTGGAATAGGGCGAAACGCTTGTTCATCTATCGAGCTTTGTTCGCCGCGCGCCGCCGCCGGTCCTCGCGCCAGCCGCCTCCACGCGCGGCGGGAGGGACCGCACCAGGACGCGACAGAGCCCCGCTGGCCCTGCCGAGACGCGTCAAGGTAGCAGGCGCCGCCTCCGAATTCACTACCCTGCCCCGTCGATGACGACTCGCGCGACCCTCCTCGCGGCGCTCTGCGCGCTCGCGCTCGCAACCGGCTGCGGCGACCAGGACGGCCCGCCGTCCAGCCAGCCGCTCCCGACCGGCTCCACCGGCGCCTCGGTCACCGAGACCAGCGCGCCCGTGCCCGAGGCCGTCGCCGACGTCGAGGCCGAGGACAAGCGCAGCATCGCGCTCGCCTGCCTGCGCGACGAGGCGGGCCTCGAGGTCGAGGCCATCGGCGACAAGGGGATCGACATCGCCGCCGACGGCGACGCCCGGATCGACTTCTACCAGTCGTCGCTGGAGGCCGAGGCGATCCAGTTCGAGGGCCGCGGCGAGGGCGCCATGCAGGTCGGGGCCGCGCTCTTCTACATCGGCGACCTGCCCGAGCAGCAACTGATCGACGTCGAGGAGTGTCTCAATGAGCAGTGATCGCGACCCGCGGCTCTCCCGCCGCCGGCTGCTGCAGGCCGCCGGCGTCGCCGGCGCCGGCGCCGCCCTCCCGTTCGCCGCCGGCTGCGCATCCAGCGCCGACGCCGGCTCCGGCGGCGACCCCGAGAACGTCGTCGTGATCATCATCGACAGCCTCCGCCCCGACTTCCTCGGCGCCTACGGCGCCGCGCGGATGCACACCCCCAACTTCGACCGCCTGATCGCCCGCGGCGTCCGCTTCAACCGCGCCTACCCCGAGGCGATGGTCACCGTGCCCGCCCGCCGGTCGATCTACACCGGCCAGCGGATCTTCCCCTACCGCGACTTCACCCCCCACGCCGACCTCGGCATCAGCCCAGGCTGGGAGCCGATCGGCGACGTCTCCAAGACGATGGAGGCCGCGCTGCGCGACGCCGGCTACCGCGTCTACCAGGTCACCGACAACCCCCACACCGGGTTCACCCAGAGCTTCAAGCCGTACCGCGAGAGCTACGACGTCTTCGTCTCGATCAAGGGCCGCACCGGCACCCTCAACGACCCCGACACCGTCAGCGACGAGATGGTCGCCCAGTGGCTGCCCGAGTACCTCCAGGACTCCGAGCGCTACACCGTCGGCATGAAGAAGAACCTCGCCAACACCGGCTACGGCGAGGACGACAGCAAGAGCGACGCCGCCCGCGTCTTCAAGCGCGCCTCCGACGAGCTCGCCAACGCCGCCCGCAGCGGCAAGCGCTTCGCGCTCGTCGTCGACTGCTTCGACCCACACGAGCCGTGGACCGCCCCGCCCGAGTTCATCGACATGTACGGCGACCCCGACTACGAGGGGCCCGAGATCGGCACCGTCGAGTACGGGCCCGCCGGCAAGCTCTCGCTCGACGAGCGCCGCCGCCTCCACGCCGGCTACGCCGCCTCGGTCACCATGACCGACAAGTGGCTCGGCACCTTCCTCGACCGCTTCGACGAGCTCGGCCTCGGCGACAACACCGCGATCGTCTTCCTCGCCGACCACGGCGTCCTGCTCGGCGAGCGCGGCTGGCTCGGCAAGATCCCCGGCGAGCTGCACCCCGAGCTCGCCCAGGTCCCGTTCGCGATCGTCCACCCCGACGGGCGCCGCGCCGGCGAGTCCAGCGACTACTTCGCCTCCACCCACGACGTCGCGCCCACCGTCCTCGCCCTGCTCGGCATATCCGAGCCCGACTGGATGAACGGCGCCGACCTCACCCCGATCCTCGACGGCCGCGACCCCACCGAGGAGCGGCCCTTCCACTACGGCGGCATGTTCAACCGCTACTACGCGCGCGACGACCGCTGGCTGCTGCTCGGCGACACCCTCGGCGGCAACCGCAAGCTCTACGACCTCACCCTCGACCCCGGCGAGTGGCACGACGTCCACGACGCCAGCCGCGCCAACCGCGACCAGGCCGAGGCGATGTACCAGCAGCTGCTCGAGGCCACCGGCGGCGGCAAGCTCCCCTACTACGACCAGGCGGTGCTCGAGCGCAAGCTGGAGCGGGAGCGGGAGCGGACCGGGTTCGTCGATCCGACGCCGTAGGGGCGCGGGCGTGGCTGCCCGCGGGTCCTGGCGTTCGTTCCCCGCGGGTCCTGTCTCCGGTGTCGAGCCTTCGTGCTCGGCTGCGCTTAGCGCTCTCCCGATCGGCGTGGTGCCGGCTTCCGTGTGAGTGTCTGCGGGAGTAGCTCCGCGCTTCGCCTGCGCGCGAAGGTCGACACCGTCGCCACCCGCGGAGGCCAACGGTGGAGGGGCGCT
>JAAYBF010000204.1 GCA_012718975.1 Solirubrobacterales bacterium | reverse complement strand
GCCGCAAGAACGACCTGGCGTTCGAGGTGCACGGGTCGCGTGGGTCGCTGACCTTCGACCTCGAGCGGCTCAACGAGCTGCACGTCCACCTCGACGGCAGCGAGCCCGGCGCCCGCGCCCAGGGGTTCCGCCGCGTCCTGGTCACCGAGGCCGACCACCCTTTCGCCGGACGCTGGTGGCCGCCCGGACACACGCTGGGCTGGGAGCACAGCTTCGTCCACGAGATCGGCCATCTGCTCGCCGCGATCGCCGGCGAGCACGCCGTCGCCCCCTACGGCGCAACGTTCGAGGACGGCTACCGGGCGGCGGCGGTGTGCGACGCGATCCTCGCCTCCAGCGCGAGCGGTCGGCGTGAGCGCGTCGGATACCTCGGCCCGGCCTCCGGTGGGCCCGGCTGAGCGGCCCCTCGCGGGCGCGGCGGCACGGGTCCGGCGGTGTGCGCGAGAACGGTCCTAGGATGGGCGCGTGACCGCTGAGGAGCTGACGGCGGCGCTCGCCGCGGCCGCCGGCGCCGACGCGCTCGCCGACCCCGACGACCGCCGCTACTGGCGCGACGCGACCGAGAGCCAGGGGGTGGAGGCACGGCCCGACGCGGTCGTGAGGCCCGCCGACGCCGAGGCCGTCGCCCGGGTGGTGAGCTGGTGCTACGCCAACGGCGTGGCGATCGTGCCGCGCGGCGGCGGGACCGGGTTCGCGGGCGGCTGCGTCGCCGAGACCGGCGGGGTGGTCGTCGACCTCTCCCGGATGACGCGCGTGCGCGCGATCGATCCCGGCCAGTGGCGGATGCACGTCGAGGCCGGGCTGCGCACGAGCGAGGTCCGCCGGATCGCCCGCGAGCACGGGCTGATGTTCCCGCCCGACCCGGGCGCAGCCGAGCAGTCCCAGATCGGCGGCAACGTCGCGACCAACGCCGGCGGCCCGCACGCGTTCAAGTACGGCGTCACCGGCGCCTGGGTCACCGGCCTGGAGGTGGTGCTCCCGCCGGGCGACCTGGTGACGGTCGGCGGGCCGCTGCGCAAGGACGTCGCCGCCTACGACCTCGTCGGCCTGCTGACCGGCTCGGAGGGCACGCTCGGGATCGTCACGGCCGCCTGGCTGCGACTGCTGCCGGCCGTCGAGGCGACCGCAGTGGTGGCGGCGGCCCACCCCGGTCCGCGCGAGGGGTGCGCGGCGATCGACGCGCTGCTGGCCACCGGCCTCGTGCCGGCCGCCGTCGAGTACCTCGACGGTGGCGCCCTCGGGGCGGCGCGCGGCAGCTACCCGTTCGAGCTGCCGGACGACGCCGGCTTCCTCGTCGTCGCGGAGGTCGACGGGACCGCCGACGAGGTCGCCGCGGCACTGCCGGAGGCCGAGGCGGCGCTCGGCGACGGGGCCGTGGCGGTCGCGGCGCTGGGCGAGCGGGCCGAGGTCGCCGCGCTCTGGCGCTGGCGCGAGGGCGTCTCGCACGCCGTCGAGGCCGTCCACGGCGGCAAGGTCTCCGAGGACGTCGCGGTCCCGCTCGACCGGCTGGCCGAGGCGATCGAGGCGACCGCCGCGATCGGCGCCCGCCACGGTCTCGACACCTGCTCGTGGGGACACGCCGGCGACGGCAACCTCCACTCGACGTTCATGATCGACCCGCGCGACGGCGGCCAGCTCGACCGCGCGCGGTCCGCCGCGCACGACCTCTTCGCCGCCGCGACCGCGCTCGGCGGCTCGATCTCCGGCGAGCACGGCATCGGGATCGCCAAGCGCGGCCAGCTCGGGCTCCAGCTCGACCCGGCCGCGCTCGCCCTCCACGCCGGGATCAAGCGCCTGATCGACCCGAAGGGGCTGATGAACCCCGGCAAGAAGGTCTAGGTCGGCGCGCCCCGCGGCCTGCTCAGCACACTCGATGAGTGAAAAGGCAGTCCAGGGCCAAAAAATCACTCATCGGCCCCCTTTTGAACGGGGGCGGAGGCCAGCGCGGTTGAGCTCGTCCACGACGGCGAGCAGGTCGCCGGAGCCGT
>JAAYBF010000203.1 GCA_012718975.1 Solirubrobacterales bacterium | reverse complement strand
TCCAGATCCACGGCGGCTACGGCTACATCGAGGAGTACCCGGTCTGCCGCTTCTACCGCGACGCGAAGATCCTCACGATCGGCGAGGGCACCGACGAGGTCCAGCAGATGGTGATCGCCCGCGCGCTGGGGGCCTGAGCGCGCCATGGTCGAGTCGGTCCTGATCGCCAACCGCGGCGAGATCGCCGTCCGCGTCGCGCGCAGCGCCCGCGCGCTCGGCGTCCGCGCGATCGCCGTCTTCAGTGACGCCGACGCCGGCGCCCCCCACGTCGCCGCCGCCGACGAGGCGGTCAGGATCGGCCCGGCGCCGGCCGCCGAGTCGTACCTCTCGATCGACGCGATCCTCGCCGCCGCCGTGCGGACCGGCGCCGCCGCGATCCACCCCGGCTACGGCTTCCTCTCCGAGAACGCGGCCTTTGCGCGCGCCTGCGCCGACGCGGGGCTCGCGTTCGTCGGCCCGCCCGCCGACGCGATCGAGCTGATGGGCGACAAGGCGCGCGCCAAGGCCGCCGCCCGCGACGCCGGCGTGCCCGTCGTCCCCGGCGTCGAGGGAGCCGACCTCGACCTAGCCGAGATCGCCGCCTTCTGCGACGAGCACGGCCTGCCGGTCGTCGTCAAGGCGCTGGCCGGCGGCGGCGGGCGCGGCATGCGCGTCGTGCGCGAGCGCGGCGAGCTCGAGGAGGCGGTCGCCGCGGCGCGGCGCGAGGCGGCCGCCGCCTTCGGCGACGACCGCGTGCTCGTCGAGCGCTACCTCGACCGCCCGCGCCACATCGAGGTCCAGGTGATGGCCGACGGCTACGGCGGCTGCGTCCACCTCGGCGAGCGCGAGTGCAGCCTCCAGCGCCGCCACCAGAAGGTCGTCGAGGAGGCCCCCTCCCCGGTCGTCGGCCCGGACCTGCGCGAGCGGATGGGCGCCGCCGCGGTCGCCCTGGCGCAGGCCTGCGGCTACGTCGGCGCCGGCACGGTCGAGCTGATCGCCCCGTCCGCCGACCCCTCCGACTTCGCCTTCCTCGAGATGAACACCCGGCTGCAGGTCGAGCACCCGGTCACCGAGCTGGTCTACGGCGTCGACCTCGTCGCCGAGCAGCTGCGCGTCGCCTCCGGCGAGCGGCTCTCGATCGACCAGGCGGCCGTCGTCCCGCGCGGCCACGCGGTCGAGGCGCGCGTCTACGCCGAGGACCCGGCCGCCGGCTTCCTGCCCGCCACCGGCACGCTGCGCCGCTGGCGCGTCCCCGACGGGCCGGGGCTGCGCCTCGACGCGGGCGTCGCCGCGGGCGGCGCGGTCACCACCCACTACGACCCGCTGCTCGCCAAGGCGATCGCCCACGGCCCCGACCGCCGCACCGCGCTCGAGCGGCTGCGCGGCGCGCTCGCCGGCCTCGACGCGCTCGGCGTGCCGACCAGCGCCGGCTTCACCCGCGCGCTGCTCGCCCTCCCCGAGGTGGGCGCGGGCGAGCTCGATACCGGCCTGCTCGAGAGGGTCCTGGCCGGCGACGGCGGCGAGGTCGAGCCGCCCGCCGACCTGCTCGCCGCCGGGGCGCTGGCCGCGTTCCTGCGCGACGCCGACGCCCACGCCGCCGCGACGACCGTCCCGTTCGGCTGGGGCGCGCCGGTCCCCTGGCGGCGGCGCTTCGAGGACGCGGCGGTCGCCGTCGCCGGCACGCCCGCCGGCTGCGAGATCGCCCTCGACGGCGGCGATCCCCGCCCGGCCGCCGTCCGCTGGCTGCCCGGCGAGGCGCCGCCTCCTCCTGGCGCCAAGGCGGGCAGCGCGGCGGTCGAGGTCGCGCTCGACGGCGTCGCGCGCCGCTACGCCGTCGCCTGGGAGGACGGGACGACCTGGGCCGGCCGCGACGGCTACCAGCGCGAGTTGCGCCCCGCCGCGGCCGCCGGCGCGGGCGCCGCGCACGGGGTCGACGGCCTCGAGGCGCCGATGCCCGGGACGGTGCTCGACGTCAAGGTGTCCAACGGCGACGCGGTCGCCGAGGGGGAGGTGCTCGTGGTGCTGGAGTCGATGAAGATGGAGCTGTCGATCGTCGCCCCCCACGACGGGGTCGTCGCCGACCTCGAGCTGGCGGCGGGCGACCGCGTCGCCCAGCGCCAGGCGCTGCTGACGGTGGGCCGCTGACGATGAGCGCGCGCGAAGGGCATCTCGAGCTGATCGCCGACCTCGAGCAGCGGCTCGAGCGGGTCCGCGCCGGCGGCGGGCCGAAGGCGGTCGAGCGCCACCACTCCCGCGGCAAGCTGACCGCGCGCGAGCGGATCGGCCGGCTCTGCGACCCGGGCGCCCCGTTCCTCGAGCTGTCCCCGCTGGCGGCGGCCGGGATGTACGAGGACGCTGCCCCCGGGGCGGGGATCGTCACCGGCGTGGGCCAGATCGCCGGCCGGCGCTGCGTCGTCGTCGCCAACGACGCGACCGTCAAGGGCGGCACCTACTACCCGATGACGGTCAAGAAGCACCTGCGCGCCCAGGAGGTCGCCCTCCACAACCGGCTGCCGTGCGTCTACCTCGTCGATTCCGGCGGCGCGTTCCTGCCGCTCCAGGACGAGGTCTTCCCCGACCGCGAGCACTTCGGCCGGATCTTCTTCAACCAGGCGACGATGTCCGCTCGGTCGATCCCCCAGATCTCGGCGGTCATGGGCTCCTGCACCGCCGGCGGCGCCTACGTGCCGGCGATGAGCGACGAGACGGTGATCGTGCGCGACCAGGGCACGATCTTCCTCGGCGGCCCGCCGCTGGTGAAGGCGGCGACCGGCGAGGAGGTCACCGCCGAGGAGCTCGGCGGCGGCGAGCTGCACGCACGCACCTCCGGCGTCGTCGACCACCTCGCCGCCGACGACGACGAGGCGCTCGGCATCGTCCGCGGCATCGCGGCCACGCTGCCCGCCGCGCCGGCTCCACCCTGGGAGCGCGTCGCGCCGCGGCCGCCGGCCGAGGACCCCGACGGCATCCTCGACGTCGTCCCGCTCGACTCTCGCACCCCCTACGACGTCCGCGATGTGCTGAGGCGGATCGTCGACGGCGGCGAGCTGCGCGAGTTCAAGGAGCTGTTCGGCACGACGCTGGTCTGCGCGTTCGCGCACGTCGACGGCCACCCGGTCGGCATCCTCGCCAACAACGGCATCCTGTTCTCGGAGAGCTCGCTCAAGGGCGCCCACTTCATCGAGCTGTGCGACCGCCGCGGGATCCCGCTGCTGTTCGTCCAGAACATCACCGGCTTCATGGTCGGCCGCGACTACGAGGCCGGCGGGATCGCCAAGGACGGCGCCAAGCTCGTGACCGCGGTCGCGTGCGCGCGCGTGCCGAAGCTGACCGTGATCGTCGGCGGGTCGTTCGGCGCCGGCAACTACGGGATGTGCGGCCGCGCCTACTCGCCGCGCTTCCTGTTCATGTGGCCCAACGCGCGGATCTCGGTGATGGGCGGCGAGCAGGCCGCGACGGTGATGACCGAGGTCGGCCAGCCCGAGACCGGCGCCACCCTGCGCGACCAGTACGAGCACCAGGGCCGGCCGCTCTACTCGACCGCCCGGCTCTGGGACGACGGCGTGATCGACCCGCGCCAGACCCGCGACGTGCTCGCCACGGCGCTCGCCGCCTGCGCCTGCGCGCCGCTCGAGGACGTCGGCTACGGCGTCTTCAGGATGTAGCGCCGCCGGTCCGCGCCGCCGGTCACGGTGAGGTCCGTTCCGACATGGGCGTCAGGCTAGGCCCCGCCCCGGAAGGCGGCCGGGGCCGCGGCCCGAGGAGGACGCGGCCCCGGCCGGGGCCGCCGGCCGCG
>JAAYBF010000202.1 GCA_012718975.1 Solirubrobacterales bacterium | reverse complement strand
GCTAGAAGACGGACTTTGACGACGCTGTCCGCATCTCATGAGCCGCGGTGACGCCCTGCTCCGCCGCTGTGCCCCCGCTTCAAGGGGTCTTCCCGGCCGTGGGTAGGTCACCCGACCGCTGGCGGGACACGCGCGCCGCGCTACTGGAGGATCCCGCGATCACTGCGGCGGCCGTCGAGAGGAAGAGGCGCGCCGCTGGCACGCTCAAGCTGGCCGTATTGCTCGTGCCACTTGCGCTGACGGTGCTCGTCCTGGAACTAGCGGCCGGAGACCTGACTCTGTTGGTGGGGGTGGGACTGGCGCTGCTGGCATACGGGGGGATCGCGGCGTTCCGCCTCGGTTCCCAGTGGCAGGCGCGGTGGGATGAAGTCTTGGAGGAGCTGGCCCGCTCCGGCTCCTAGCGTCCCGGTCGCGGAACGCCCCGGCCGCTCAGACCGGCTTGCGCGCCGCGATCAGGAGGTTGTAGAAGAGCGCGGCGGGGAGGCGGGGCTCGAGGACGGCGCGGTCGACGCGCTGGAGGGCGAGGTAGCCGTGGTAGGCGTACTTGCGCCAGAGCATCGGGACGTCCTCGGCGCGGGCGCTGGCCTCGAGCGAGCGGTTCGCCCAGCCGAAGAGGCTCGCCGCCAGCTCCTCGCCACGGACGCGGACGTCCTCGAAGCCGGCGCCGCGGGCGTGGACGGCGAGCGTCCCCGGGGTGAAGGCGTGGACGTCGACGACCCGCTCGAGATCGTCCTCCTCGACCTCCTCCGAGCTGCCCGCCAGCGGTGCCGGGCGGGCGCGCAGCACCGCGCGCCAGGCGGGGGAGACCCGCCAGGCGGCGCGCTTGGGGATCTCCGCCAGCCGGTCGCCGTAGTGCGACGGCTCGCCGCAGAAGGCGACCACGCCGCCCGGGCGCAGCACCCGCATGAACTCCGCGAACGCGCCGTCGAGGTCGGGCAGGTGGTGCAGCACCGCGTGGCCGAAGACGATGTCGAAGGACTCGTCCTCGAAGGGCAGCTCCGACGCCTCGGTGCAGGTGGTCGCCGCCTCGATCCCGAGCGTCTCCGCGGTCTTGGCGAGCACGCCGAGCATCCCGGGCGAGATGTCGGTCGCCGTGTATGAGTCGATCACTCCGGCGCGGACGAGGTTGAGCCCGAAGTAGCCGGTGCCGGCGCCGATCTCGAGGCCCGCCTCGTAGTGGCCGAGCCGGCCGCCGAGCGCCTTGGCGAGCTTGCCGGTCACCTGGCTCTGGCCCAGCTCGCCGTAGTCGATCCCCCACTTGGCGTCGTAGTGCTCGGCCGCCAGATCGTGGTAGCGGACGTTGACCTCGCGGATCTCCTCGGTTGTCGGCGGCGCTGCCATGGCCGCGAAGCGTATGGGAACGGCGGTGGACATCGGCGTCTCCCGTGCGCGCCGGAGCGCCGCGCGTCTACACTGCCCGCCTCGTGGGGCAGGCCGCGCAATACATCCAGCGGGACCAGCCGGAGGGGGTGCCGCCGCTCGCGCTGACCGGCGAGCGGACGCTTCCCGACGTGCCGGAGGAGAACTACTGGTACCGCCGCCACCTCGCCGTCTACGAGTGGATCGCCGCCCGCTGCGCCGGCCTCGACGTCGTCGACATGGCCTGCGGCGAGGGCTACGGCACCGACGTCCTGGCGCGCACCGCGCGTCACGCGACCGGCGTCGACGCCAACCCCGAGGCCTTCGAGCACGCCCGCGCCCGCTACGGCCGTCCCGGCGTCGACTTCGTCCGCGACCTCGTCGACTCCCACAGCGAGCCCTGCGACGCCGTCGTCTTCCTACAGACGATCGAGCACGTCGAGGACGACGCCGGTGTGCTCGCCCACTTCAAGTCGATGCTGCGCCCCGGCGGCGTCGCCTACGTCTCGACTCCCAACGTGCTGACGCTCGCGCCGCCCGGCGCCGAGAAGTCCGACAACCCGTGGCACCTGCGCGAGTACCGGCCCGAGCAGTTCCGCGCGCTCTGCGAGTCGGTCTTCGACGACGTCGAGATCCTCGGCCTCTTCCACGCCCGCAAGCTGCGCGTCCACGAGTGGGCGCTGAAGGCCGGCTGGGACTCGGTCCACCCCCGGCTTGGGCTCACCGACCGCTTCTACGGCTGGTTCACCCCGGCGATCGCGGCCAGCGACTTCGCGCTGCGCGCCGGCCCGCTCGAGCGCGCGCTCGACCTCGTCGCCGTCCTGCGATGAGCGGCGACCGGGGCTCGGTCTGCCTCTTCCTGCACTCGCACATGCCCTACGTCGAGGGGTTCGGCACCTGGCCGTTCGGCGAGGAGTGGCTGTGGGAGGCGGTCGGCTGCGTCTACCTGCCGCTGCTCGACGCGCTCGAGCGGACCGGCGCCGCCGTCACGCTCGGCCTGACCCCGGTGCTCTGCGACCAGCTCGAGACGCTCCCCGGCCCCGCCGGCGAGCGGCTCGCCGGCTACCTGCGCGAGACGCGACCGGCCTTCCACGACGAGGACGCCGACGGCCTCGAGCGGGGCGGCGAGCGCGAGCTGGCCGCCGAGGTCCGCCGCGCCCGCGGCGACTACCTGCGCGCCGCCGACGGGGTCGAGGCGTGCGGCGGCGACCTGCTCGGCCGCTTCGCCGCGGCGGCGGCCGCCGGCACCGTCGAGCTGTGGACCTCCGCCGCGACCCATCCGGTGCTGCCGCTGCTGGCCACCGACGCCGGCGTCGACCTCCAGCTCGCCTCCGGGATCGCGAGCCACCGCCGCCGCTTCGCCGGCTGGGACGGCGGGCTCTGGCTGCCGGAGTGCGCCTACGCCCCCGGCCTCGAGCGGGCGCTCGCCCGCCACGGCACCGCCGCCTTCTGCGTCGACCAGACCGCCGCCCTGGGCCACGGCTCCGCCGCCCAGCTCGAGCCGGTCGCGACCGCCGCCGGACCGGTCGCGCTGCCGATCGACTGGCAGACCGTCGAGCTCGTCTGGAACGAGCGCAGCGGCTACCCGGCCGACCCGCGCTACCGCGACTACCACCGCGGCACCGTCCACCACATGCGCCCGTGGGCCAACGGCGGCGACGCCTACCGGCCGGAGGCGGCGGCGGCCGCGGTGCGCGAGCACGCGCGCGACTTCGTCGCCCGCGCCGGCGCTCGCCTCGACGCCTACGCGGCCGAGCGCGGCCGGCCCGGGCTGCTCTGCTGCGCCTTCGACACCGAGCTGCTCGGCCACTGGTGGTACGAGGGCACCGACTGGCTCGCGGCGGTCGTCGAGGAGGCGGCCGCCGCCGGTCTGCCGCTGCGCACGACCGTCGAGGCGCTCGCGCGCGCCGAGCCGGTGGAGCGCGAGCTCGGCCCGGGCAGCTGGGGCACCGGCAAGGACCTGACGACGTGGGACGCGCCGAAGGTCGCCGACCTCACGTTCGCCGCCCGCACCGCCGAGCTGCGCGTCGTCGCCGCGGCGTCCACGGCGGGCCCCGGCGATCCCGCGCTCGTCCGCGCCGCGCGCGAGCTGCTGGCGCTGCAGTCCAGCGACTGGGCGTTCCAGGAGAGCCGCGATCTCGCCGCCGAGTACCCGCGCGATCGCTGCGCCGGCCACGCGGCCGAGCTCGACGCCGCCCTCGGCGCTCTGGCAGACTCCACGGCGGTGCTGCGGGAGCCGGCCCTTCGTAACCTGGCGCCCGATCTCGTGCTCTCGGCGCTCGCCGCACCCTGATCATGCGCGTGCTCATCCTCTCCTGGGAGTACCCCCCGCTGATCGAGGGCGGCCTGGCCCGCCACGTCCGCAAGCTCGCCGAGCAGCTCGTCGCCCAGGGCGTCGACGTCCATGTGCTCGCCCGCGGCCGCGAGGACAGCCCGGCCGAGGAGGACCTCTGCGGGGTGATGGTCCACCGCGTCCGCGAGCCCGAGCGCCCGCGCGACCTCGGCGAGTTCGTCACCTGGATCGAGCACATGAACGCCGACATGCTCGCCGCCGGGGTCGAGGTCGGCGACCGCTACGACTTCGACCTGGTCCACGGCCACGACTGGCTCGTCGCCGTCGCCGGCGACCACCTCGCCAACCGCTTCCGCTGCCCGCTGGTGATGACGGTCCACGCGACCGAGTACGGCCGCCACCAGGGCTGGGTCGACAAGCACCCCCAGAGCCACATCCACGGCGTCGAGAGGTGGATCGCCAACCGCGCCGATCGCGTGATCGCCTGCTCGGCCTACATGCGCGACCACGTCGCCGACATCTACGAGCTGGGCGAGGAGCGGATCGTCGTGATCCCCAACGGCATCGACCCGGCCGACCTCGTCCCCGTCGACGACCTCGACGCGCTGCGCGCCCGCTTCGCCGCCCCCGACGAGCGGCTCGTGCTGCTCGTCGGCCGGCTCGTCTACGAGAAGGGCTTCCAGCTCGCGCTCGAGGCGCTGCCGGGGCTGATCGAGCGGGTCGGCAACGTCCGCTTCCTGGTCGCCGGCTCCGGCACCGCCGAGCAGGAGCTGCGCGAGCAGGCGAGCCGGCTCGGGCTCGACGCGCACGGCACCTTCCTCGGCTGGATCGGCGACGACGTGCTGCACTCGCTCTACCGGATCGCCGACCTGACGGTGGTGCCGTCGATCTACGAGCCGTTCGGGCTCGTCGCGCTCGAGGCGATGGCCTCGGGCTGCCCGTGCCTGGTCGCCGACACCGGCGGTCTGCGCGAGGTCGTCCCCAACGACGACGTCGGCCTGCGCTTCCGCTCGCGCGACCCCGACTCGCTCGGGCAGATGGCCGAGCGGCTGCTCACCGACACCGCGCTGCGCGACCGCCTCGTGGCCGAGGCCTCCGAGCACGTGCTGACCTTCGACTGGGCCGACGTCGCGCGCCGCACCCACGAGGTCTACGCCGAGCTGGTCGGCGACCGCTCGCGCGTGCTCTGAGCCCGCTCCGGCGCGCGCCTCAGGCAGAGGTCAGCATCGTCGCCATCATGCGCAGCGGCGTGTCGGCCTCGTCGGGCCAGTCGGCGATCTCGGGCGGCCACCAGGCGTGACGGTCGTGCTCGGGGTCCATCGCGATCCGCGCGCCGGGGGCGAGGTGGGCGAGCCCGACGAACAGCACGAGGCCGGTCGGCAGGCGGATCAGCGCCTCGCCGGTGAGCCGCTCGGGCTCGACCGACCACTCCTCCTCGAGCTCGCGCGCGAGCGTCTCGGCCGGGTTCTCGCCGACCTCGACCGCGCCGCCGGCGCCGAGCGCCCAGCGGCCGGGCCAGGTCGCCACCCAGGCGGCGCGGCGGCCGGCGAGCCAGCGGCCGTCGGCGTCGCGGACGACGCACAGCGAGGCGATGCTGTCGTGGGCGTCGTCGACCAGCCGCAGCGCCCAGCGGACCGGCTCGAGGTCGATCGTCAGTCCGTCGGCGGAGTGGCTGTAGCCGGCGATCCGGGCGCTCAGCCCGTCGTGGGTGGGCGAGCCCCGCTCGCCGAGCTCGGCGAGCGCCGCGTCGGCCTCCGCGGAGACGGTCGCGGCCGGTTCGAAGGCACGCTCGCTCCAGCGGGTCGCGACCCGCTCCGGCTCCCACGGGCCGCGCGCCATCACGCCTGCCGGCCGCGCCCCGTTCACGCCCAGCGCATCCTCTTCGGCGCCTCGCGCATCCGGATCACGCGCGCCGGCACGCCGCCGACCACGGCGTTGTCCGGCACGTCGGTCGTGACGACGGCGTTGGTGCCGATCACCGCGTTGTCGCCGACGGTGACTCCGCGCAGGATGCAGGCGCCATAGCCGATCCAGACGTTGTTGCCGACGCGCACGTCGCGCTTGTAGATGCCCTGGAGGCGGATCGGTCGCTCGACCTCGACCATCCCGTGGTCGAAGTCGATCAGCATCACGCGGTCGGCGATCACGCACTCGCGTCCGATCGAGACGTGCTGGTAGGCGGAGATCGTGCACTCCTGGCCCAGCACCGTCTTGGCGCCGATCGAGACGACGCCCTCGTGGCAGCGGACCTTGGTTCCGTGGCCGAGCCAGGACCAGCGGCCGAGCTCGACGCGGCCGGCGCGGCCGATCTCGATCGTGACGTCGGAGGCGACGAAGGCGATGCCGTCGCTGCGCAGGCGGCGGCCGTAGCTGGTCAGCCAGCGGCGGCGGACCAGTCCGGCGAGCAGGCGCGCGTACTTCGGCTCGAGCATGCCGTGGCGGCGCATGAAGCGCAGCAGCGTCAGCGGACCGCCGTGCAGCGGCGCCGGCGGGCGGCGGACCTCCTCGGCCCGCTCCGGCGGGGCTTCGATCGCCTGGGACTCCATCGGGGAGGATCATAGGTGCGGCTATCCCCACCATCGAAAGCAGGCTGGCGGGACAACGTGGAGCCGGCGGGCGTGCGACAGTGCGCTCCATGAGCGAGCAGCCCACCGCCGCGACCGCAGGCGGCGACACCGCCGGGGCGATCGTCGCCGCCACCGACCTGCGCCGCCGCTACGGCGAGGGCGAGGCCGCCGTGGACGCCCTCGACGGCGTCACCACCGCCTTCGAGCGCGGTGGATTCGCGGCGATCATGGGCCCGTCGGGCTCGGGCAAGTCGACGCTGATGCACCTGCTCGCCGGCCTCGACCGCCCGACCGGCGGCTCGGTCCGCCTCGACGGCGTCGAGCTGGCCGGCCTCGACGACGGCAAGCTGACCCAGCTTCGCCGCGACAAGCTCGGCTTCGTCTTCCAGTTCTTCAACCTGCTGCCGGTCCTCACAGCCGAGGAGAACATCGTCCTGCCGCTGTCGATCGCCGGCCGCAAGCCCGACCGCGAGTGGCTCGAGCAGCTGATCTCGATCGTCGGTCTCGGCGATCGCCGCGACCACCGCCCGGCCGAGCTGTCGGGCGGCCAGCAGCAGCGCGTCGCGGTCGCCCGCGCGCTCGTCGCGCGCCCGGCGGTGGTCTTCGCCGACGAGCCGACCGGCAACCTCGACTCGCGCTCCTCCGAGGAGGTGCTGGAGCTGCTGCGCCGCTCGGTCGACGAGTTCGGCCAGACCGTCGTCATGGTCACCCACGAGGCCCACGCCGCGGCCTACGCCGACCGGCTCGTCGTCCTGCGCGACGGCCGGGTCGCCCACGACGGCGCCGCCGGCGACGAGGGCGACGTGCTCGAGCTGATGAAGGCCGTGGGCTGAGCCGATGACGGCGGTCGCGCTCAAGGGGCTCGCCGCGCGCAAGCTGCGCGCGCTCAGCACGATCCTCGCGGTGCTGCTCGGCGTCGCGCTGGTCGCCGGCACCTACATCCTCACCGACACGATCAACCGCTCCTTCGACGACATCTTCACGACGGCGCTCGAGGGCACCGACGTGGTCGTCACCCCGCGCGAGGTCGTCAGCCAGGAGGGCAGCGAGCCCCCGCCCTTCTCGGAGGCGCTGCTCGCCCGCGTCGAGCGGGTGCCCGGCGTGGAGAAGGCCGAGGGCGGGATCTTCTCGCTGGTGCGGATCACCGACGCCAAGGGCGAGCCGCTCGGCCAGGGGTTCGCGCCGCAGTTCGCCGTCTCGGCGGCGTCGGCGCCGTTCGAGGCGCTGACCTACGTCGAGGGCCGCGCGCCGCGCACGGCGTCGGAGGCGGCGCTCGACGAGTCCAACGCCGAGCAGGCGGGGATCGCGATCGGCGACCGCGTCGGCGTCGTCGGCGAGGGGCCCCTGAAGCTGTTCCGCGTCGTCGGCCTCAACCGCCTCGGCGACACCTCCACCGGCGGCTCGAGCACGGTCACCCTGACCCTGCCCGAGGCGCAGCGGATCGCCGGCAAGGCCGGCGAGCTCGACCAGATCGCGATCGCCGCCGCCGACGGCGTCTCGCCCGACGAGCTCGAGCGGCGCGTCGCCGCGGTGCTGCCGCCGACCGTCCAGGCCGAGACCGGCCAGCAGAACGCCGAGCGCCTGACCGACGAGATCGCCAGCGACCTCGGCTTCCTGCGCACCGCGCTGCTCGTCTTCGCCGGGATCGCGCTGGTCGTCGGCGGGTTCCAGATCTTCAACACCTTCTCGATCACCGTCGCCCAGCGGGTGCGCGAGTTCGGCCTGCTGCGCACGCTCGGCGCCTCGCGCGGCCAGGTCCTGCGCGTGGTGCTGCTGGAGGCGCTGCTGATCGGACTGCTCGGCGCGGCGCTCGGTCTGCTCGCCGGCTTCGGGTTCGCGGCGGGGATCAACGCGCTGTTCGAGGCGTCGGGGATCGACCTGCCGAACACCGGGCTGGTCTTCGAGACCCGCACGCTGATCGTGTCGCTCGCGCTCGGGATCGGCGTCACCCTCGTGGCCGCCGTCACCCCGGCGCTGCGCGCGACGCGCGTCTCGCCGATGGCGGCGCTGCTCGCCGCGGCGCTGCCCGAGCGGCGACGCTCGGGCCGGGTGCTGCTGGCGGTAGCGACCCTGCTCGGCCTGGGCGGTCTGGCGATGCTGCTCGCCGGCCTGTTCGGCGGCGGCAGCGCGGGTCAGGCGGCCGGTCTGATGGGCGCCGGCTCGGCGGCGATCCTGTTCGCGGCGTCGCTGCTGAGCCCACGGCTGGTGCGGCCGCTGGCGGCGGTGGCCGGCTGGCCGCTGGAGCGCCTGCGCGGCCTCACCGGCCGGCTGGCGCGCGAGAACGCGATGCGCAAGCCGGGCCGCACCGCCGTCACCTCGGCGGCGCTGATGATCGGGCTCGCGCTGGTCGTCTTCGTGACCGTCTTCGCGGCCGGGCTGAACAAGTCGATCGCCAGCGCGATCGACACGATCTTCCAGAACGACATCACCGTCCAGAGCACCGACGGCTTCTCGCCGATCCCGAGCACGATCGCCCGTGACGTGGCGGGCGTCGAGGGCGTCGGCGACGTCGGATCGATCCGCTTCAGCTTCGCCAAGGTCGGCGACGCGGCCGGGCAGCAGCGGGTCGCGGGCGTCGACCCGACGACGATCGGCGGCGTCTTCGACTTCGAGTTCGTCGAGGGCTCCGACGCGACCCTGCGTGAGCTGACCCCGTCCGCCGCGCTGGTCGACGACGGCTACGCCGAGTCGAACGGCATCGCGGTCGGGGACACCGTCGCGCTGCTCACGCCGACCGGCGAGCGGCCGCGCTTCGAGGTGATCGGGACGATCGACGACCAGACCGACTTCCTCGGCTCGTTCGTGATCGACCAGGCGGCGATGGCGAGCGACTTCGGCGAGGAGCGCGACACCTACGTCCTGGTCGGCGTCGCTCCCGGAGCGGACGCGGCCGCGGTCGAGCAGCGCGTCAAGCGGCTCGTCGACGACCGCTATCCGTCGGCTGAGGCGCTCGACCAGGAGGAGCTCAAGCGCTCGCAGGAGCAGCAGATCAACGGGCTGCTGAACCTCATCTACGCGCTGCTGGCGCTCGCGGTCGTGGTGTCGATCTTCGGCATCGTCAACACCCTCGCGCTGTCCATCCACGAGCGCACGCGTGAGCTCGGCATGCTGCGCGCGGTCGGGATGACGCGGCGCCAGGTGCGGCGGATGATCCGCTACGAGGCGGTGATCACGGCGCTGATCGGCGCGCTGCTCGGAACGGCGCTCGGGGTTCTGTTCGCGGCGCTGATCTCGCGCCCGCTGGCCGACGAGGGGTTCGAGCTCGCCTATCCGGTCGGGACGCTGCTGGTGATCCTCGCGCTGGCGGCGCTGGCGGGCGTTGTCGCGGCGATCGGGCCGGCCCGGCGGGCGTCGCGGCTGGACGTGCTCGAGGCGCTCTCCTACGAGTAGAGCGGACCGGGCGCGTACGGCCGGGTCGCGTAGGATGCGCCGCCGATGCCCGCCCGTCCCTCCACCGCCGCCGAGCTGACCGAGCGCCTGCTGGCCGGCGACAAGCGCGCCCTCGCGCGCGCGATCTCGCTTGTCGAGAACGACGATCCCGAGGGGTGGGCGCTGGTGCGCGAGGTCTACCCGCGTACCGGCAAGGCGACCGTGGTGGGGTTCACCGGCCCGCCCGGCGTCGGCAAGTCGACGCTGATCGGCGCGCTGACCTCCGGCTACCGGCGCCGGGAGCGCGAGGTCGCCGTCCTCTCGATCGACCCGTCGTCGCCGTTCACCGAGGGGGCGCTGCTGGGCGACCGGATCCGCCTGACCGAGCACTTCCTCGACCCCGGCGTGTTCATCCGCTCGATGGCCAACCGCGGCGCGCTCGGCGGGCTGTCGGAGGCCTGCCTGCAGGCGGCGCTGCTGATGGACGCCTCGGGCAAGGACGTCGTCCTGCTCGAGACCGTCGGTGTCGGCCAGGCGGAGGTCGACATCATCGACCACGCGGACACGGTCGTGCTCGCGCTGATGCCCGGGTCGGGCGACTCGATCCAGGCGCTGAAGGCCGGCGTGATGGAGATCCCCGACGTGATCGTCGTCAACAAGGCCGATCACCCGCTGACCGACACGATGATCCGCGAGATCCGCAGCGTCCTCTCGCTCGGCCCGGCGGAGAGCTGGCGGGTCCCGATCGTCAAGACGGAGGCGTCGCGCGGGGAGGGCGTGGAGGAGCTCGCGGAGGCGATCGACTCCCACCGCGCTCATATCGAGAGCGAGGGAACGCTCGCGCAGCGGCGCCGGCGCAACCTGATGAACGAGGTCGTCGCGTTGGCGGCGGGCCGTCTCCGGCGCCAGCTCGAGGAGTCGATCCGCGACGACGCCGACGTCCGCGCGCTGCTCGACGAGGTCGTCGCCCGCCGCATCGACCCGTCGACGGCCGCGACCCGCCTGCTCGAGCGCTCCACCGGCTGAGCCGTCCGGCCGGGCCAGCCGGCCCACGGACGATATGCTGTCTCTTCGTCACGAGAGCAACGGTTCGGTGACGGTTCGCGGCGGCGCGGCCCGCCGCGCCCCGCGCCGTCCACTCTCGAACGTATGTTCGTCTGCGACACCACGATCGGACGAAGGGAGGGCGCCATGTCCGCCACCACAATCGAGATCCCGGCCGCCCAAGTCGAGGCGATCCGGGCCAGCCTGAACGCACGCGCCGACGCGGCGGACGACCGACCGGCGATCGAGGCGCTGCTCGCTCAGCTGGCAGCAGCCGGGACCGCCTCGCCGCGCGTGACCGCGCCGCGGCCGCTGCTCTGGAGCACCGCCTACGACGCGCTCTGCGCCGCCGCCGAGGCGCTGGCGGACGACTGCAACGACCACTGGCGCGAGGGCGACCCCGAGCGCCTGCGCCGGCGTCTCGCGGCCGTCGCCGCGGGGCTCGAGCTGCTCGCCGCGCTCGGCCCGCCGCCGGCTCGCTGAGGACGCTCGACGGCGCAACGATCCCGATGCAGTCCCGTAACGCTCGACGCACACGCGCGGCAGTCGCCCGGCCACGATCTCCCGGATGCGGTGCGAGCGCGGACAGGCGGCGGTCGAGTGGGTGGCGTTGGTCGCGCTCGTGGCGGTCGCGGCTGCGGCGGCGGTGGCGGTCGTCGGCCCGGTCGACGGCCGGACCCTCGGGGGCGCCCTGGCGCAGCGGATCGTCTGCGCGGTCAAGCGCGACTGCGGCGGCGAAGAGCGCGCGCTGCGCCGCGCCTACGGCGAGCGCGACGCCGAGCTGCTGCGCCGCCACGCGCCGGGCCTCGTCTTCGAGCCGGGAGAGCGCCAGCTCCCGGTCGACTGGCGCCGCTGCCGGGAGGCCGCCTGCGCCGAGGCCCCCGACGACCCCGACCTCGACACCCACCGCAGCGCCACCGGCGCCCGCGCCACGGCGTTCACCCGTGTCGTGCGGCGGGGTGGGCGCCGCTACCTGCAGTACTGGCTCTACTACCCGGACTCGAACACCTCCTGGGCGGGCTCCGACCGGCTCTGGCGGGTGCCGGGCGTCAGCCGGATCGGTGAGGTGGTGACCGGCTCGCGCGAGTACCCGGGCTTCCACCGCGACGACTGGGAGGCGGCTGTCGTCCGCGTCGAGCCGGACGGCAGCGCGGCGATCCGCGTCACCTCCCACGGCCACTGGCAGTGGTGCAAGCGGGCGGCGTGCGCGGGGGAGTGGGGGCCGGCGACCGGCTGGGTGCGGGTCTCGCGCGGCAGCCACGCCAACCACGTGCCGGCCGGCGAGCGCGCGCCCGCCCCCGGCCGCCGCTGGCGCCCCGCTCCGGCGCGCGAGCAGGTGCCCGAGCTGCCAGGCGTCGACCTGCGCGAGCGGACCACGACCCCCGACGCGATCCGCCTGATCCCGCTCGAGACGCTCGACCGGCGCGGCTACCGCCGGCTCGACCCGGGCATCTCCCCGCCGTGGGAGAAGGACGCCTACCGAAATCCCGAGGCGGACGGGTCCTGAGCGGCTAACCTCGTATGTGACGGTGGCTACGAAAGCGAGGACGCCGACATGGCGAAGACCGTCCGCGAGCAGCAGGAGAAACGGCGCCAGGAGAAGCTCAAGCTCGTCCAGCAGCAGGTCGACGACGGGTCGCTCGTGATCCGCAAGATGACCCCGGCCGAGCGCAAGGCCAATCCGCCGCGCCCCGCCGCGGAGAAGCCCACGGGCAGGAAGCGCTGACGCCGGCGCCGGCGCGGGCCGGCGCACGCTGGCGCAGGGAGGTGGCACGTGAGCGCCCGGCGTGGCAGACTGCCGCCCGGGCATGGGATCAGGGACGCCACCGGGCGGCCGCGGTAAGGCCGTGGCAGAAGGCATCGGGCACAAGCTCGGGGGTCTGCGGATCCTCGCCGAGGCGGGGATCGTGCGCCCGGTCCGGCCCGACCGGCTCGCGGGCGTCGTCCGGGCGCTGCGCGACTGGGGGCGGGGCCCGGCGTCGGGATACATCACCTCCGGCCTGCTCTGCCCCGATCAGACCGCGATCATCGACGAGCTCGGCAGCGTCAGCTTCGGCGAGATCGACGCCCGCACCGACGCGATCGCAAGCGCGCTCGCCGCCCAGGGCGTCCGCTCCGGCGACGGCGTCGGGATCATGTGCCGCAACCACCGCGGCTTCGTCGAGGCGACCGTCGCCGCCGCCAAGCTCGGCGCCGACTGCCTCTACCTCAACACCGCCTTCGCCGGCCCGCAGCTCACCGAGGTCGTCGCGCGCGAGCAGCCGGCCGCGCTGATCTACGACGCCGAGTTCGCCGCGATGCTCGACGAGGCCGGCGCCGGCCGCGTCTGCGCCGTCGCCTGGCACAGCGACAGCGAGCCGGCGGGCGACGCCCAGACCCTCGACGACCTCGCCGCCGCCGGCGCCGGGCGCCAGCCGCAGCCGCCGGGACGCGTCGGCCGGACGATCATCCTCACCTCGGGCACGACCGGGACGCCCAAGGGCGCCAACCGGTCCTCGCCGCAGTCGCTCGACCCGGCGATCTCGCTGCTGTCGAAGATCCCGCTGCGCCGCGGCGAGCTCAGCTGCGTCGCCGCGCCGCTGTTCCACTCCTGGGGCTTCGCGCATTTCACCCTCGGGCTGATGCTCAACACCACGCTCGTCCTGCAGCGGCGCTTCGACCCCGAGCAGACGCTCGCCGCGGTCTCCAGCCACCGCGCCGACGCGCTGGTCGTGGTGCCGGTGATGATGCAGCGGATCCTCGCGCTGCCCGAGGATGTCCGCGCCCGCTACGACCTCTCCTCGCTGCGTGTCGTCGCCGCCAGCGGCTCCGCCCTGCCGGGCGACCTGGCCACCGAGTGGATGGACGCCTACGGCGACAACCTCTACAACCTCTACGGCTCGACCGAGGTGGCCTGGGCGACGATCGCCACGCCGGCCGAGATGCGCGCCGCGCCCGGCACCGCCGGGACGCCGCCGCGCGGGACCGTGGTCCGCCTCTACGACGAGGACGGCCAACCCGTCCCGCAGGGCGGCACCGGCCGGATCTTCGTCGGCAACGAGTTCCTCTTCGAGGGCTACACCGGCGGTGGCAGCAAGGACGAGATCGACGGCCTGATGGCCACCGGCGACGTCGGCCGCTTCGACGCGGCCGGCCGGCTGTTCGTCGAGGGCCGCGACGACGAGATGATCGTCTCCGGCGGGGAGAACGTCTTCCCGAAGGAGGTCGAGGACCTGCTCGCCCGCCACGGCGAGGTCTCCGAGGCGGCCGCCGTCGGCGTGCCCGACGAGGAGTTCGGCCAGCGGCTGATCGCCTTCGCGGTGCTCGAGGACGGCGCCACCGCCGACGAGCATGCGCTCAAGGGCTACGTGAAGGACAACCTGGCCCGCTACAAGGTGCCGCGCGAGATCCGCTTCCTCGACGAGCTGCCGCGCAACGCGACCGGCAAGGTGCTCAAGCGCCGGTTGCGTGAGCTGGTAGACGCCTGAGGTCGCGCTCGGGCTCGATGCCCCAGGCGGCCGCGGCCGCCTCCAGCTCGGCCCCGATCGGCCAGCGGTCCGGCAGCGGCTCGCCCGAGTGGTCGGGCGCGCCGCCCTTGAGGTCCATGCAGCCGCGGTTGTCGCCGATCGTGCGGATCTCGTTGACCTCGGCGGTCGAGAGGACGATCTCGGCCGGCGTCGCCGCCAGCTCGGCGCGCTGAGCCTCGACGCTGGGCGCCGCTGGGTCGCGCTCCTGGATCAGCGTCGGCACGACGCAGGCGACGGCGTCGTGGGCGAGGTTCCACTGGCAGGCGAGCTGCAGCGGCGTGAGCCCGTGGCGCGCGGCGATCGGCTCGAGGGCGGCGATCCGCCGCCGGCCCTCCTCGACCCAGCCGTCCGGGCGGAACGAGCGGTGGTCGCGGCGGCCGAGCGCGGCGGCGTCGCTCAGCCCGCCCCAGAGCAGGCCGCCGTAGTCGACCACGCGCGTGATCACGTTCACCCCGGCCTGCACCGCGGCCGGCAGCGCCAGCTCGCCCGGCCACGGCTCGAGCGGGCCGAGGATCGTCATCGCCCAGTCGATCCGGTCGCCGAAGCGCTCGAGGCAGTCGATCAGGTCGAGCACGAAGCCGTTCGCGGGGCCGGGGGCGACGCCGATCGCGCCCGCGAGCCCCTCGTCACGCAGCCCGGCGAGCGCGTCCCAGACCGCCGGGCTGGTGTAGCCGGTCCGGTCGGGGTTGTGCAGCAGCAGGACGTCGAAGCGGTCGACGCCGCAGCGGGCGAGGCTGCGCTCGGTCGCCTCGCGCAGGTAGCCGGCATAGCCGTCGGGCCCGCGCAGGGCCGGATCGGTGAAGCGGGGGAAGCCCTTGGCGCCCTGGCGCTCCCCGGCGTAGAAGTCGTGGCCGACGGCGCCGACCAGGCAGTAATCGTCGCGCGGCACTCCCGCCAGCGCCCGGCCGACCAGCTCGTCGGCGGCGCCCTGTCCGTAGACGTCGGCGGTGAGGACGGTGTCGACGCCGCCGCCGGGGCGCAGCAGCCGCTCGAGCCGCTGCTCGTCGACCGGCTCGCCGAAGTGCATGAACCGCCCGCCGCTCCAGGAGCCGACGGCGACGTGTCCGGGGGAGCGCATGGCCCCGGATGCTAGATGGCGGCCCCGGCCGGCAGCGCGAAGGATCGTGCTCGCCCTGGCTGGCACGATCTTCGCGCGATCGCTCAGAGGTCGCTGCGGGCCGCGGCCAGCCGGGCCGCGAGCGCCGGCCAGGCGGGGTGGACGCGTGCGACGAGGTCGGCGAGGTAGAGGTCGACGTCCATCCCGACGACCGGGATCTCGCTGTCGGGGCCGGGCTCGGCCGCGGCGAGCACGTCGAGCACGCTGTCGACCTCGGCCGCCACCGCGGGCCGCAGCGCCGCCGCGGGGTCGGTCTCGGCCTCCGCGAGGAAGGCGGTGAGCGCGGGGCGGTCGAGCGCGCGCTGGACGCCGCGCTCGTCGACGATCACCAGGCTCGGCACCGCCAGCCGCAGCCGGCCGAGCGCCGCGAGGCCGAACTCGTCGAGCTGGCGCGGCTCGAGCGCGCCGGTGGCGACCACCGCGCGCACGCGCCGCAGCAGGCGCGCCGCGACGTCGGGGTCGGCGGCCATCCGCTCCTCGGTGCGCGCGGCGGCGGCGATCCGGTCGCGGGCCAGGGCGAGCGCGACGCCGTCCTCGCGCGGCAGCTCCGCCGGCGCGCCGCAGGCGGCCAGGGTCGCCGCGAGGGTCACGGCGACCAGGCAGGCGAGCGTCCGCACCTAGGCGCCGGCCGCGCGCCGCGCCAGCTCGACCAGCGCCCGCACGCCGAAGCCCGAGGCGCCCTTGCCGACGTAGGGCCGGCCGAGCTCCCAGGCGGTGCCGGCGATGTCCATGTGGACCCAGGGCACCTCGCCGACGAAGTTCGACAGGAAGTGCGCGGCGGTGATCGACGACGCCTTGCGGCCGGCGGGCGCGTTGTCCAGCTCGGCGTAGGTGCCCTCGACGAGCTTCGCGGTCTCGGGGTGCAGCGGCAGCCGCCAGCCCAGCTCGCCGGTCTCGGTGCAGGCGGCGTCGACCTCGGCGAACCAGTCGTCGTCGTTGGCGAACAGGCCGGCGTGGGTCGAGCCGAGCGCGACGATGATCGCCCCGGTCAGCGTCGCGAGGTCGACGATCCGCTCGGCGCCCTGCTCGACCGCGTAGGTGAGCGCGTCGGCGAGGATCAGCCGGCCCTCGGCGTCGGTGTTGTTGATCTCGATCGTCTTGCCGTTGAGCGCGGTGACGATGTCGCCGGGCTTGACGGCGCTGCCGCTGGGCATGTTCTCGGTCGCCGGCACGACGGCGGTGATCGTCACCGGCAGCGCCAGCTTGGCGATCGCGTCGATCGACTCGAGCACGGCCGCGCCGCCGGACATGTCGAACTTCATCTCCGCCATCTTCGCCCCGGGCTTGAGCGAGATGCCGCCGGTGTCGAAGGTGACGGCCTTGCCGACGTAGCCGAGGTGCGGGCCCTGCTCGCCGCCGCGGTAGCGCAGCACGATCAGCCGCGGCTCGGCGTCGGTGCCGCGCGCGACGGCGGCGAACGCGCCCATGCCGCGCCGGACGATCTCATCGCGGTCGAACAGCTCGATCTCGACGCTCTCGTGGGCGTCGGCGATCTCCTGTGCGCGCCCGGCGAGGAAGATCGGGTCGGCCACGTTGGAGGGCAGGTTCTGCAGCTCGCGCGCGCGGTTGACCGAGTCGGCGGCGATCTGGCCGCGCCGGGTCGCCTCCTCGGAGACCCCGGCGCCGGCGATCTCGAGCGACTCGACGCCGCCCTCCTCCTCGTCGCGCTTGGGCTTGTAGCGGTCGAAGCTGTAGAGGCGCAGCAGCGTGCCCTCGACGAGCGCCGCCTCGACTCCGTCGTCGGGCAGCGCCCAGGAGAGCGAGCGTGCGCCGAGCTCGCGCGCTCGCGCGGCGGCCACGGCGGCGGCGACGCGCGCGGCCTCGCCGTCGAAGTCCTCGCGCTTGCCGAGCCCGGCGATCAGCACGCGCCGCGTCCCGCCGCCGGGAGCGGCCTCGTGCGCGACGGCGACCTTGCGCAGCCCCGGCTTGGCCTCGCCGCGCTCGACGAGCGCCTGCAGCTCCGGCTCGGGCAGGTGCTCGCCGTCGAAGAGGCCCAGCACGCGGGTGTCGGCCGCGGTGTCCTCCGGCGGCCCGGGGTTGGAGGTCACGGCGATCTCACGCATGGCCGGGCAGTCTAGAAGCGCCGTCGCCGCCCGGCGCGGCGGGCCGGGCGCGGGGCGCGCTCCGGTATCGTGGGCGGGCGCCAAGGGGCAACGAAAGGGAGACTGCCGCGCCATGCCGAAGACCGTGATCCTCAGCACCGCCCGCACGCCGTTCGGGAAGATGGGCGGCGCGCTCGCGTCGCTGGACGCGACCGACCTCGGCGGCCACGCGATCGCCAGCGCGCTCGAGCGCGCGGAGGTCGGCGGCGACCAGGTCGAGCACGTGATCGTCGGCCAGGTGCTGCAGGCGGGGCAGGGGCAGATCCCCTCGCGCCAGGCCCAGATCAAGGGCGGCATCCCGAAGGAGGTCAGCTCCGAGACGGTCAACAAGGTCTGCGCCTCGGGCATCCGCGCCGCCGGGATCATCGACCAGCAGGTCCGCGCCGGCGATCTCGACGTCGCCGTGGCGGCCGGGATGGAGTCGATGTCCGGCGCGCCCTACCTGATGCCCAAGGCCCGCTTCGGCTACCGCATGGGCGACGCCAAGGCACTCGACGCGATGGTCCACGACGGCCTCACCAACCCCTTCTCGGGCAAGCAGATGTTCGTCGAGGCGACCGAGGTCGGCGAGGAGCTGGAGATCTCGCGGCCCGACCTCGACCGCTTCGCGCTGCGCAGCCACGACCTCGCGGTCGAGGCGACCGACGCCGGCCGCCTCGCCGAGGAGATCGCGCCGATCACGATCAGCTCGCGCAAGGGCGACACCGTCGTCGAGGTCGACGAGGCTCCGCGCCGCGGCTCCTCGCTCGAGGCGCTCGCGAAGCTGCCGGGCCTGGTCGGCCCCGAGGGGTCGCACACCGCCGGCAACTCGCCCGGCGTCAACGACGGCGGCGCGGCGCTGGTGCTCGCCAGCGACGAGTGGGCGCGCGCCAACGACCGCGCCCCGCTGGCGACGATCGTCGGCCAGGCCGCGGTCGCCGACGACTTCCCGTACCTGGCCCGCACGCCGGCCAACGCGACGCGCAAGGCACTCGACCGCGCCGGCCTGTCGGTCGACGACGTCGACCTGTTCGAGATCAACGAGGCGTTCGCGTCGGTCGCGATCAACTCGCTGCGGATGCTCGACGTCGACGAGTCGAAGGTCAACGTCAACGGTGGCGCGATCGCGCTCGGCCATCCGATCGGCGCCTCGGGCGCGCGGATCCTCGGCGCGCTGGTGCACGAGCTGCGCCGTCGCGGCGGCGGAATCGGCGTGGCCGCGATCTGCTCCGGCGGCGGCCAGGGCGACGCGGTCGTACTCGAGGTGGCCGGGGCCTGAGCGCGCGGGCGGGTACACTCCCGCCCGCTATGGTCGCCGACGTCGAGACAGCCCAGGACCGCCCCGCCACCGGCCGCAAGATCCGCGTGGTCGTGGCCAAGCCAGGCCTCGACGGCCACGACCGCGGCGCCAAGATCATCGCCCGTGCGCTGCGCGACGCGGGCATGGAGGTCATCTACACCGGTCTCCACCAGACGCCGGAGCAGATCGTCGAGACGGTGATCCAGGAGGACGCCGACGCGGTCGGGCTGTCGATCCTCTCGGGCGCGCACATGACGCTCGTGCCGAAGATCGCCGAGCTGCTCTCCGGGCAGGGCGTCGACGACGTGGTGCTGGTCGTCGGCGGCACGATCCCGGCCGACGACGTCCCCGAGCTCAAGCGGCTCGGCGTGTCGGAGGTCTTCACCCCCGGCGCCCCTGTCCAGGAGATCATCGACTTCATCCAGAAATCCGTAGACTGACTCGTCAGTCAACGTTCTGGATAGAATCCTGCCGGTTTCTCCCCGAGGCGGGAGAGACGCCCTAGGACGCGGGCCCGCGGGAGGGTCCGCTCCACAGGAGCGACAAAGGAGAACCCTTGAAGATCTGCGTCCTCGTCAAAGAGGTCCCCGACGCCGCCGTCGAGAAGCGCATCGACCCGGGCACCAAGCGCCTCGATCGCAGCGGCGAGAAGAACCTGAACCCGTTCGACACCCACGCCATCGAGGCTGCGATGCAGCTCAAGGAGGGTGGCGCGGTCTCCGTCGATGAGATCGTCGCGGTGACGATGGGCCCCGAGAGCGCCTTCCGCGCGCTCCACAAGGCCGTATCGCTCGGCGCCGACCGCTCGATCCACCTCACCGACGACGCCCTCGCCGGGTCCGACGTCGCCGCCACCGGCTACGCGCTGGCGAAGGTGCTCGAGCAGGAGGGCCCGGACCTCGTCCTACTCGGCCAGCAGTCCGACGACGGCGAGTGCTACACGATCGGCGCCGTCGTCGCCGACCACCTGAAGATGCCGTCGCTGACGCAGGTGATCAAGATGGACGTCGAGGGCGACAAGCTCCGCTGCGAGCGCCAGGCCGAGTACGGCTACGACACCGTCGAGGTGTCGCTGCCCGCCGTGATCTCGGTCGGCGACGCGATCAACGAGCCGCGCTACCCGTCGCTGAAGGCGATCATGGGCGCCAAGAAGAAGCCGCTCGACACCAAGGCCGCCGGCGACGTCGGCATCGACGCCGGCAAGGTCGGTGAGAGCGGCTCGCGCACCGCGGTCCTCGCGATCAACCCGCCCCCCGCCAAGGACGCCGGCGAGATCATCGAGGACGAGGACACCAACGAGACGGTCGAGAAGATCGTCAACTGGCTCGAGGAGAGGAAGCTGCTGGCATGAGCGGGATCCTGACCTACGCGCTCCATTACGAGGGCGCCTTCAACAAGAACTCGCTCGGCGCCGTCTCCGAGGGCGCGAAGCTCGCCAAGGAGATCGGCGGCGAGGCGGCCGCGGTGGTGGTCGGCGGCGACGACCTCACCGACGAGCTCTGCGCGTCGCTGGGCAACTACGGCGCGACCAAGGTCTACCGGGTCAAGGGCCCGGAGGGCCTCGGCGCCCCGGTCGTCGATGCGATGGCGAAGATCATCGGCGACGACGGCTACTCCTACGCTCTGTTCGGCGGCGGCCTGCTCGGCTTCGAGATCGGCGCCGGGCTGACCGCGCGCCTCGGCGCCGGCGTCACGATGGAGGTCACCGCCGTCAAGGCGCAGGGCGGCAAGCTCGTCGCCGAGCGGCCGATCCTCCAGGACTCCGCGATCGTCGACGTCGACTACGTCGGTGAGCCGGGCATCATCATCGGCCGCCTCAACGCCTTCGACGTCGTCGAGAGCGGCGGCGGCGCGGCCCAGGTCGTCGACGTCGAGGTCTCCTTCGAGGAGCACTCGAACCGGGCCGTGATGGTCCAGCGCGGCGAGCAGCGCGGCGCCGACGTCAACATCGAGGACGCCGAGATCCTCGTCGCCGGCGGCCGCGGCCTCGGCAAGGCCGAGGGCTTCGAGCTCTGCGAGAGCCTCGCGGGCGCGCTCGGCGGCGCCGTCGCCGCTACCCGCGCGGTCGTCGACGCCGGCTGGTACCCCTACGCCGCGCAGATCGGCCAGACGGGCAAGACCGTCGCGCCGAAGCTGTACCTGGCGGCGGGCATCTCCGGCGCGATCCAGCACAAGGTCGGCATGCAGGCCTCGGAGAACATCGTGGCGATCAACAAGGACGCGAACGCCCCGATCTTCGAGTTCTGCGACCTCGGGATCGTCGGCGACCTCAACGCGATCATGCCCAAGCTGACCGAGGCAGTGAAGGCGAAGAAGGGCGGCTGATCCGAATGGCTTCCGCGAACGGCAACGGGAAGGTCGCTCCGGCGGCCTACCCGCCTCCCGTCGACTCGCCCGACGAGTTCATCAAGCGCGGGCTCGACCCCGAGGACGAGATCATCGAGATCGGCGTGGCGATCGTCGGCGGCGGGACCGCCGGCCTCGCCTGCGCCAACCGGCTGCTGCAGCTGCTGGCCGACGATCCCGAGACGATGGAGAGCCTCGGCGAGGTGCCGGTCGCGGTCATCGAGAAGGCCAAGACGTGCGGCGGACACAACCTGTCCGGCGCCGTGGTCCGGCCCGAGCCGCTGCAGCGGCTCTTCCCGGACCTCTCGCGCGAGGACTGGCGCAAGGAGGGCTTCGCCTTCGGCGAGGTCGACAAGGAGGCGGTCTACATGACGCCGACCGCCAAGAAGTCCCTGCGCATCCCGACCCCGCCGCCGTTCAAGAACCACGGCAACGAGGTCATCTCCGTCGCCGCGCTCGCCCGCTACCAGCAGCGGATCGCCGAGGAGAACGGGGCCTACCTGCTCACCGAGACGGCGGCCACCAAGCTGATCGTCGAGGACGGCAAGGTAGTCGGCGTGCGCTCCGGCGACAAGGGCCGTGGCAAGGACGGCGAGCCGCTCGGCAACTTCGAGCCCGGCACCGACATCAAGGCCAAGGCCACCGTGCTCGCCGAGGGCTGCTGGGGCCACCTCACCGGCCCCGCGATCCGCGAGTTCGACCTCGGCGAGGGGCGCGAGCCCCAGACCTGGGAGCTCGGGGTCAAGGAGGTCTGGAAGGTCGCCAAGCCGCTCGACCGCCTGATCCACACGATCGGCCCCTGGCCGGTCAGCACCTCCAAGAAGTACGGCCAGGTCGGCGGCACCTGGATCTACCCGATGAAGGACGAGAAGACCGGCGACGACCTCGTCTCGATCGGCTTCGTCATCGACCTCGAGTACGCCGACGCCACCACCTCCGCGCACGACCTGCTCCAGACCTTCAAGACCCATCCGCTGGTCAGGAAGATCCTCGAGGGCGGCGAGCGCGTCGGCTGGGGCGCCAAGGCGCTCCCCGGCGGCGGCTACTGGTCGATGCCCAAGCTCTCGATGCCCGGCGCGGTGCTCGTCGGCGACGCCGGCGGCATGGTCGACACCGTCGCCCTCAAGGGCGTCCACCACTCGATCAACTCCGGCATCCTCGCCGCCGAGTCGATCTACGAGTCGCTCAAGAACGGCAGCACCGACTTCTCCAGCTACGAGCAGGCGATCGAGCAGTCGGTCACCGGCAAGGAGCTGTGGGAGGTCCGCAACACCCGCCAGCCGTTCTCGAAGGGGTTCTTCGTCGGCGGGCCGCTGGTCAACTTCTTCATCGCGACCAAGGGCAAGCTGCCCGTGCGGCTGCCCTGGCACCGCCAGGACGAGCGGCCGATGTTCATCGGCAAGACGTCGAAGAAGTACCCCAAGCCCGACGGCAAGTACATCTTCGACAAGCTCTCGAGCGTCTTCATCACCGGCAACGCCACCCGCGACGACGCGCCCAACCACATCCGCGTCCAGCAGAACGTGCCGCGCGAGGTCGCCGAGACCTGGAAGTGGATGTGCCCCGCCGGGGTGTACGAGATCCCCGACGACGCGCCCGAGACCGGCAACGTCGACGTGATCGTCAACTACACCAACTGCGTCCAGTGCGGCGCCATCACCGCCAAGGGCGGGCGTCTCACCACGCCCGAGGGCGGCGACGGCCCGCTCTACCAAAACACCTGACGGCCGGTAGCGTCCGGCCATCGCCGCGCCACGGATTCATCAGCTGAGCAGCGCCCCCCGCCGCGCGACGGTGGTCGGCGGGGGGTCGTTCGGCACCGCCGTCGCGCTGCTGCTCGAGCGCGCGGGGGTGCGCACGACGCTGCTCTGCCGCACCGCCGAGCAGGCGCGCGAGCTGACCGAGCGGCGCGAGAATCCCCGCTACCTGCCCGGGGTCGAGCTGCCGCAGACGCTCAAGGTGCGGGCGTTCGGCGCCCACGAGGACCAGTTCCGCCGGCCCGACCTCGTCTTCCTGGCCGTGCCGTCGAAGGGGCTGGGGGAGGCGCTCGCCGCGATCGACACGCTCGGGGTCTCGCGCAACGCGGGCATGGTCTCGCTCGCCAAGGGCCTCGTCCCGCCCGACGGCGCGCTGCCGACCGCCGCGCTCGAGCGCGCCTTCGGGGGCGAGCGGACCGCCTGCGTCGGCGGCCCGGCGCACGCCCGGGAGATGATCGAGACCGGCGGCGGGCTGGTCTGCGCCTCGCGGTCGGAGGCGCTGGCGATCCGCGTCTCGGAGCTCTTCCAGCGCGCCGGCGTCGTCTGCGAGGCCTCCGACGACCCGGTCGGCGTCGAGCTCGCCGGGGTCGCCAAGAACGCGGCCGCGGTCGCCGTCGGGGCGACCCAGCGCCAGGGCCTCAACGCGGCGGGGATGGCCGCCGCCGACATCTTCCTCGAGGTGCTCGCGCTCGCCGAGCGGCTCGGCGCCTCGCCGCGCACCTTCGTCGGGCGCAGCGGCACCGGCGACCTCGTCGCGACCGCGCTCGCACCGACCTCGCGCAACCGCAGCGCCGGCGAGCTGCTCGCCGACGGGGTGCCGGCGGCCGAGATCCCCGAGCGGCTCGGCCAGGCGGTCGAGGCGCTCGAGACCGTCCGGCTGCTCGCCCGGGCGGTCGAGCGGGCCGGGCTGCAGGCCCCGGTCACCGAGGCGCTCGCCCATCTGATCGACGGCGAGCTGCCGCTCGACGAATGGGTCGCGATGGTCCGCGCCAAGCAGCCGGAGCCGGCTCGCTTCGCCCGGCCGCGCAACTGGTGGGCGCGGATGCGCGACCGGCTCGCCGACCGGCGCGGCGGTCGCGCGCCGGAGCGCTAGACTGGTTCGTCGCCGATGAAGACCGATATCCACCCCACCTACGTCGAGGCCCACGTCCGCTGCACCTGCGGCAACGAGTTCACGACCCGCTCGACCAAGTCCGACCTCAACGTCGAGGTCTGCTCGAACTGCCACCCGTTCTACACGGGCAAGCAGAAGCTGATCGACACCGGCGGCCGGGTCGAGCGCTTCCGCCGCCGTCAGGCGCGCGGCCGCGCCGGCTCCTGACCGGAGCCTCTCACCGCAACTCGGCTCCGGCGCGGCTGTTGCCAGGGGCATGAGCAGTCGCCTGCCGATCGGACTCGCCGCGCTCGTGGCGACGGTCGCCTCGGGCCTCGCCTGGAGCCCGGACTCCGGCGCGGCCGGCGGCGGCGCCCGTGCCGCCGCCGACGGCTCGGTCGAGCTGGTCGAGTGCAACCGCGGCCGTCGCGCCGCCGACCGCTCCGCCCTGTTCCGCGGCGAGATGCGGCGGATCGCCGGCGCCGCCGGCATGCGAATGCGCTTCGCGCTCGCCGAGCGGGTCGGCCGCGGGCCCTGGCGCGCCGTCCAGGCTCCCGGCCTCGACAGCTGGCGCGTCGCCCGGCCGGGGGTCGCGCTGTTCGCCTACCGCCAGCGGGTCGCCGCGCTCGCGCCCGGAACGGGCTACCGCGCCACCGTCGTCTTCCAGTGGCTCGACGCCGCCGGCGCGCCGATCGCCCGCCAGACCGCCCGCTCGGCGACGTGTCGCCAGGGTGGAGCGCTGCCGGAGCTGACCGTCCGCCGCGTCGCCGTCGACGCCGGGCCGACCGACGACACGGCCCGCTACCGCGTCGTCGTGGTCAACCGCGGTCGAGCGCCCGCCGCCGGCGTCGGAGTCGAGCTGAGCGTCGATGGCGCGGCCGTCGACACGCTGACCGTCGGCCGCCTCCCCGCCCGCGCGCGGCGGCGGGTCACGTTCTTCGGGCCGCGCTGCCTCGAGGAGCTGTCGGTCGACGTCGACCCCGACGGTCGGATACGCGAGCACCACAAGCGCGACAACCTGCGCGTGTTCGGCTGCGACGGCCGCGTGCGGCCCTGAGCGGCGTCCCAGGGCGGGTACGATCGGCCGGGTGAACGCCGACCCCCAGCCCCGCTCCGGCGCGGCCTCCGAGGGTGCGGCCCGCCGTCCGCTGGAGTCCGCGCGCGACCTGCCCGTCGGCGGCCAGGCGGTGCTCGAGGGAGTGATGATGCGCGGCGCCACGACCTGGGCGGTCGCCGTCCGCAAGCCGACAGCCGCCGACCTCGCGGGCGGCGCGGTCGACCCGCTCACGGGCGCCCACGGCGAGATCGAGGTGGTCAGCGAGCCGCTGGTCTCCTACGTCCGCGGCCACCGCTGGGCGCGGCTGCCGGTGCTGCGCGGCATGGTCGCGCTGTTGGAGTCGCTGCGGCTCGGGCTGCGCGCGCTCGGGATCTCCGCCAACGCCCAGGAGCCGCCCGGCGAGGACGGGGCGCGCCGGGAGATCGGCCGCGCCACCTGGGCGGGGACGGTCGCCTTCGCGCTCGCGTTCGCGGTCTGCCTGTTCTTCCTGCTGCCCGCCGCCGCGACCAACCTCTTCAAGGACCAGATCCCCAACTCGGTCGCCTTCGTCGTGATCGAGAAGCTCGTCCGGATCGGCGTCTTCCTCGCCTACCTCTGGCTGGTCTCGCGGCTGAGCCACCTCCAGCGCGTCTTCCAGTACCACGGCGCCGAGCACAAGACGATCTCCTGCTACGAGGCCGGCGCCGCGCTCACGCCCGAGAACGCGCAGCGGTTCTCGCGCCTGCACCCCCGCTGCGGCACGAGCTTCCTGCTGATCGTGATGGTCGTGGCGATCTTCGTCTTCGCGCCGCTCGGCAAGCTCGACTGGCACTGGCTGCTGATCTCGCGGGTGGTCGGGATACCGCTCGTCGCCGGGGTCGCGTTCGAGATCATCAAGTGGCTCGGGCGCAACCGCGCCAAGGACTGGGCGCGCGCGCTGATCTGGCCGGGGCTCCAGCTCCAGCGGCTGACCACGCGCGAGCCCGACCTCGCCCAGCTCGCCGTCGCGATCGCGGCGCTCGGCGCGGTGCTCGACGTCGATGACCCCGCCGAGGCGACGGCGGCCGAGCGCGCCGCGCTCGAGGTCGGCGCCTAGCCGAGCGCCGGAGGACGTTGCGCGATTCCCCCGGCTCCGGCGACCGGCTGGCGCGGGGTACGCTTGGCGCCTGATGATCGAGAGGCTGGTCGAGCAGATCGAGACGCGCTTCGCGGAGCTGTCGGAGCGGATGTCGGACCCCGAGGTGATCGGGGACCGCGACCGCTACGCCGAGGTCGGCCGCGCCTACCGGGCGCTCGAGCCGGCCGCGGCGCTCGCGCGCGAGTGGCGGACGGCCTCCTCGGACGCCGCCGGCGCCCGCGAGATGCTTGCCGAGGACGGGGACGACCCCGAGATCAGGGGACTGCTCGCGGCCGCGGACGAGCGGCTGACCCAACTCGACGAGGAGATCCGCCTCGCGATGGTCGAGCCCGACCCCAACGACGACAAGAACGTGATCGTCGAGATCCGCGGCGGCACCGGCGGCGAGGAGGCCGGCCTGTTCGCCGGCGACCTCTACCGGATGCTCACCCGCTACGCCGAGCGGCGCGGGTTCGCGCCCGAGGCGATGAACGTCGCCGACGGCGACTACACCTTCGCGATCAAGGGGCAGGGGGCCTACAGCATCTTCAAGCACGAGGGCGGCACCCACCGCGTCCAGCGCGTGCCCGAGACCGAGTCGCAGGGGCGCATCCACACCTCCACGGCCACCGTGGCGGTGCTGCCCGAGGTCGAGGACGTCGAGGTCCAGATCGACCCCGGCGACCTCCAGATCGACGTCTACCGCTCCTCCGGGCCGGGCGGGCAGTCGGTCAACACGACCGACTCAGCGGTCCGGATCACACACAAGCCGACCGGTCTCGTCGTCTCGATGCAGGACGAGAAGTCCCAGCTGCAGAACCGCGACAAGGCGATGCGGGTGCTCCGCGCCCGCCTCTACGAGCGCGAGCTGGCCGCCCAGCAGGCCGAGCTCGCCGAGAGCCGCCGCTCCCAGGTCGGCAGCGGCGAGCGGTCGGAGAAGATCCGCACCTACAACTTCCCGCAGGACCGCGTCACCGACCACCGCGTCAAGGTCACCAAGGGCGAGGTCGCGCGCGTGCTCGCCGGCGAGCTCGACGACTTCACCGCCGCGCTCGAGTCCGACGAGAAGCGCCGCCGGCTCGAGGCGGGCGCGCTGGTCGAGGGGTGATCGGGGCGGCCGGCGCCTCGCGCTACCGACCGGCCGCGCCCGGCTGCGGCAGCGAGCCGAGGGGCCTGC
>JAAYBF010000201.1 GCA_012718975.1 Solirubrobacterales bacterium | reverse complement strand
ATCGAGACGTGGATCAGCCGCGGGTTGATCTGCGCGAGGTCCTCGTAGCCGACGCCGATCTTCTCGGCGACGCCGGGGCGGTAGTTCTCGATCAGCACGTCGCACTCGGCAGCCAGGCGCTGGACGACCTCGAGCCCCTCGGGGGTGCGCATGTCGATCGCGATCGAGCGCTTGCCGCGGTTCCAGATCAGGAAGAGGCCGCTCTCGTCCTCCATGAAGGCGGTGCCGGTGCGGCGGCTGGGGTCGCCGTGGGGGACGGACTCGACCTTGATCACGTCGGCGCCGTAGTCGGAGAGCAGCACGGTCGCGTAGGGGCCGGTCATGTGGCGGGTGAGATCGAGCACGCGCACGCCGGCGAGCGGCATCGCCTGCTGCGCGCCGGACGGGCCGGTGCCGTCGCGATGGTTGTCGTCAGGCGGTGGTGTGGTCATGATCACTCCCGAGCAGTCCCATAGAACCATTATAACAATTCGCAGCTAACCGGCAACCCCCTGACCCGATCCCGCTCCAGCTGCGGGCTCGCCTGCGCGCGAGCCGCCACCGACTTGGCAGGCGAGCGACAGATCGATACAATCATCTTCATGAATACTGACGGAGGGGAGGTGCGCCGCCTCGACGGGCGCGTCGCCCTGATCACCGCTGCCGGATCGGGCATGGGACGCGCCAGCGCCGAGCGGTTCGCCGCCGAGGGCGCCCACGTCGTCGTCGCCGACCTCGACGGCGACGCCGCCACCGAGGTCGCCGACGCGATCGCGGCGGCCGGGGGAAGCGCCCAGGCCGCCACCTGCGACGTCGGCGACGACGACGCCCTGCGCGCGCTCGTCGCCCAGGTCGAGTCAGATCACGGCGTGCTGCACGTCCTGTTCAACCACGCCGGCATCCCCGGCTCCGGCGGCGGCGACTCCGGCCTCGACGTCGAGCTCGACGAGTGGCAGCGCGTCTGCGACATCAACATGCGCAGCGCCTTCTACCTCACCCGCTACGCGCTGCCGCTGCTGCGCAAGGCCGACGGGAAGGGCTCGATCCTCTTCACCGCCTCGGTCTCGGGCATCGTCGGCTCGCCGCTGAGCCCCCTCTACTCTCTGACCAAGGGTGGGATCGTGCTCCTGATGAAGTCGCTGGCGATCCGCCTCGGCCCCGAGGGGATCCGCTCCAACGCGCTCTGCCCGGCGCTGATCGAGACGCCGATGCTGTCGGCGTTCTTCGGCCGCGAGGAGGGCGCCGACATCGACGACCTGCGCTCCGGCTACCAGAGCATGGTGCCGCTCGCGCGCGCCGGCGCACCGAGCGAGATGGCCTCCGCCGCCGCATTCCTCGCCAGCGACGACGCGAGCTGGGTGACCGGCGTCGCCCTGCCCGTCGACGGGGGGTTCCTCGCCAAGTGACCGCCACCACCATCCCCACCGACCAGCTCTCCGACGGCGCCCGCGCGCTGCTCGGCGAGCCCGCCAACCTGATCGGCGGCGACTGGGAGACCGGCGCCGGCACGACCCGGCTGAGCTCGGTCAACCCGACGACCGCTCAGACGATCTGCGACTTCGCGGCCGCCTCGGTCGAGCAGGGCGAGCGGGCGATCGCCGCCGCGCGGCGGGCGTTTCACTCCGGCCCCTGGGGCGACGCGACCCCGCGCGAGCGCAGCGAGCTGCTGCTCGGCCTCGCCGACCTGATGGAGCGCCACCGCGACGAGCTCGTCGAGATCGTGGTGACCGAGGTCGGCTCGCCGGTCACGCTCAGCCGCGCGATGCAGGTCGGGATGCCGATCGACAACGTCCGCTGGGCCGCCGACAAGGCGATCGAGGGCCCGCCCGGCGGCTACGAGCAGGCGCTGCCGCCGCACTTCGGCACGCCGCCGAGCAGCTCGCTGCTGGTGCGCGAGCCGGCCGGCGTCGTCGCGGGGATCACCGGCTACAACTTCCCGATCAACTCGGTCGTCTGGAAGCTCGGGCCGGCGCTGGCCGCGGGCTGCACGATCGTCATCAAGCCGTCGGAGCGCACGCCGCTGTCGACGATCGCGCTGATCCGGCTCGCCGAGCGGGCCGGCTTCCCCGAGGGCGCCGTCAACATGGTCCTCGGCGAGGGCGACGTCGGCCACCTGCTCAGCTCCCACCCCGACGTCGACCTGACGATGTTCACCGGCTCGCTCGCGGTCGGGCGCAAGATCATGACCGCCGCCGCCGAGACGACCAAGCGGCTCGTGCTCGAGCTGGGCGGCAAGTCGGCGACGATCGTGATGCCCGGCGCCGACATCGACGAGGTGACCGGGCCGTCGGTCCTGCGCTGGGCGCGCAACGCCGGCCAGGGCTGCGGCGCGACGACGCGGACGCTGGTGCCGCGCGCCGACTACGACCGCTTCGTCGCGGCCTCCGCCGAGTTCGTCGGCGGCCTGAAGGCCGGCGACCCGTGGGCGGAGGACACCGACCTCGGGCCGCTGATCCGCGAGGAGCAGCGGACGTTCGTCGAGGGCCACGTCGAGGCCGCGGTCGCCGCCGGCGGCGAGATCGTCGCGGGCGGCGGGCGCCCGGCCGGCTACGACGGCTACTTCGTCAACCCGACCGTCGTCGGCAACGTCACCAACGCCGACACGATCTGCCAGGAGGAGCTGTTCGGCCCGGTCGGGACGGTGCTCCCCTACGACAGCCTCGACGAGGCGGTCGCGATCGCCAACGACTCGCAGTACGGCCTCCACGCCGCGGTCTACGGCCCGATGGCCGAGGCGATCCAGCTCGCCCGGCGGCTTCGCACCGGCGCGGTGTCGGTCAACGGCGGCGGGTTCATGCACCCGCGCGGACCGTGGGGCGGCCTGCGCCACAGCGGCTTCGGCCGCGAGATGGGCGACGACGGCTACCGCGAGTTCTTCGAGGTCAAGCACGTCCAGTGGCCGCTGCGATGAGCGGCGGCGACGACACCGCCGCGCGGCTGGAGCGCCTCGAGGCGGCCGAGGGCGTGCGCGAGCTGCTCCAGCGCTACACCGCGACCGTCGACGCGCTGCCGCCGGTCGAGCGGCTCGCCGACCTGTTCTGCGAGGACGCGGTGCTGGTCAACCCCGACCGCCACGAGGGCCGCGCCGCGATCCTCGACTACTACGGCGGCGTGCTCGGCGGGCTGGAGTGGTCGCGCCACCACGTCGTCAACTCGGCGATCGAGGTCGAGGGCCCCGGCCGGGCGCGCCACCGCGGCGCGTTCTTCGCGCTGCTGCGCCGGGCCGGCGCCGACTCCGACCTGCTCGTCTTCGGCGACTACGACGACGTCGCGGTGCGCGGCGAGGACGGCCGCTGGCGGTTCGCGGTCAAGGGCAACCACATGGCGGGCACGCGCACGCTCGCCGACGACTCCGAGAGGTAGCGATGAACGTCGGAATCATGCTTGGCGACCACCCGACCTCGGTCTCGGCGGCCGAGCACTTCGACGGCATCCTGCGCCAGGTCGAGGCGGCCCAGCAGGCGGGGATCACCTACCTGCTGATCGGCCAGCACTTCCTCTTCCCCGGCGGCTCGCGCTGGCTGCAGCCGGTGCCGACGCTCGCCCGGCTGGCGGGCGAGGTGGGCCCCGACACCCGCCTGGCGACCCAGATCATGATCGCGCCGCTCTACAACCCGGTGATGCTCGCCGAGGAGCTCGCGACGCTCGACATCGTCAGCGAGGGCCGGCTCGACGTCGGCCTCGGGCTCGGCTACATGGAGGCCGAGTACGAGACGCTCGGCGTGCCGTTCGAGGAGCGGATCCCGCGCTTCGAGGAGGGGCTGCGGCTGCTGCGCGAGCTGTGGACCAACGACCGCGTCGACTTCCACGGCGACTACTACGACGTCGATGACGCGACCGTCCACATCCGCCCCGTCCAGGACCCCCACCCCCCGATCTGGCTCGGCGCCCAGACGAAGGCCGGCATCCGGCGCGCCGCCCGCCTCGGCGACGCGTGGCCGATCACCCCTCAGGTCTCCGCCGAGGATCTCCCCGCGCGCGTGAAGATCTTCGCCGACGAGCGCGACGAGCTCGGCAAGCCGTGGGGCAAGCTGCCGCTGCGGCGCGAGATCGTCGTCGGGAGCGACCGCGAGGACGCGACGCGCAAGGCGATCGAGATGGCCCAGCCGTGGTACCTCCAGATGGCGGCGATGGGCACCAAGGAGGTCGACCCGGCCGAGGTCAAGGCCCAGATGCGCGACGTCGTCACGCGCAGCTTCGTGCTCGGCTCCGGCGAGGAGTGCGCCGCGCAGATCCGGGCGATGGGCGACGTCGTCCCGATCGACCCGGTCGTCACCCGCGGCAACTGGCCCGGCATGACCACCGACGACATGATCGCCTACATCGAGACCCTCGGCCGCGAGCTCGTCCCCGCCCTGCGCGACTACGACTCGACCGACACGCTCGTCGTGCCCGAGGCGGCGTAGGGACCCACGCCCCCGCCCGGCCCGCGGGCTCGATGAGTGATAAGTCGGGCCTAGACAGCACGATTACTCATCGAGTGCCTCGGCTGCGGCTCAGCCGCCGACGTAGTCGGCGAGGTGCTCGCCGGTGACCGTCGAGCGGGCGGCGACGAGGTCGGCGGGGGTGCCCTCGAAGACGACGCGGCCGCCGTCGTGGCCGGCGCCGGGGCCGAGGTCGACGATCCAGTCGGCGTGGGCCATCACGGCCTGGTGGTGCTCGATGACGATCACCGACTTGCCGGAGTCGACGAGGCCGTCGAGCATCGCCAGCAGCTGCTGCACGTCGGCGAGGTGGAGGCCGGTCGTCGGCTCGTCGAGGACGTAGATCGACGCGCCCTTGTCGCCCATCTGGGTGGCGAGCTTGAGCCGCTGGCGCTCGCCGCCGGAGAGGGTCGTCAGCGGCTGGCCGATCTTCAGGTAGCCGAGGCCGACGTCGGCGAGCCGGTCGAGGATCTTCGCCGCCGCGGGGATCTTCGCCTCGCCGTCGGAGAGGAAGTCGCGCGCCTCGGCGACCGACAGCGCGAGCACCTCGGCGATGTCGCGCCCGCCGAAGCGGTACTCGAGCACGGCCGGCTGGAACCGCTTGCCCTCGCACTCCTCGCACGGCGCGGCGACGCCGGCCATCATCGCCAGGTCGGTGTAGACGACGCCGGCGCCCTTGCAGTTCGGGCAGGCGCCGTCGGAGTTGGCGCTGAAGAGGCCTGGCTTGACGCCGTTGGCCTTCGCGAAGGCCTTGCGGATCGGCTCGAGCAGCTTGGTGTAGGTGGCGGGGTTGCTGCGGCGCGAGCCGCGGATGTCGCTCTGGTCGATCGCGACCACGCCCGCCTCCGCGCCCGCCGGCCCCTCGACCAGCGAGCCGTGGATCAGCGAGCTCTTGCCCGATCCGGCGACCCCGGTCACCACCACCAGCACGCCGAGCGGGACGTCGACGTCGACGTCCCGGAGGTTGTTGGCGTCCGCGCCGCGGATCTCGAGCTTGCCGGAGGGCTCGCGCACCTCCTCCTTGAGCGTCGCGCGGTCGTCGAGGTGGCGGCCGGTGACTGTGTCGCCGGCGCGCAGGTCGGCGACCGAGCCCTCGAAGCAGATCGTCCCGCCGCCGGAGCCGGCGCCGGGGCCGAGGTCGACGACGTGGTCGGCGATCGCGATCGTCTCCGGCTTGTGCTCGACGACCAGCACCGTGTTGCCCTTGTCGCGCAGCGCCAGCAGCAGCTCGTTCATCCGCGCGATGTCGTGCGGGTGCAGCCCGACGGTCGGCTCGTCGAAGACGTAGGTGACGTCGGTCAGCGACGAGCCGAGGTGCCCGACCATCTTCGTCCGCTGCGCCTCGCCCCCCGACAGCGTCCCGGCCGCGCGGTCGAGCGACAGGTAGCCGAGGCCGATCGCGGCGAAGGAGTCGAGCGTGTCGCCCAGCGTCGCCAGCAGCGGCGCCACCTCGGGCCGGTCGAGCTCGCGCACCCAGCCGGCGAGGTCGGAGATCTGCATCGCGCAGGCGTCGGCGATGCTGATCCCGTCGATCTTCGCCGAGCGGGCGGCCTCGCTCAGCCGCGTGCCGTCGCACTCGGGGCAGACGGCGAAGGCGATCGCCCGGTCGACGAACGCGCGGATGTGCGGCTGCATCGCCTCGGGGTCCTTGGACAGGAACGACTTCTGGATCTGGGGGATCAGCCCGGCGTAGGTGAGGTTGATGCCCTCGACCTTGATCTTCGTCGGATCCTTGTGGAGCAGGTCGGCGAGCTCGCGCTTGTTGAACTTCCTGATCGGCTTGTCGGGGTCGAAGAAGCCGCAGCCGCGGTAGATCCGCCCGTACCAGCCGTCCATGCTGTAGCCGGGGACCGCGATCGCGCCCTCGTTGAGCGACTTGTCCTCGTCGTAGAGGGCGGTGAGGTCGAAGTCGCTGACGCGGCCCATCCCCTCGCAGCGCGGGCACATGCCGCCGGTGCGGGTGTAGGTCGCCGCCTCGGTCTTGGTCTTCGAGCCGCGCTCGACGGTGATCGCGCCCTTCGCGGTCACCGACGCGACGTTGAACGCGAACGCGCTCGGCGGGCCGACATGCGGCTCGCCGCAGCGGCTGAAGAGGATCCGCAGCAGCGCGTTGGCGTCGGTCGCGGTGCCGACCGTCGAGCGGGCGTTGGCGCCCATCCGCTGCTGGTCGACGAGGATCGCGGTGGTCAGCCCTTCGAGCACGTCGACGTCGGGCCGCGCGAGCGCCGGCATGAACCCCTGGACGAACGCGCTGTAGGTCTCGTTGATCAGCCGCTGCGACTCGGCCGCGATCGTGCCGAAGACCAGCGAGCTCTTGCCCGAGCCCGAGACGCCGGTGAACACGGTCAGCCGCCGCTTGGGGATCTCGACGCTGACGTCGCGCAGGTTGTTGACCCGCGCCCCGTGGACGCGGATCAGGTCGTGGCTGTCGGCGGCGTGGCCGGCCGCGGCCGGCGTCTCGGTGCTCGTCGCCATCGCTCAGTCGAGCTGCTGGATGCGGATCATGTTGCCGGCGGGGTCGCGGACCGCGCAGTCGCGCACGCCCCAGTCCTGGTCGGTCGGCTCCTGGACGATGTCGGCGTCGCGCTCCTGCAGCCGGGCGAAGGCGGCGTCGAGGTCGTCGGTGGCGAGGTTGATCGACGCGAAGGTGCCCTTGGCCATCATCTCGGCGATCGTGCGCCGCTCGTCCTCGGTGACGTTCGGGTCGGCGTCGGGCGGGTGCAGCACGATCGAGGTGCCCTCGCCGCCGGCCGGGCCGACGGTGATCCAGCGCATCCCCTCGTAGCCGACGTCGTTGCGGACCTCGAAGCCGATCGCGTCGCGGTAGAAGGCCAGCGAGGCGTCGGGGTCGGTCTGGGGCAGGTAGGCGGTGTGGACGATGGTTCCCATGCCGCTCACGCTAGCCCCGGGCGGCGGCCGGCGCTTCTCGATTCCTGACCGGTCGCGTCACCCGCTTGGACACGCACGGCGCGACGCCCGGCAGCGCGCGGCTGGGGTCGCGCCGGTAGACGCTCGGCGGCACGCCGACCAGCTCGGCGAAGCGGGTGCTGAAGGTCCCCAGCGACGAGCAGCCGACCTCGAAGCAGACCTCGGTGACCGACAGGTCGCCGCGGCGCAGCAGCGTCATCGCGCGCTCGATCCGGCGCGTCATCAGGTACGAGTAGGGCGACTCGCCGTAGGCGGCGCGGAAGGCGCGGCTGAAGTGCCCGGCCGACATGTGCGCCCCGCGCGCGAGCGCCTCGACGTCCAGCGGCAGCGCGTACTCCCGATCCATCCGGTCGCGCGCGCGCCGCAGCCGCGCGAGGTCGTCGAGCTTGGGATCGGCGGCCGGGCCTGCCACCCCCGAATCGTCGCAGGTCGAACGCCCGCCCAGGCACTCGATGAGTAATCGTGCAGTCCAGGCCCGACTTATTGCTCATCGGGAATCCGCGCGGGCGACGCGGATTGCCGCTATCCCCCCGCCGCGTCAGCCGCCGGCAACCGAGAGGTCCTCGCGCATCGTCAGCTCGGTGAGCTCGTCGGCGGTCAGCTCGCTCGGGCGAAACTCGCGCAGGGCCTTGCCGTTGATCAGCACGACGATCCGGTCGCAGAGCCCGATCAGCTCCTCGGACTCGGTCGACATCACGAGCACGCCCGCCCCGCCCTGGGCGGCCTCCTCGACGATCTCGTGGATCGAGGCCTTGGCGCCGACGTCGACGCCCTGGGTCGGCTCGTCGAGGACCAGCACGCGCGGCTCGAGCCGCAGCGCGCGCGCCATCATCACCTTCTGCTGGTTGCCGCCGCTGAGGGTGATCAGCCGCGCCTCGCTGTCGCGCGGCACCACGTCGAGCTTGTCTAGCCACTCGTCGGCCGCGGCGCGCTCGGCGCGCTTGCTCAGCCCGATCAGGTTGTAGAAGGGCGCGATCCGCCCGATCGTCACGTTCTCGCGCAGCGTCATGTCGCGCAGCGCCGCCTTCGACAGCCGCTCCGACGGGACGAGCGCCATCTCGCGCCGGACGCAGGCGTCGGGACGCTCGGCGGGGACCGGCTCGCCGTGGACGATCACCTCGCCGCCGCGCGGCGCGGCGCCGAAGACGAGGTCGGCGATCTCCTCGCGGCCGGAGCCCGTGACCCCCGCGACGCCGACGATCTCGCCCGCGTGGACGTCGATGTCGAGCCCGTCGACGACCCGGCCGCTGAGGCCGCGGACCGCGAGCACCGGGTCGCCGGCGCGGGTCTGGTGGGGAATCTCGTGGGCGGCCTCGAGCGCCTTCAGCGCGCGGCCGATCGTCAGCTCGATCAGGCCGCCCTCGTCGAGCTCGCTGGCCGCGGTGGTCGCGACCCGCACCCCGTCGCGCAGGACGGTGATCCGGTCGGAGAGGTCGAGCACCTCGGCGAAGCGGTGCGAGACATAGATCACCGCGACGCCGCTGTCGCGCACGTTGCGCACGACCTCGAACAGCCGCTCGGCCTCGGCCGCGGGCAGCGAGGCGGTCGGCTCGTCGAGCACGAGCACCTTGACGGTGTCGGACCAGTCCTCGAGCGCGCGGGCGATCGCGATGCCGGTCCGCTCGGAGGCCGACAGCCGCGACACCGGCGTCTTGAGGTTGAAGTCGTAGCCGAGCTGGCGGAGCGTGCGGCGGCCGCGCTCGGCCTCCTCGCGCCAGGAGATCGTGCCGGTGGCGCCCTTGCTGTAGCCGCGACCGAGCGCGAGGTTGTCGAGCGCGCCGAGCGCCGGCACGAGGCCGAGGTCCTGGTGGACGAAGCGCAGGCCGGCGGCGAACGCGCTCGCCGCCGAGCCGAGCGTGAACGGCTCGCCGGCGACGGTCGCGGTCGCGCCGGGGTCGGGCTGGTGGTAGCCGGCGAGGACCTTGATCAGCGTCGACTTGCCCGACCCGTTCTGGCCGATCAGGGCGTGGACCTCGCCGGGGCGCAGGTCGAAGTCGACCGCGTCGAGCGCCTTCTGACCGGGGAAGGTCTTCGAGAGCCCGTGGATCTCGAGCACGCTCTCCATCGGCCTACACCATCGACCGCTGCCGGCCCGACCGCACCGCGAGCGCGACCGCGACGATCAGCGCGACGCCGTTGAAGAGGTCGTCGACCCAGAACGGGGCGCCCATCAGCTGGACCCCCTTGACGCCGGTCGCCAGCACGTAGACGGCGACGAGCGTGCCGGGCACGTTGACGTTGCCCTCCTTGAACTGGGTCGCGCCGAGGAAGGCGGCCGCGAAGGCGGGCAGGAGGTAGGGCGTGCCGGCGTCGAGCGAGGTCGAGCCGATCCGCATCATGAAGATGATCCCGGCGATCGTCGCGACGGTCGCCGAGACGACGAGCGCGATCGAGGCGAGCCGGTTGACGCGCACGCCGGCCAGCCGCGCCGCGTCGGCGTTGGAGCCGGTCGCGTAGAGGTAGCGGCCGACCTGGCGGTAGTCGAGCACGTACCAGAGCACCGCGGCGATCGCGAGCATGTAGAAGAACGGCGTCGGGATCGTGAAGATCGTCGTGCGGCCGAGGTTCTTGAACGCCTCGGAGATCCCGGAGGTGATCACCTCGCCGCCGCTGATCCACTGCTGCATCGCCAGCAGGATCGAGCCGGTGCCGAGCGTCGCGATGAAGGAGTTGACCTTCAGGCCGACGACCACGAAGGCGTTGACGAGGCCGACGACCACGCCGGCCGCGAGGACGAGGATCACCGTCAGCGCCGGCGCGAGCTCGGCCTTGACCATGAACTCGCCGACGAGCACGATCGCCAGTCCCATCGCGCCGGCGATCGAGAGGTCGAACTGGTTGGCGGCGATCGGGAGGATCAGCGCCAGCGCCATGATCGCCGTGATCGCCTGGTCGGCGAGGACGGTGCGCAGCGTGTCCATCGTCAGGAACGTGTCCGGCTCGAGCAGGCCGAACAGGACGATCAGCGCGATCCAGATGAAGACGAGGCTGAAGTTGGTGACGGCGGCGCTGAGGCGGCCGCCGGTCCGGGACCCGTCGGGGCGGCCACCGGGCGGGGAGACCGCGCCGTTGCCGCCGGAGCCCGCCAGCGCGGGGGTCCCGCTCGCAGCGGGAGGGGAGGTGGTCTCTTGCTCGCTGCTCATCGTGTGGCTCCTGTGTGCGCCGCCGGCCCGGGACCGGATCGCTCCGGCCCCGGGGTCGGCTGCGGTGTGGTGGCGCTAGTTGACCCCCCAGAGCGCCTTGTACTGCTCGGGCAGGTCCGGCGGGAGGTCACGGCCGGTCTGGCGACCGGGCGGGCACTCCATGGTCTCCTGGGTGAGGATCTGGTTCATCAGCGGCGGGTAGACGATCTCGTCGCCGGTGTAGTACCGGGCGAGGGCGTCGACCCCGGCCCAGGCGGCGGCCTTCGTCGAGAAGGCCATCCAGCCGAGGTTGACACCGTCGCAGGCCGCCTGCAGGGCCTGCGGCGTCGTGTTGTTGCCGAGCACGGCGACCTTGTCGGTCAGACCGGCCTCGCGCAGCGCCGCGTCGACCCCGCCGGCCATCGCCGCGTCCTGGAAGACGACGTGGGTGATCGACGGGTCACGCTGGATCTCGCTGACCACGGCGGCCGGCAGCTTGGTGCCGGTGTCGGCGGCCTGGACGCGCAGCGCCTTGGTCTGGCAGTCCGGGCAGTTCTCGTCGAT
>JAAYBF010000200.1 GCA_012718975.1 Solirubrobacterales bacterium | reverse complement strand
CCGAGTTCGTGCTGGGTCATTCCGCTCGTCCTGCGCGCGATCCGCAGCCGGCGGGCGAAGTGCTCTGCTGAAGGGCTCATCGCACGCTCTTGTAGGCCAGAAGGCAAGTTGTGACATTCTGCACACCAGCCGTGTGACCAATGTCACGGTCACACGGCCGGCGAACCGCCTCCACCCGGCTCCTGGACCGCCTCCGCCGGCCGCCGCTCAGCGGTACAGCGGAGTGCGGGCGAACCGCTCGCGCAGCTCGCGCCAGGCGGGCTTGCGGTCGCCGTCGTAGGTCAGCACGCCCTTGTGGTGGCGGATGTTGTCGTTGGGCCCGTAGCCCGGGACGGCGCCGCCGCGCCAGTGCGGGTAGATCTCGAACTCGCGCAGCGTCCAGTGGATCGCCCCGGACATGAACGGCAACCGGTCGACGAGGTCGATCGTGCGGGCGACGTGCTGGGTCTGGAAGCCGTAGCTGCCCTTGACGTCGGCCGGCCAGTCGGCGATGTCGGGCCGGCCCTCGGCGCCGAACTCGGTCATCACCAGCGCCTGCTCCGGGTAGTCGGCGCGCATCCGCTCGAGGAACGGCTGCAGCAGGTTGAAGTCCTCGACCCACGGATACCAGCCGAAGTACTGGTTGATGCCGATCACGTCGAAGGCCTCGTAGGTGCCCTGGCGCTCCAGCACCGGCCGCGTCTTGATGTCGACGGCGACCGGCGTCTGCGGGTCGAGGTCGCGCGCGACCTCCGCCGCCTCGAGTAGGAAGCGGCGCGACGCGGGCCGCTTGTCGGGCCGGAAGGTCAGCTCGTTGGCGACCGACTGCACGATCACCGACGGGTGGCCGCGGCCGGCGAGCACCGTCCGCCGCACCTGGGCGACCGCGCGCGACCGCTGCAGCGGCGTCTTGAGCAGGTTCGCGCCGCCGTCGCGCTGCCAGATCGGCGCCTGGTTGTAGACCAGGATCCCGGCCTCGTCGAAGCGCCGCAGCAGCCCCTCGCTGAGCACGTAGTGCGACCGCGTCACGTTCGCGCGCAGCTCCTTCAGCTCCCGCACCACCGTGTCCATGTCGAACCCCGTCAGCGCGGCGCCGCGCCCCGGCGCGTCCTCGTGGATCGAGGCGCCGCGCAGGTTGATCGGCCGGTTGTTGAGCAGCAGCACGCCGTCGCGCACCTCGATCGAGCGCATGCCGATCCGGTGGCGCTCGCGCTGGACGACCTCCCCCTCGTAGCGGACGGCGGCGGTCACCGAGTAGAGGCGTGGACGGTCGGGCGACCAGAGCTGCGGCCGCGGCAGCTCGATCTGGATCTTCTGGCGGCGGCGCCCGCCGCGGACGCCGCGCAGCGGCACGCGGGCGGTGAACGGCTCGCCGCGCGGCGGGCGGAAGCGCAGCGTCAGCAGCGGCTGGGGCAGCGGCAGGCGAACCCGGCGGCCCTCGACGACCTCCGTCTGCGGCTCCTGCGCCGGCAGCTTGCCGAGGATGCCGTCGATCAGCAGCGTCGCCTCGCAGTCGGTCGCCGGGCCGGCGCAGTGGACGGTGGGCATCAGCGCCAGATCGCTCACGTGCGCCGGCCCGACCGGCACCAGCGACACCGGCCGCACGATCCCGCCCCAGTTCCACCACCCCTCCTGGAGCTTGGGGTCCTTGCGGCTGTCGACGAGCACCTCGAGCGTGTTCGGCTCGCCCGGCCGCAGCCCGGTCGCCGGTACCTCGAACGGCGTGTAGGGGTCGATGCTGATCCCGATCCGCTGGCCGTTGAGCGAGACGACGGCCCGGCGGCGGACCTGCTCGAAGCGCAGCTTCCACTCGTAGCCCTCGACGGCCGGCGGCGTGAACACCAGCCGGTAGAGCTTCTCGGTGCCGCCGTACTCGGCGGCCCGCGCCACGCCCGAGAACGCGCTCGGCACGCGCGCCGGGCGCCAGTCCGACGGGGCCTGGGCCGCCTGCGCCGGGGCGCGCGGCGCCGCGCTGGCCGCGGCGCTCGGGGAGGTCTCCAGCGGCGGGGGCGGCTGCGGCGGCGCCGGCGGGACGACGACGTCGCGGACCTCCCAGCCGGAGCGCAGCTCGATCGCCCGCGGCGGCGCGGCGGCAGCGGCCGGCGCGAGCGACACGGCGAGCGCGGCCGTCGCCGCGAACGTCAGAGCGAGCCTCCCCATCGCCTCGGCAACCCGGTCGCGGGCGGGGAGTTGCGCCGACCGCCACGGCGCGATCGCGGCGAGTCCGGCGGCGGCGATCGCGACGGCCAGGGTCATCGGCGGGCCATGCTAGGCATAATCACCGTTGATGGACCCCCGGCGAAAGCGCAAGCTGCGCCTGTTCGTTGCCCTCGGCGCCGCCGTGCTGCTTGCCGGAACGCTGATCTACACCAGCTTCAGCGCCTCGACGCAGGCCAAGGAGCCCTCCGATCTCCTCGCAGCCTCCGAGCCCGGCCGCTCCTACGAGCTGACCGGCAAGGTCGTCAAGGGGTCGATCGACCGCGACGGCGAGCAGCTGACCTTCCGCATCCGCGACCGCGACGGCAACGAGTCGCTGCCGGTCACCTACGCCGGGGTCGTGCCGGACCCGTTCCGCGAGGGCCGCGAGGTCATCGTCTCCGGCGAGCTGGCGTCCGGGACCTTCGTCGCCGAGCGCGACTCGCTGATCACCAAGTGCCCCTCGAAGTTCACCAAGGACGAGCAGAGCGCCTGACGTGGCGGGTGTCGGCTCCGCCTGCCTCCTAGTCGGCCTCCTGACAGCGGTCTACGCGGCCGCGATCTCCGTCTACGGCGCGGTCTCCGGCCACCGCGGCGCCGTCGTCTCCGGCCGCCGCGCGATGTACTGCGTCGCCGGTCTCGCGCTCACCGCGACCGTCATCCTGCAGGCGGCGTTCCTGCGCTCGGACTTCTCGTTCAAGCTCGTCGCCGAGGGCTCCTCGACCGACACGCCCGACTTCTACAAGTTCACCGCCATGTGGGCCACCCAGGACGGCTCGCTGCTGCTCTGGGCGCTGCTGATGTCGCTGTTCGCCAGCGCGGTGCTCTACACCACCCGCCGCTCGCTGCGCGACATCGCCCCCTGGGCGACCGCCGTGCTCGCGTCGATCGCCGGCTTCTTCCTGCTGCTGATGGTCGGCTGGGAGAACCCGTTCGAGACGCTCGCCGTGGCGCCGATCGAGGGCGCCGGGCTCAACCCGCTGCTGCGCCACCCGGCGATGATGATCCACCCGCCGATGCTCTACACCGGCTACGTCGGCTTCGCGGTCCCCTTCGCCTTCGCGATCGGCGCGCTGATCGTCCGCCAGACCGGGGCCGACTGGATCCGCGCCACCCGCCGCTTCGCGCTGATCGCCTGGACGTTCCTCGGCACCGGGATCATGCTCGGCGCGCTCTGGTCCTACAACGAGCTCGGCTGGGGCGGCTACTGGGCCTGGGACCCCGTCGAGAACGCATCGCTGATGCCGTGGCTTATCGGGACCGCGTTCATCCACTCGATCATGGTCCAGGAGAAGCGCGGGATGCTGAAGATCTGGAACGTCTCGCTGATCGTGGCGACGTTCGCGCTCTCGCTGCTGGGCACGTTCCTGGTCCGCTCCGGCATCCTCGACTCGATCCACGCCTTCGGAGCCTCGACCGTCGGCCGCCAGCTGCTGGTGGCGATCGCGATCGTCCTGATCGGCTCGACCGCGCTGATCGTCAGCCGCCTCGACGACCTGCGCTCGAAGGCCAAGCTCGACACGCTGCTCTCGCGCGAGGCCTTCTTCCTCGCCAACAACCTCGTCCTGGTCGCGCTCTGCGTCGTCGTCTTCTGGGGGACGTTCTTCCCGCTGATCTCCGAGGCGCTCTCCGGCGAGGAGGCGAGCGTCGGGCCGCCGTGGTTCAACCGCGTGACCACACCGCTCGCGCTGGCGCTCGTGGCGCTCGCGGCGATCGGGCCGGCGGTGCCGTGGCGGCGCGCCGGCCGCGCGCTGCTGCTGCGCTCCTTCCGGCTGCCGGCCGCAGTCGCCGCCGTGACCTTCGGCGCGCTGATCGCGTTCACCGACGCCGCCGACAGCATCACCTCGCTGATCATGTTCGTGCTGATCGCGCTCGTGCTCGCCGTCGTCGTCCAGGAGCTGTGGCGCGGCGCGCGGGCCCGGCGGACGATCGCCAAGGTCGCCTGGCCGCGGGCGCTCGGGCAGCTGATCGGGCGCAACCGGCGCCGCTACGGCGGCTACATCGTCCACGCCGGGATCGCGCTGCTGTTCCTCGGCGTCGCGGCCTCGTCCGCCTTCCAGATCCAGCGCGACGTGCGCCTCTCCCCCGGCGAGTCCTTCGAGGTCGGCGGCTACGAGATCACCTACCAGCGGCCGACCGCCGAGATCGGCCGCGACAGCGCGAACACCGGCGCCCCGATCACGCTCGGGGCCGTGCTCACCGCCAGCCGCGGCGGCGAGACCCACACGCTGCGCCCCTCGCGCAACTTCTATCCCTCGCGCAGCGGCGGCGCCGGGCCGATCGGCCGCTTCTTCGAGGGCGAGGCGACCAGCGAGGTCGACGTCCGCTGGGGTCTGCGACGCGACCTCTGGACCGCGATCCGCCCCGACGTCGCCGAGCTCGAGCCCGCGATCCGCGAGGCCGACCGCCGCTTCGCCGACTCCGGCCAGGACGTCCAGGCGGTCGTCGTCGCCGCGCTCGTCGAGCGCTACCGGACCAACCCGCCGCCGGCCAACTTCCGCGCGATCGAGTCGCCGCTGGTGTCCTGGATCTGGATCGGCGGGATCATCGTCGTGCTCGGCGCGCTGATCGCCGTCTGGCCGGCCCCGGAGTCGCGGCTGCGGCGCGTGACGAGCATCTACGCCGCCAAGCTCGGCAAGGAGCTGTCGCGTGCGTAGGAGGCCGCATGCCGGTGTCCTCGGTCGGCCATGGCCCACCGGCCTATGGCCTTCCTGCGTCCTTGGCCTGCGGCCTCCTACGAACGCGAAGGAGAACGTCTGATGGAGTTCCCGCTCGCCGTCGCGGTCATCGCCGGGATCGTCACCGCGATCGTCGCCATCCCGCTGATGCGTCGCACCGAGGACGAGACCGACTCGGTCGCCAGCGCCGAGCTCGAGGCCGCCAAGGAGGCCAAGTACCGCGAGATCCGCGACGCCGAGCTCGACCACGAGATGGGCAAGCTGACCGACGAGCAGTTCCGCGCCGTGGACCGCGAGCTGCGCGGCGAGGCGATCGCGATCCTCGAGCGCATCGACGCGCTCGAGAAGCGCTGAGGCGCTAGTCTGCCAGGGCGATGGAGGCGATTCTCAGCGGATTCCAGGTCATCCTGGCGGTGGTCGTGATCGTCCTGATCCTGATGCACTCGGGCAAGGACGCGGGGCTGTCGGGCGCTTTCGGCGTCGGCACCGGCGCCGGCCCGCTCGGCGGCGGCTCGCTCGTGGAGCGCAACCTCAACCGCTGGACGGTCTTCTTCGCCCTCCTGTTCGTGGCGAACGTCATCGTCCTGCTGAAGATCTAGACGCCAGATCACAACCCCCCGGGAACCGCAACTTTCCCGGCGGGCCCGTGTGTACCCTTCGACACCGTTCACCGCCCAGGCCACCGACCCGCCGGGCCTACGACCGAAGGGAAGCATGAGGAACCTGAAGCCCCTCCGCACGCTCTGCTGCGCGCTGCTCGCCCTGGTGGCCGTGCTCGCGCTGCCAGCGGCCGCCAGTGCCGGCCCCAAGCAGCTCTCGCTGCTCCAGGACGACGCCGAGCTGTTCGGCGAGCGGCCCGGCGAGGACCCGGCCGCGGCGATGAAGGAGATCAAGGAGCTCGGTGTGGACGTGATCCGCACCAACGTCATCTTCTACCGGACCTACCCCAACTACACCGAGCGCTCCAAGCCCGCGGGCTTCGACCCCAGCGACCCCAACTCGCCCGGGTACCAGTGGTTCTACACCGACCGGCTCGTCCAGCTCGCGCAGCAGAACGGCATCCGCGTGCTGATGACGATCACCGGGCCGGGCCCCTTCTGGTCGTCGGACAAGCCGGGCAAGTGCCGGAACCGGCCGTGCCCCTGGAACCCCGACGCCAAGATCTTCGGCCAGTTCGCCGAGGCGGTCGTCAAGCGCTACCGCGGCAAGGTGGACTGGTACTCGATCTACAACGAGCCGAACATCGGCGCGACCTCGCAGACCCAGGGTTGGCTGATGCCCCAGGCGCGCCGCACCAAGGCCGGCCGGGTCGAGGTCGCCGGCGTGATGTACCGCAAGCTCTGGCAGGCCGGCTACAAGGCCGTCGCCCGGCACGACCCGGCACGGCGCAACCGCGTCCTGTTCGGTGAGGTCGCCGCGATCGCCGACCCGCTGCCCAAGCTCTACGCCGCCCTCTGCCTCGACCGCAACGGCCGTCCGTTCAAGGGCGCGCTGCGCCGCCTGCACCAGTGCGGCCGGGTGTCGAAGCTGCGCATCGGCGGCTGGGCGATCCACCCCTACAACCAGGGCGGCTTCGGGCCCCCGAACCGCCGGACCTCCTCGAAGACGGCTCTCCCCCAGCAGTACATCCCCCGCCTGCACCGGCTGATGAAGCGGGCGGCGGCGCGCAAGCGCGTCCCGGGCGGCCGCGGCATCTTCGTCACCGAGTTCGGCTACCAGACCAACCCGCCCGACCGGATCTCGACGATCAGCCCGCGCAAGCACGCCCGCTACATCAACGAGTCCGACCGGCTCTTCTTCGGCGACCGGCGGATCAAGATGGTCTCCCAGTACCAGCTCGTCGACGTCGACAACGTCGCCGAGTACAACAGCGGCCTGCGCTTCGCCGGCGGCCGCGAGAAGGCCTCCTACCCCGCCTACCGGATGCCGATCGTCGTGACGCGCCGCGGCGCCAACCGCGTCGAGGTCTACGGGCAGGTGCGTCCGGCGCGCCAGGCGCGGCTGCTCAACGCGTTCAGCGCTCCGGAGCTGCTGTTCAAGGCACGCGGCAAGCCGTGGCGCACGATCAAGCGGCCGCGGCTGAACTCGGTCGGGATCTTCCGGATGAACATCCGCCGCGCCGGCGCCGACAAGGGCCGCTGGCGGCTGAAGTGGAACAACACGCTGATCGACGCCACGTCCTACAGCCGGGTCGCCAAGGCCGGCAAGCCGCTGCGGTACTACCGGGACTAGGCGCTGAACGGACGCTGGCTGGCGCTGCTGGGCTGCCTCGCGCTCGCGACGGCGGTCCGGCTCGCCGGCCTCGGCGACCGGCTCAGCGACGCCGAGGGCTACTCGTGGCTGGTCGCCTCGGCGCCGAGCGCCGGGGCGTTCTTCGAGCGGCTCGCCGCCTACGAGAACACTCCGCCGCTCTTCTACGCGCTGCTCGCCCCGCTGCCCGACGGTGACGAGGCGTGG
>JAAYBF010000199.1 GCA_012718975.1 Solirubrobacterales bacterium | reverse complement strand
GACCGTCGCGTCCTCGGGCGGATCGACGCCCTCCTCCTCCACGACGCATTCGCGGATCCGCTCCTGGAGCCCCGAGATCCTCGCCCTCAGATCCGCCCGCCGGTTCAACGCCTCTCCGATGACCATGGCGCCAACATAGCATTTATGCTCTCACCCCGCGCCCAGCCCCCGACCCGATGAGTAATTTCGCCGCCCTAGACAGCACGATTACTCATCGAGCCCTCCCACCGACGCCTTTGCCGAGACGCTGGGCGTGGCTGGCAAGGAAGCAGGGGGCCGTGGCGGCCGCCAGGCCGCGAGGCCCCCGATGACGCCGCCAGGCGCGCCCAGCGGCCGGCAAACGGAGAGGGCGGGATTCGAACCCGCGAGAGAGCTTGCGCCCCCTACTCGCTTAGCAGGCGAGTGCCTTCAGCCACTCGGCCACCTCTCCGGGATGGTGCCGATTGTAGGCGCTGTGGGTGTGGCGCGCAGGGGGGCTGGTGGGTGGGGGTGACGCGTGTGGCGGCGGGACTAGTAAGAATGGCCCCGATGAAAGTCGCGGTGGCGGTGGTCCTTGGCGTGCTCGTGGTTCTCGGGGTGTCGCAGTTGGTGATCCCGGGGGTCGTGGAGAGCCGGATCGAGGATCAGTTGGAGGAGGGGGTCGCTGAGGGCCAGGGCGAGGCGTCGGTGGAGGTGTCGGCGTTTCCGGCGGTCCGGCTGGCTTGGGGGAGTGGCGACAAGCTTCAGGTCCGTGGCCGCGGCTTGAGGGTGGATCTGGCTGAGCGGGCGGACGATCCGTTGGGCCGGATCAACGGCTTCGACGAGGTGGACATCGATCTGGAGGACATGGTCGCGGGCCCGGTGCGGGTGCAGGCGTTCTCGCTGGTGCGCACCGAGCGCGATACGTCGTACTACCTGCGGATGGAGGCTGAGACGACGCCGTTGGCGTTGGCGGAGTCGGTCGGCGGCTCGTTGGGCGGCGATATCGGCAGCCAGATCGCGCAGGCCGGTGCGGCGCTGTTGGGTGGCGGGGAGATCGACGTGCCGATCGACGTGGAGGCGCAGGTGAGCCGTGGCGACGGCGGCGCGGTGGATGTCGATGCGGCTGAGGCGAACGTGGCGGGCGTTCCGGCGGGCCCGTTCGCCGAGACGATGGTCCAGGCTGTCCTGAACCGGCTCTGATCGCGCTGGCGCGGCTTGGGGGCGCCGCGCTATAACGGGTCCCGATGAGCGAGGTGTGGCGTGTCCCGTTGCCGCCGGCGGCGCGGCGGCCGTCGCGGGTGTTCGTGAATGCGGTGGAGCAGGTGGAGGGCCGCGATTTCACGGTCGGCGACGGCGAGTTGCTGTTCGACCGGCCGTTGATGAAGGAGCGGGTGGGCTTCTGGCGTTGGACGGCGATGTTCCTGGCGCTGTTCGGGACCTATGGGCGCAACGACTCGGTGGATGTCGAGTATGTGGTCGATGGCCGCAGGCATGTGGCGAGCGGCTTGGAGATCGTGGCCCCTGACGGGTCGCGGTCGGTGGTTCCCAGGTAGGGGCGGCGCGGCCCGGCGGCCGCGCGGGCGGCTGCTCGACCTATAGCCTTGGCGCGCATGCGGATCGACGCCATCCTGGCCGAGCGCCGGCCGGTCTTCTCGTTCGAGTTCTTCCCCCCGAAGACCGACGAGGGGCTGGTGAACCTGCGTGAGACGCTGTCGGTGCTGCGTGCGGACGAGCCGGACTTCGTGTCGGTGACCTATGGGGCGCTGGGCTCGACGCGCGACACGACGATCGACATCGTGAAGTGGATCAAGCGCGAGCTGGGCGTGGAGGCGATGGCGCACTTCACGTGTGTGGGCGCGACGGTCGACGAGCTGCGCGGCACGTTGGACGAGATCGAGGCGGCGGGGGTGGAGAACGTGCTGGCGTTGCGGGGCGATCCGCCGCAGGGCCAGTCGGAGTGGACGCAGACGGTCGGCGGCCTGCGCTTCTCGACGGAGCTGATCGAGCTGCTGAGCGCCGAGTACTCGTTCGCGGTGGGTGCGGCGGCGTTCCCGGAGGTCCATCCGCAGGCTGAGAGCGCGGAGTCGGACATCCGCTTCCTGAAGGCGAAGCAGGACGCGGGCGCGAGCTTCCTGATCACCCAGCTGTTCTTCGACAACGAGCACTACTTCGACTTCGTGGCGCGGGCGCGTGAGGCGGGGGTGACGGTGCCGATCGTGCCGGGGGTGATGCCGGTGACCAACCTGCGCAACATCCGCCGGATCACGGAGCTGTGCGAGTCGGAGATCCCGGAGCCGTTCGAGCGCCAGCTGGAGGCGCGCGAGGACGATCCGCAGGCCCTGCAGGATCTCGGCGTGGCGTATGCGACGTTGCAGTGCGTGGATCTGCTGGCGCGGGGGGCGCCGGGCATCCACTTCTACACGTTGAACCGCTCGCCGGCGACGCGCGCGATCCTCGCCGCCCTGCGCGCCGCGCGGCCGTGGACGCGCGCCCCGCAGCCGGTCTGAGCGGGCCCGCGCCCGCCCACCGACCCGAGAGTGGAACCTGAGCGGGGCCGTAGGCCCCTCGCGATTCCACTCCTGCTGGCGGGCTACGGCTGGACCAGCCGCCAGGTCTCGGCGGTGTCGTCGTCGGCCCCCTCGACGCGCTCGGCCTCGCCGGTGCGCTCGAGCCGGCGCAGGTAGGAGAGCGCCATCGACATCGCCCAGCTGAGCGCGACGGGCGGGATCGGGCGTCCCTCGAAGCCGAGGATCGACGGCGCGGCGTCGAAGGCGGTGACGGGGCCGTCGGCGAGCGCGGCGCGGGTGCGGTCGAGCGCCTCGCCGACGAGCGTGGCGTGGGCGTCGACGAGCTGGGTGTAACCGCGCACGGGACGGCCGTGGCCGGCGAGGACGAGGTCGACGTCGAGCACCCGGACCCGCTCGAGCGCGGTGACGTACTCGCCGACGGGGTCGCTGGTGTAGCCGTAGTCGAAGAAGAGCGTCGGCCGGCCGAGCAGGTGGTCGCCGGAGATCAGCAGCCGCGTCTCGGGCTGGTGCAGGACGATGTGGGAGGGGGCGTGGCCGGGGGTCTCGACGACCTTCCAGCGGCCGAGGTCGCTGTCGATCTCGTCGCCTTCGCGGAGCTCGCGGTCGGGCATCCGGACGGCGGCGATCCCACCGCGCCAGCCGCCGCGGTCGCCCTCCTGGTAGCGCTCGATCTCGCTCATCGGCACGCCGCTGTGGCGGGCGACCTCGATCCGCCGCCGGGTGGCGCGCTCGGGGTCGGTGGCGGGGGCGGTGGCGTGCTGGTGGGCGGGGTGCATCCACAGCTCGCAGCCGGCGGCCTCGCACACGGGCGCGGCCATCCCGTAGTGGTCGGAGTGGGCGTGGGTGCAGACGAGCAGCTTGATGTGCTCGATCTTCATCCCGGCCTGGTCGAGCGCGCGCTCGAGCTGGGCGAAGGAGCCGGGCGCGTTCATGCCGCAGTCGACGAGGATCGCTCCGTTGCCGGCGTTGATCGCGTAGGCGTTGACGTGCGGCACGCCGGCGGTGTCCATCGGCAGCCGCAGCCGCCAGACCCCGGGCAGGACGCGGTCGGCGCGCGCGAGCTCGCGCTTTCGGCGGCCGTCGCTCACCGTCCAGCTCTCCGGTCCCGCCGCTGCGCCGCCATCGCCGCCAACCCTCTCACGACGGCCCGGCGCGCGCCACGTCCCCAGGCGCCGCTCGCGCGCGCTAAGGACCGAGAACGTGTCGTTCTCTCCAGGCGGTTATTGTGGGTGGCCGGCAATGGCCTCCTCCGAGACGACCGTGCAGATCACGATGCCCGCGATGGGCGAGTCGGTGAACGAGGGAGTCGTCCTCGAGTGGCTGAAGCAGGTGGGGGACCGTGTCGAGGTCGACGATCCGCTCGTCGAGATCTCGACCGACAAGGTCGATGCCGAGGTCCCTTCCCCCGCCGCGGGCGTCCTGACCGCGATCCACTTCGGCCCTGACGACACCGTCGAGGTCGGCGCCGTGCTCGGCGAGATCGAGCCGGGCGAGGGCGGCGGCAGCGCTCCCGCCGCGCCGGCCGACAGCGCCGGCAACGGGGCGGCCGCTCCGGCGGCCTCCTCCGGCGCCGCGCCGTCACCCGCCGCGGCCGCGGCCGACGGCAACGTCACCCCGGTCGCCGCGCGCCTCGCCGCCGGCCTCGGCGTCGACGCGACCAAGCTTCCCGGCAGCGGCCCGCGCGGACGGGTGACCAAGGACGACGTCCTCGCCGCCGCGGCCGACGCGGTCAAGGGCGGCGGTGGAGCGTCGGCCCCGAGCGCGCCCCCGGCGCCGGAGGGCGCCGAGACCGAGGCGATCCGCGGCCCGGCCGCGACGCTCGTGCGCTTCATGGAGGACAGCCGCTCGATCCCGACGGCGACCAGCTTCCGCACGCTCTCGGTCGACACGCTCGCCGCCCGCCGCGCGGCGCTGAAGGCCGCCGGGAAGAAGCTCTCCTTCACCCACCTGATCGCCTGGGCGATCGTCCGCGCCGCCGGCGACTCGATGCCGGTGATGGGCAACTCGTTCACGACCGCCGACGGCAAGCCGCAGCGGGTCAAGCCGGCCGCGATCGGACTCGGCCTCGCGGTCGACGTCGAGCGCAAGGACGGCAGCCGCTCGCTCGTCGTCCCGGTCGTCCACGGCGCCTCCGAGCTGTCCTTCGCGGACTTCGCGGCCCGCTACGACGAGCTGGTCGTCGGGGCGCGCGACAACACGCTCGGCGCCGACGCCTACCAGGGCGCGAACATCACGCTGACCAACCCGGGGGGCATCGGCACGGTCGCCTCGGTGCCGCGGCTGATGCCCGGCCAGGGCACGATCGTCGCCGCGGGCGCGATCGGCTACCCGGCCGGATTCGAGAAGGCCGACCCGGCGCGGCTCGCCGAGCTCGGCGTGTCGAAGGTCATGACGATGACCTCGACCTACGACCATCGGGTCATCCAGGGCGCCGAGTCGGGCCAGTTCCTCAAGCGGATCGACGAGCTGCTGCAGGGCGCCGACGGCTTCTACGACCAGGTCTTCGAGGCGCTCGGGCTCGACTCCGCGCTCGCCGCCGCCGGCCCGCCGAAGCCGACGGTCACCGCCGCCGACCCCGTCCCGGCCGCCACCACCCCGGCCGTCTCCGACGTGCCCGACGAGGCGCTGATGCAGGCCGTCCAGGCCGCGACCTCGCTCGTCAAGGCCCACCGCGTCCACGGCCACCTCGCCGCGCACCTCGACCCGCTCGGCTCGCCGCCGCGCGGCGACCCCGCGCTCGACCCGGCGTCGGTCAACCTGACCCCGGAGATGATGGCGCGGATCCCCGCGTCGGTCCTGCGCATCGCGGTGCCCGGCAAGACCTTCGCCGACGCGCTGCCGCACCTGCGCGACACCTACACCGGCACGATCGCCTACGAGGTCGAGCACATCGCCGGCCACAACCGCCGCGTCTGGCTGCGCGAGAACATCGAGTCGGGCGCGCACCGCACCCCGCTCGAGCCGGAGCAGCGCAAGGCGCTGCTCAAGCGCCTGTCCGAGGTCGAGGCGCTCGAGAACTACCTCCACAAGGCGTTCCTCGGCAAGAAGCAGTTCTCGATCGAGGGCCTCGACGTGCTCGTGCCGATGCTCGACGCCACGATCGAACTGGCGGCCGCCAGCGGCGCCCGCGAAGCCGTGATCGGGATGGCCCACCGCGGCCGCCTCAACGTGCTCGCCCACACCGTCGGCCAGCCGTACGAGTCGATCCTGGTCGAGTTCGAGGGGGAGCAGACGCTCTCGGCCGACACCGCCGCGCCCGAGGGCGGCACCGGCGACGTGAAGTACCACTACGGCGCGAAGGGCACCTACGGCACCAGCGACGGCAAGACCGTCCGCGTCGCGCTCGCGCCGAACCCGAGCCATCTCGAGTACGTCAACCCGGTGATCGAGGGCCAGGCGCGCGCCGACCAGACGCAGCGCCAGGGCCGCGAGATGACCCACGACCCGAGCCTGGTGGTGCCGATCCTGATCCACGGCGACGCCGCGTTCCCCGGCCAGGGGGTCGTCGCCGAGACGCTCAACCTGCAGGCGCTCGCCGGCTACACGACGGGCGGCACCGTCCACGTGATCGCCAACAACCAGCTCGGCTTCACCACCGACCCGACCGACTCGCGCTCGACGCGCTGGGCGTCGGACCTCGCCAAGGGCTTCGACGTGCCGATCATCCACGTCAACGCCGACGACGTGGAGGCCTGCATGGCCGCCGTCCGGCTGGCGGTCGGATTCCGCAACGAGTTCGGCCGCGACGCGCTGATCGACCTAATCGGCTACCGCCGCTTCGGCCACAACGAGACCGACGAGCCGGCCTACACCCAGCCGCAGATGTACGACCGGATCAAGAAGCACTCGCCGGTCCGCGCGCTCTACGCCGAGAAGCTGGTCGCCGAGGGCGTCGTGACCGCCGATGAGGCCGAGCAGCTCGCGACCGAGGCCTACGAGACGGTCGCCAAGGCCCACGCCGAGCTGAAGGACTCGATGGCCGGCCCGCCCGACACGGGCGCCTACGAGGTCGACACGACGATGAGCCGGGAGCCGAAGACGACGCTCCCCGAGGATCTGCTGCGCTCGCTCAACGAGCAGATCGTCAGCGTGCCCGACGGGTTCAGCGTCCACCGCAAGCTCAAGCCGTTCCTCAAGCGCCGCGTCGACGCGGCGGCGGAGGGCGGCCCGGTCGACTGGGCGCACGCCGAGTCGCTCGCGTTCGCGTCGCTGATGGCGCTCGGCGTCCCGATCCGCCTCACCGGCCAGGACTCCGAGCGCGGCACCTTCAGCCAGCGCCACCTCGTCCTGCACGACTCCGAGACCGGCGAGCAGTACACGCCGCTGGCGCATCTCCCGAGCGCTTCGGCGCCGTTCGAGCTGCACAACAGCCCGCTGTCGGAGATGGCCTGCCTCGGCTTCGAGTACGGCTACTCGATCCAGGACCCCGACTCGCTGGTGCTCTGGGAGGCCCAGTTCGGCGACTTCGTCAACTCCGGCCAGGTGATCCTCGACCAGTTCATCACCTCCGGCCTCGCCAAGTGGGGGCAGACCTCGCGGCTGACGCTGCTGCTGCCGCACGGCTACGAGGGCTCGGGCCCCGAGCACTCCTCCGGCCGTGTCGAGCGGTTCCTGCAGGCGTGCGCCGAGGGCAACATCCGCGTCGCGAACTGCACGACCCCGGCCCAGTACTTCCACCTGCTGCGCCGTCAGGCGCTCGTCTCCAAGCCGCGGCCGCTCGTTCTGATGACGCCGAAGAGCCTGCTGCGCCTGCCGGCCGCCGCGTCGACCTTCGACGAGCTCGCCAACGGCGAGTTCCAGCGGGTGATCGACGATCCGCTCTTCACCCAGGGCAGCAACGGCAGCGAGCCGAAGTCACGCGAGTCGGTCACCAAGCTGGTGCTCTGCTCGGGCAAGGTCTACTACGACATCGCCGCCCACGAGGACCGCGTCGAGGCCGACCACATCGCCGTCGCGCGCGTGGAGATGCTCTACCCGTTCCCGGAGTCGGAGCTCACCGAGCTGATGGAGAGCTACCCCAACCTCGAGCGGGTGGTGTGGGTGCAGGAGGAGCCGCGCAACATGGGCCCGCGCGCCTTCATGCGCCGCCGGATGGCCGGCATCCTGCCCGAGAACCTCCACTACTACTACGTCGGCCGCCAGCTGCGGGCCGCACAGAGCGAGGGCTACACCGCCGCCCACCGCAAGGAGCAGGCGCGGATCGTCCGCGTCGCCCTCGACCTCGAGGACGACGTCCTCAAGCCGGACCGCTCCGCCGAGCGTCCGCGGCTCTAGCCCTGGCTCGCCGGCGGCGCCGGTCCCCAGTCCGAGGGCCTGTGTTGCGAAACGTCCGCGATATGGACGGAACTCACCAGAGGTCCGGTCCCGCGTCCACGTGTCGGCACCTGTGTTGCGAAACGTCCGCGATGCGGACGGAACTCACCAGAGGTCGACGGGGGTCGGGCGGGCTGGGCCGCCGGCGGCCAGGCCGACCGTCAGCGGCGGTCGGCCTGGCCGCGGGCGATCGCGGCGGAGACGTCGTGGGAGCCGAGCCGGCGCTGGACGGCGGCGGCTAGGCCGGGCGCGACACCGGCGAAGTGCGACCCGAGCCGCATGCCGAGCGGCGCGACGTCGACCTCCATCCTGCGGCGCTCGATCCCGGTCAGGACCGCGTCGGCGACGTCCTCGACCGTCCGGGTGCCGACGAACCGCGGCAGCTTCGCGCCGCTGCGGTGGAACATCCCCGCCTCCCGGATGAAGCCGGGGAAGACGGTCGTCACTCCCACGCCGGCGTGGAAGAGATCCTCGTGCAGGCCCTGGGCGAAGCCGCGCAGGCCGAACTTCGTCGCCGAGTACAGCGATCCGCCGGGGCTGCCCGCCTTGCCGGCGAGCGAGGAGATGAACACGAGATGGCCGTTGCCGCGGTCGGCCATCCCCGGGGCGAGCGCGCGGGCGAGCATGATCGGGGCGCGCAGGTTTACGTCGAGCGCCCGGTCGATCTGCTCGGGGGTGAACTCGACCAGCCGTCCGCTCGCGGGCAGCGCCGCGTTGGCGACGAGTACGTCGACGGTGCCGGCGCGCTCCGGGAGCGTCGCGACCTGCTCGCGGTCGGCGAGGTCCGCGACGAGCGCCTCGGCCCGGGCGCCGAGCTGCGCCGCCAGCTGCTCGAGCGGCTCGCGCTGCCGGCCGCTGAGCAGCACCGTCGCCCCCGCCGCGTGCAACCGGCGTGCGACCGCTGTGCCGATCCCTCCGTTGGCCCCCGTGATCAGGACCCGCGCCCCTGCTGGATTCATCGTCGGGACGCTACCGAAGCTGCCTGGCCACGGCCCCCCGGGTGCGGGCACCCTCGCTCCACGCGGTGGCGCCAGCTCAGTAGTTTGCCGCAGGCTCGGTGGCGGCAAAGGTCCGATGCCCGCCCGGGACCGCCCCGACTATGTTCGCCGGGTGAGCGACAGCGCCGCCGCGCCGATCCGGATCGTGATCGCCGACGACCACGCCGTTGTCCGCAGCGGCCTCCACATGCTGCTCGACGAGGAGCCCGACTTCGAGGTCGTGGGCGAGGCGGAGGATGTCGCCGCGGCCCGACGCGCGGTGCTCGGACAACGTCCGGACGTGCTGCTGCTCGACCTCAACATGCCGGAGGGCCCGAGCCTGCCGGCGATCCCCGAGCTGATCGCGGCGGTGCCGCAGACGGCGATCGTCGTGCTGACGATGCAGGACGAGCCCGCGTTCGCCCGCGAGGCCCTGACCGCCGGCGCCCGCGGCTACGTGCTCAAGCACTCGGCGGGGGTCGAGCTCGTCGAGGCGATCCGGACGGCGGTCGCCGGCGGGACCTACCTCAACCCGGAGCTCGGCGCGCGCGTGGCGACCGACGTCGCCGCCTCCGCGGGGCCGCCCGGGGGGCTCACCGCGCGCGAGGCCGAGGTGCTGAAGCTGATCGCGCTCGGCCACACCAACGCCGAGATCGCCGCGCAGCTGTTCCTCAGCGTGCGGACGATCGAGACCCACCGCGCCCACATCCAGGACAAGCTGCGGCTGTCCACCCGCGCCGAGCTGGTCCGCTACGCGCTCGACCACAACCTCGTCGAGCATTGACGACCCGTTCCGGCGTCCCCGCGCCGCCCGCCTCCGCTATCCTGCCTAGGCCCCAGCGGGCGTAGTTCAGTTGGTTAGAACGCCGGCCTGTCACGCCGGAGGTCGCCGGTTCGAGTCCGGTCGCTCGCGCTG
>JAAYBF010000198.1 GCA_012718975.1 Solirubrobacterales bacterium | reverse complement strand
GCGCCAGGCCGAGGTTCGACCAGGTGACGTCCGGCCCGACGACCCCGTCGGGCTTGGGCAGCACCAGCAGCGCGAAGGAGATCACCACCGCCGCGCCGCCGAGGTTGGCGAGCACGATCGCCGCCGTCGTCGTCCAGCGCACCCGCCGGCCGAGCACCGCGCCCGGCGTGCGCGGGTCGCCGATCAGCCAGGGGTGGGCGACCAGCCGGTCGAGCAGCGGCTCCAGGATCGGCACCCCCATGCCCGGCGAACCTACTAGGCGGCGGGAGCCGCGGAGCCGGCCCGTACCCCGATCGACGGACGGTCGCGGCGAGCGCCGGCCGCGGGCTCCCGACCGCACCGCACGACCCGCGCCTCGTCCGCGCCACTCGCCACCGCCGCTAGATTGGCGCGCATGGCGCAGCTGCCCGAGGGCGTGAGGGTCGGCCACTGGACCGACCGCGAGGGGTGGACCGGCGCCACGGCGATCCTCGGGCCGGAGGGCTGCGTCAGCGCCGGGGAGATCCGCGGCGGCGGGCCCGGCACGCGCGAGTTCGACCTGCTCTCGCCGGCGACCTCGACCCCCGGCGCGCAGGCGATCGTCTTCGCCGGCGGCAGCGCGTTCGGCCTCGCGGCGGCGGAGGGGGCGGTCGCCTGGATGCGCGACAACGGCCTGGGCTTCCGCGCGCCGAACGCGACGATCCCGCTCGTCGCCGGCGCGGTCGTCTACGACCTGCTGCTCGGCGATCCCAACGCCCACCCAGGCGCCGCCGCCGGCTATGCCGCCTGCGAGGCCGCGTCCGCCACCCCGGAGCGCGGCAGCGTCGGCGCCGGCACCGGCGCCACCGCCGGCAAGCTGCTCGGCGACGGGCACTGGACGAAGTCCGGCTTCGGCGCCGCGTCCGAGCACGCGGGCGACGCGCTGGTCGCCGCGCTCGCGGTCGCCAACCCGATCGGCGACGTGATCGGCCCCGACGGCCGCGTCGCCGCCGGCGTCTGGCGCGACGGCGGCTGGGTCCCGACCGCCGACCTCGTCCGCGCCGGGACCGGGTTCGGCGGCGCCGACCGCGAGGCGACGACGCTCGTCTGCATCGTCACCGACGCCCGCCTGTCGAAGACCGAGGCGTGGAAGATCGCCCGCGCGGGGACCGCCGGCCTCGCCCGCGCGATCTCGCCGTGCGCGACCGCGCTCGACGGCGACCTCGTCACCTGCCTCGGCACCGGCCGCGTCCCCGCCGACCCGTTCGCGCTCGAGGTGGTCGCGGCCGAGGTGGTCGCCGCCGCGATCCGCGACGCCGCCGCCCAGGCCACCGCCGCGCCCGGCTGCCCGACCGCGGCCGAGCGGCTGGCGGCGGCCGCCTGATCCGCCGGCCGCATCGATGTCGACGTTGCGGCGAAATATTCGCCGCAACGTCGACATGGATGGCGGCGGTCAGCCGGTCGTGACCCCGTCCCGGCCGAACACCGGCATCGTGCCGCCGGCGTCGAACACCAGCGCGTCCCAGAGCCGGTCGACGACCTTCGGGTAGCGCGCGGCGACGTCGCGCTCCTGGGCCGGGTCGGTGCGCGAGTCGTAGAGCCGCCGCCGCTCGCCCTGGTTGTCGGCGATCAGCACGAAGCGGCCGTCGCCGGCGGCGACCGCGTTGGCGTAGCAGGTCGTCCACACCGCGCGGGCGGGCGGGGCCCCGTCACCGAACATCACCGACAGGTCCTCGCCGTCCATCCGCCCCGGCCGGGTGATGCCCTGGAAGCCGAGCAGCGTCGGCGCGACGTCGTGGGTCGAGGCGAACCAGCCGCTGCGCTCGCCAGCGCGCCGGCCCTCGGGGTCGCGGATCACGTACGGGATCCGGTGGATCGAGCTGGTCAGCGTGCCGTTGTCCTTGCCGAGCAGGCCGTGCTCGCCGAGGTGGATGCCGTGGTCGCTGAGGAAGACGACGGCCGTCGTCTCGGCCAGGCCAAGCTCGTCGAGGCGGTTGAGGATCCGGCCGATCCACTCGTCCATCCAGGTCAGCTCGCCGGCGTAGAGCTCGCGGATCCGCTCGACCTGCTCGTCGGTCACCTCGACCTGCTCGACCGTCGAGAACGGCGTCGTGAACGGGAGGATCGGCTCGACCTCGCCGGCGGGCGGCTTGCGCACGTAGGTCGCGGGCGGGTCGAAGGCCTCGTGGGGGTCGAAGGCGTCGATGCCGAGGAAGAACGGCTGGCGGTCCTTCAGGCCGTCGAGGAGGTCGAGCCCGCCGCGCATCACGCGCGCGCCGGAGAGCTCGTCCGGAGACCGCCCGGCGTCCATCCCGACGTGCTCGCGCAGCCGCGTCTCGACCTCCGTCCCGGCGAGCGTTGGCAGCAGGTAGCGCTCGATCTGGCGCCGCGAAGCCCGCTTGCCGTGCGCCATCGGCGTGTTCCAGCTGCGGTACTCGCCCTGCAGGTAGATCGGCCGCGACTCGTCGAGGCTGCCGCGGAAGCGGGCGAAGCGCGGGCCGATCAGGAACGGGTTGTCGGTGACGTAGGCGGTCGTGACCCCGGCGGCGCTCATCACCTCGGGGAACGTCGGCCGCGCCGCGGGGATCGAGCTCCAGCCGGGGAACGGGGGCAGCCGCGGCTCGGGCTGCCAGTCGCGGAACGGGTAGGAGCGCACACCGGTGAGCAGGGCGCGGCGGACCGGGACCGTCGGCATCGCCTCCGGGACCGCGTGGTCGAAGGTCAGCCCCCCGGCCGCGAGCGCGTCGATGTTCGGCGTCTTGGCGAGCCGGTCGTGGCCCGGGTAGGCGCCGACGAAGTCGCGCCGCGTGCTGTCGGTCATGATCATCAGCACGTTGCGGGCCTCGTCGCTGTCGGCTCCGGCGTCGTCGCCGCCGAAGCAGCCGGCGAGGCCCACCCCCGCGGCGCCGGCGGCGGCGGTCGCCCCTCCGGCCCTGATCAGCTTGCGACGGGTCAGGCGGGACGGGGTCATGCTCGAGACTGCCTCCGAGTCCGGGATCGATCCAGCGGCGGGCCGGGGCCCACAGTCGCTGTCAACCGGCGCGGCGGGTGGAAGTAGCGGTGGGGCGGGACCGGGCGGGCGCTGACCGTCCATAGAATCGCCGCGGTGACGGCCCGTCCCAAGCGCG
>JAAYBF010000197.1 GCA_012718975.1 Solirubrobacterales bacterium | reverse complement strand
GGCCTGGCGGGCATCGCCCTATACCTGGCGCGCGATCTCGGCCCGCGCGGGATTCGGGTCAATGTCGTGATCCCCGGTCCCCTGAGCACCCCGGCGGCGCTCGGCGAGTCGGGGTTCTCCGCGCTCGCGGAGCGATGGAAGGCGGAGGCCCCGCTCGGCTGGGACTCTGACGACCCGACCAGCGCCGCTCAGGCGGTCTGCTTCTTCCTCTCCGACTGGTCGCGTGGGATCACCGGGGAGGAGTTGCATGTCGACGGCGGACACCATGCTGTCGGGGCGCCGGGACTGATGGCCGCCGGTGATTGAGCCGTGTGGTTGCCGGAAGGGTGCCGTCGACCTTCAGTCGTCCCCGCGCTGTTGCCGCAGGAACCGCTGGAAGTCGCTCGCGATGGTGTCCGCCGACGGCAGGTTCGGCTCGCCGTCGTCCTCGGCCACCTCGTCCATCGCGGACTCGAGCCGCTCGACGAACGCGCGCACCTCCGGGTCGCTGGCGACGGCGGCTGAGACCTGGCGCTCGTAGTCCTCGGCGGCCTCCTCGAGCTCGCCGGCGTCGACGGCCACCCCGGCCGCTCCCTCGAACGCGCGGATCAGCGCGAGTGCCGCCTTCGGGTTCGGCGCGGCCGCCACGTAGTGGGGGACCGACGCCCAGATGCTCACCGTGTCGAGTCCCGCCCTGCCGGCGGCGTGGTTGAGCACGCCGGTGATGCCGGTCGGCCCCTCGTAGCTGGTGGGCGTGAAGCCGAGCCGGTCGAGCTGCTCCCCGTCGGACGCGAGGCCGGTGAGGTGGACGGGCCGCGAGTGCGGCACGTCCGCGAGCAGCGCGCCGAGCGTGATCACGCGCGCCACGTCGAGCTGTGCGGCGATGTCGAGCACCGTCGCGCAGTAGCGCTTCCAGCGCAGCGCGGGCTCGGGGCCCTGGACGATTACGAGGTCGTTGTCGGCGCCGGGGATCTCGGCGGCGGAGACCGTCGTCTCCGGCCAGTCGACCTCGCGCGAGTTGCTCTCCACCAGCCGTACCGTCGGGCGGGTCTCGGTGAAGTCGAGGAACTCCTCGAGCTCGATCGAGGCGATCCGCGTCGGCTCGAAGCGCGCGCGAATGAACTCGACCGCCGCGGTCGCCGCGTCGCCGGCGTCGTTCCAGCCGCCGAACGCCGCGACCATCACCGGTCGGCGCAGGACGGGCCTGTGGGTCCAGTTGAGATCGCTCAAGCACTCCCCACGGTACCGGAGGCCGCGCACCGCGTTCGGGGAACCGTCGGCGGCCCGGCCAGCAACTGGTATAACCAGTTGCCATGGCTTCGACGCTGTCCGCCAACGTCTACGGCGAGCTGCTCCACGACCTGCTCGCGGGAGACCCGGCGCCCGGCGACGCGCTGCCCTCCGAGCGGACCCTCAGCGAGCGCTTCGGCGTCAACCGCCACGCCGTCCGCGAGGCGGTAAAGCGGCTCCAGCAGGCCGGGCTCGTCCACGTCTCCCAGGGCGGCGCCACCCGCGTCCTCGACTGGCGCGAGCACGGCGGCCTCGCCCTGATGGAGGACCTCGTCGAGGTGTTCTCGGAGGCGCCAGAGGTGCTGCTCGCGGCCCTCGAGATGCGGGCCTGCGTCGGCGCAGACGCCGCCCGCCGTTGTGCCGAGCGCGCTCCGGCCGACCTGCTGGCAGACCTCGCGGCGGCGCTGGATGGGCAAGACCAGGCTCCTCGGCACGAAGGGACGGACGGCGGCGGTCCCGACCGCGTCGACGATCTGGCCGTCGATGACGACGGCGCGTTCGGCACCCTGGTACGCAGAATCAGGCAGGAGGCCGCGGCCATTGGCGCCGACGGCGATGCCGCGGAGTGGCACGCCGCCCGCGCAGACGCCTACGAGCGGCTGTGGCGACTGATCGTCATCGGCTCTGGCAACGTCGCCTACCGCCTCGCTCTCAACAGTCTCGTCGCGGGAGACACCGGCGCGAAGCTGCGCGCCCTGACGTTCCTCGAGGCGCGCGACGTGGACGCGCAGCGGGCGCTGGTCGACGCGATCGTCGCGGGCGACGCGGAGCGCGCCAGCAAGACCGGCGCAAGCCTCCTGGAGCGCACCCTCGGTCTGGCCCGCCTCGCCGATGCGCTGGCGGTGTCGCCGGACGCCCTTCTGGCTTCCGCGCATCCGGAGCCCGCCCCCGATGGTTGACATCATCATCTACGCCGTCCCGGCGTTCATCCTGCTGCTCGCCGTCGAGGCGATCTCCTTCCGGGTCGCCCAGCGCGAGGACATGAAGGGCTACGACCTGCGCGACACGCGCACCAGCCTCAGCATGGGGGTCGGCAACGTGGTGATCAACACCGGCTGGAAGGTCGTC
>JAAYBF010000026.1 GCA_012718975.1 Solirubrobacterales bacterium | reverse complement strand
TGAGCGCGATCGCCGAGCCCGAGCCGGTCGTCCTGCTGATCGACGAGATCGACAAGACCGACCAGGAGTTCGAGGCGATGCTGCTCGAGGTCCTGTCCGACTTCCAGGTCTCGATCCCCGAGCTGGGGGTCGTCGAGGCCTCGACGCGGCCGCTGGTGCTGCTCACCTCCAACGACTCGCGCGAGCTCACCGAGGCGCTCAAGCGGCGCTGCCTCTACCTCTGGATCGGCTACCCCGACGTCGAGCGCGAGCTCGAGATCGTCCGCCTGCACGCGCCGGACCTCGACGCGAAGGTCGCGCGCAAGCTCGTCGAGGTCGTCCACATGGTCCGCGACCTCGACCTCAAGAAGCCGCCGTCGATCGCCGAGTCGATCGACTGGGCGCGCGCGCTGCTGCTGCTCGGCGCCGAGGACGTCGACGACGCGGTCCTGAAGCAGACGATGAGCGTGATCGTCAAGCACCGCACCGACCTCGACCTGGTCGCCGAGCGCGTCGGCGTCAAGCTGGGCGATGGGCTCGTCGGATCGCGGCCGGCCGGGTAACCCGGCGCTCTACGGCGGGATCGAGCCGGCCTCTGGCCCGGCCGGGCTGGCGCCACGGCTGATCGAGCTCGCCGAGGAGCTGCGCGCCGAGGAGCTGGCCGTCGGCACCTCCGAGCTGCTCGACGCCTTCGCGGCGCTCGAGCAGGTCGGCTGGACCGACCGCGACGAGTTCTTCGAGGCGCTCGCCGCGACGCTCGCCAAGTCCCAGGAGGACCGGCGCGTGCTCGAGCTGGTCTTCGACCGCTTCTTCTTCCGCGCCGCCGAGCGCGAGGCGGTCCAGCGCGGCGTCAAGGAGGGACCGGCCCGCGAGGGCGCCGGCGACGGGGAGCCCGAGCTCGACTTCGAGTCGCTGCGCGAGCGGATCCGCGCGGCGCTGCAGGACCCGGCCAGCCCCGAGGGCCAGCTGCGCGACCTCGCCCGCCTGGCGATCGCCGCCTTCGGCCGCCAGGGCGAGGGCTCGGGCGTCGTAGGCGTCGACGTGCAGCGGATCCGCCGCTCGCTGGAGCTGCGCGGCGAGCAGGCGGCCGCCGCCGAGCCCGACCCCGACGCGGTTCCGCGCGAGCGGCTGCGCGAGTTCGAGGCAGCGGTGCGACGGGAGCTCGAGCGGGCGCTGATCGAGCGGACCGAGGCGCTGCCGCCGAGCCGGCCGCTGCGCGAGCTCGACCGCGCGCTGCCGACCGGCGCCGCTCAGGATCTCGCCCAGGTCCACCGCGTCGTCGCCCAGCTGCGCCGGCGGCTGGCGACCCAGGGCCGCGAGGCGCGCGGCCGCCGCTCGGGCGCGGCGATCGACTTCCGCCGGACGATGCGCCGCTCGCTGCAGACCGGCGGCGTGCCGATCGAGCTCAGCTACCGGCCGCGGCGCCCGCGGCGGCCGGAGCTGTTCGTGCTCTGCGACGTCTCGACGAGCGTCACCAGCGCGAGCGTGTTCTTCCTCTCGGTGCTGCACGCGCTGCACGACTCCTTCCGCAAGCTGCGCTCGTTCGTGTTCGTCGAGCGGATCTCCGAGGTGACGGAGGTCTTCGAGCGCGAGCGGTCCTTCGACGCGGTGTCGCGGGCGATCTCCAGCGACGCCGGCGTCGCCGACGTCTCCGGCTACACCGACTACGGCCGCGTCTGGATCGAGTTCCTCGACCGCGTCGTCGACGACCTCGACCCGCGCTCGACGGTGATCGTGCTCGGCGACGCGCGCACCAACGGACGCGAGCCGCACGCCGCAGCGTTCGGGGCGATCGCCGAGCGGGCCGGGCGGACGTTCTGGATGAACCCCGAGCCGAAGCTCTACTGGAACTACGGCGACTCGGTGATGCAGGTCTACGAGCCGCACTGCAACGGCGTCTTCGAGTGCTGGACGACCAAGCAGCTCGAGGGGTTCGTCGACGCGATCGCCGATCTGCGCGCCGTCGCGCCGCGGCGGGCGGCCGGCTAGCCCTTCTTGGCCTTCTTCTTCGCCTTCTTGCGCTCGCGCTTGGCCGCCTCGGCCTTGAGCCGCACCGGGCAGCGCCGGCAGCGTGGCTTGGACACGCAGCACTTCTTCTTCGGCTTGAGCTTCTTGGCGGTCTTCGACACGGGCGTTAGGTCAGCCTAACAAGCCCGTCCCGGCGACGCCCCCGTCCCGCAGCGGCTACCCGCGCGCCGTCAGGCGGCGGAGGCGAGCCGGCCGTCGGCGAGCGTCAGGACGCGCGCCGCGTGGGCGGCGGCGTCGGGGTCGTGGGTGACCAGCAGCATCGCGCAGCCGCGCTCCGCGCAGATCTCGGTCAGCAGCGCCAGGACGTCGCGGCTGCGCCGGGCGTCGAGGCTGCCGGTCGGCTCGTCGGCGAGCACGAGGTCGGGCTCGGTCGACAGCGCGCGGGCGATCAGCACCCGCTGGCGCTCGCCGGCCGAGAGCTGGTCCGGGCGGTGACGGAGACGGTCGCCGAGCCCGAGCCGATCGAGCAGCGGCGCGACGCGGCGGTGGGCGGCGCGGACGCCGAGGCGGGCGCCGTAGAGCTTGAGCGCCGCCTGGTCGATCGCCGGGACGCCCGGCAGCAGGTCCGGGTTCTGGGCGACGTAGCCGACCTGGCGCATCCGGTAGCGCGCCGCCGCCCGCCGCGACAGGCCGGCGACGTCGGTGCCGGCGACGAGCACGCGGCCGGCGTCCGGCGCGAGCAGCGCGGCGGCGATCGTCAGCAGGGTCGTCTTGCCCGATCCGCTCGGACCGTAGAGCGCGACCAGCTCACCGCGCTCGACCGTCAGCGAGACGCCGTCGAGCGCCCGGACCGTCTCCTCCCCCGAGCGGTAGTGCTTGACCAGCCGCTCGACGGCGATCATCGCGGCCGAGGGCCGCCGTCGCGCTCGATCCGGTCCTCGATCAGCCGGCAGACCTCGTCGAGCCAGTCGACCAGCAGCTCCAGCCAGCGCGCCTTGAAGTCGTCCATCATCGCCCCCGCGACGGCCGGCCAGGGCAGCTCGCCGGAGTCGGTCGCGGCCAGCGCAGGCCGTTGGATCGACCCCAGCTCGGCGATGCACTCGCGCGACTGGGTCTCCGCGGCGCTCAGCAGCTGCGGCAGGTCGCTCGAGTCGGCCAGGGCGAGCTTGGCGTGGAGCTCGTCGCGGACGGTCGCCCGGTCGCTCGGTTCGGACATCCAGGTGCGGAACTGCTCGACTCCCGCGGGGGTCGCGCGGTACAGGACGCGCGGCGCGCCGCGGCGGGTCCGGCCGACCTCCTTCTCCCCGACCTCTTCAACCCAGCCGTCGGCCTCGAGCCGCTCGATGGTCTTGTAGACGGCGCTCTCGGCCAGCCCGAGGAAGCCCAGCCGGTCGGCCACCTGCTGCTGCAGCCCGTAGCCGTAGCTGGGCCGCTCGATCATCAGTCCGAGCACCACGTGCTTCGTCGACAGCCTCGCCATCGGAAACTCCCTCAGCCTCCCCGCGGCCGACCTCCAATACGAACATGACCGTACACCATATTGGCCGTGTCTTCCACTCTCCGTCCGCCCCGACCGGCTAGCCTTCGGCCCGAAGACGACGGGGGAGCTCGCGGGAAAGCGGGCTGAGAGAGCGTCATCCGGACCGTGGTCCGCCCGACGCTGACCCTTGGAACCTGTGGGGTAATGCCCTCGAAGGGAGCTGCATTCGCTTGATGGTCGACGCACCGCCACCCGGCCCGGCCACCCGGCCGGTCGCGGGCCTGGCGCTGACCGGCGTCGCACGCCGCTACCGCGGCCGCCGCGGATCCACGGTGACCGCGCTGGAAGCGCTCGACCTGCGCGTCGAGCCCGGCGCGGTGGTCGGCGTCGTCGGCCCCTCGGGATGCGGGAAGTCGACGCTGCTCGAGCTGCTCGCCGGCCTCCAGGAGCCCGACGCCGGCACGGTCGAGGTCGGCGACGGCGGCCCGACACCGGCCGCCGCGCGCCTCGCGGCCTGCGCGCTCATGCCCCAGCGCGACCTGCTGCTGCCCTGGCGCGACGCGCTCGGCAACGCGGCCGTGGCGCTCGAGGCCCAAGGGGTCGGCGGGCGCGAGGCGCGCCGGCGGGCGCGGCCGCTGTTTGAGCGGTTCGGCCTCGCCGAGTTCGAGCGCGCGCGGCCGGCCGAGCTGTCGGGCGGGATGCGCCAGCGGGTCGCGTTCGTGCGCACGCTGCTGCCCGGCCGCCCCGTGCTCCTGCTCGACGAGCCGTTCGCGGCGCTCGACGCGATCACGCGCGCCGAGATGCAGCAGTGGCTCGCCGACGCGCTCGCCGCCGAGCCGCGGACGGTCGTGCTGGTCACCCACGACGTCGAGGAGGCGGTCTTCCTCGCCGACCGCGTCGCCGTGCTCGCACCGCGGCCGGGGCGCGTCGTCGCCGAGCTGGAGGTGCCGGGCAGCCGTCCGCGCGACCGCCGCGCCGCGGTCACCGACCCCGAGCTGGCGCGGCTGCGGGCCCGTGCGCTGGAGGCGCTCGGATGAGGCGCGCGGCCCTGACCGCTCTGCTGCTGGCGCTCTGCCTCGGCGCCTGGGCCTGGCTGGCCTCGCTGGACTCCGTCGACGACCTCACGCTCGCCTCGCCGAGCGAGGTCGCGCGCGCCTTCCAGGACGACTGGTCGCTGCTCTGGGACAACGCCTGGGTGACGCTGCAGGAGGTGCTCCTGGGTCTCGCGATCGCCGTCGTGACCGGCACGCTGTTCGCCGTCGGCATGCACCTCAGCCGGGCGCTGCGCGACGCCGCCTACCCGCTGCTGATCGGCTCGCAGGCGATCCCGATCGTCGTGCTCGCGCCGATCTTCGTGCTCGCCTTCGACTACGGCATCGGCCCCAAGCTCGCGATCGTCGCGCTGATCTGCTTCTTCCCGATCACCGTCAACGTGCTCGACGGGCTGCGCGCCGTCGACGCCGAGCAGCTGCGGCTGATGCGCTCCTTCGGCGCCGGCCGGCTGCGCACGCTGCGCACCGTCGAGCTGCCGTCCGCGCTGCCGAGCTTCTTCTCCGGCCTGCGCGTCGCCTCGACGGTGTCTGTGATCGGCGCCGTCTTCGGCGAGTGGGCCGGGGCCGACGCCGGCCTCGGCCGGCTCGTGCTGCTCGGCAACAACCAGCTCCAGACGCCGCGCGTCTACGCCGGAATCGTGATCCTGACCGTGATGGCGGTCGCCCTCTTCGCCCTCGCCACGCTGGCCGAGCGGCTCGCCTGTCCCTGGAACCGAAAGGAAGCATCCCGATGAGACCGACCCGCACCGCGACCGCCCTGCTGGCGACGCTCGCCCTGGCCGCCGCCGCCGCTACCGGCTGCGGCGAGAAGGAGGAGACGCTCGAGCCGGGCCAGCCGCGCGAGGTCTCGCTGATGCTCGACTACTTCCCCAACGCCGACCATGCCGGCTTCTACGCGGCCGAGGCCAACGGGGACTTCGCCGCCGCCGGACTCGACGTGACCATCCGCCAGCCGCCCGATCCGGCGGCGCCGATCAAGCAGGTCGCCGCCGGCCGCGTCGACCTCGCGATCTCCTACGAGCCCGAGGTCCTGCGCGCCCGCGACCAGGGGCTGCCGGTGGTCGCCGTGGGCGCGGTGGTGCGCAAGCCGCTGACCTCGATCATGTCGCTGCCCAAGGCCGGCGTGCGCACCCCGGCCGACCTCGCCGGCAAGACCGTCGGGACCGCCGGCATCGACTACCAGTCGGCGTTCCTGCGGACGATCCTGATCGACGCCGGCGTCGATCCCGACACGGTCACCGAGCGCAACGTCGGCTTCAACTTCACCCCGGCGATGCTCACCGGCCGCGTCGACGCGACGCTCGGCGCGTTCTGGAACTACGAGGGCACCCAGCTGCGCCTCGACGGCCGCAAGCCGCGGATCGTCCGGCTCGAGGAGGCCGGCGTCCCCAACTACGACGAGCTGGTGCTGGTCGCCAACCAGGAGACCGTCGAGGAGGACGGCGAGATGGTCCGGGCGTTCGTGGCTGCGCTGGGGCGCGGCACGCGGGCTCTGCAGCGCGATCCGGCCGCCGGCGTGGACGCGCTGCTGGAGGCCAACCCCGACCTCGATCCGCGGCTCCAACGCGAGGTCGTCCGGGTCACGCTGCCGCTGTTCCTGCCGCCGGAGGGCCGCCCGTTCGGCTGGCAGGACCCGACCGAGTGGCAGGAGTTCACCGCCTGGATGCGCGAGAACGAGATCCTGACCGAGATCCCCGACGCCGGCGGGGCCTTCACCAACGAGTTCCTGCCCGGCCAGGGGCTCTAGCGACGGGCGTGGCGGGCGGCCCGGCCGCCCGCCACGCGTCGAACCGTGACACCGGTGTTTCGAAACCCCTATAAAGAGGCCGTGATGCGTATGCGCCGCCCCCTCCGCGCCCTGCTCGCGACGGCTCTCGGCATCGCCGCCCTCACGCTCGCCGCCTGCGGCGGCGACGACGGCGACGGCGATCCGCAGACCCTGCTCGACGAGGCCGCCGCCAAGCCGATCCCCAACGCCGAGGTCGACCTGAGCGTCGACGCCGACATGCCGGGCTTCCCGGTGCTCGGCAGCCGCCTGCTGGCGAGCGCCAACGGCCCGTGGACGGCCGACGGGCCGGGCGGAACGCCCGCGTTCGACTGGCGCGCCGTCCTGCGCGCCGGCGGCCAGACCTTCCCGGCGCGCGTCAGCGCCGTCGACGGCGGGCTATACGTCGACTTCATGGGCCGCTTCTACGAGGCCGGCGACGAGCTCACCTCGAAGGTCCCGTTCGCCGAGGTCGAGCCGGGGCCCGACGGCGCGAGCCTCGAGCAGCTCGGGATCGACCCCGAGCGCTGGCTGACCGACGTCGAGGTCTCCGACGGCGAGGAGGTCGGGGGCGACGACACCAAGCTGATCACCGGCACCGTCGCCAAGCGGGCGGTGATCGAGGACCTGCTCGGCCTCGTCGACCCCGAGCAGCTCGAGGGCGCCGAGGGCCTGCCCGCGCCGAGCGAGGGGAACCTCGGCCGCGTCGCCGACGCCGTCCGTCAGGCGCGCGTCGAGATCAACGTCGACGACGACGGCTACCCGCGGCGGGTGTTCGCCGAGCTGCGCTTCGTGGTGCCGGAGGACCTCTCCGAGGAGGTCGCGATCGAGCGCGGACGGATCGTCTTCGACCTGGAGCTCGACGCGATCGGCGAGACGACGGTCAGCATCGAGCCGCCGTTCGACCCCGACCCGCTCTCCAGCCTATTCGACTTCGCCGGCGCGATCTTCGGGATCGAGGAGATCTCCGACCTCTGGCGCCCGATCGACGCCGGTGGCGGCGGGAGCTAGCTCTCCGGCTCGCGCTCGTCGAGGTCGAGCGCCAGCGAGTTGATGCAGTAGCGCTCGCCCGTCGGTCCCGGGCCGTCCGGGAAGACGTGGCCGAGGTGCGAGCCGCAGCGGGCGCAGACCACCTCGGTACGGCGCATCATCAGGCTGTTGTCCTCGCGCAGCTCGACCGCCTCGGCGACCGCCGGCTCGGTGAAGCTCGGCCAGCCGCTGCCGGAGTCGTACTTGGACTCCGAGCTGAAGAGGTCGGCCCCGCAGGCGCCGCAGCGGTACACGCCGTCGGCCTTCGAGTAGGTGTAGGCGCCGGTGAACGGCGGCTCGGTGCCCGCCTCGCGCAGCACATGGAAGCGCTCGGGGTCGAGCTGCTCGCGCCACTGGTCGTCGGTCTTGGCCACCTTGTCCATCCGCGCTCCTTCCGTCGAGGGGGTGGGAACCATGTTAGGCGCCGGCGGCGGGACCACAGGCGTGGATCGGGCTCCGCGCCAACCGGCTCCGGCCCGGCGTCGGTCAGCCGCGCAACGGCTCGTGCGGAGCGTGCAGGGCGTAGATCCCGGCGAGCGCCTGGTACGGCGCGTACGGCGCGAAGAACGCCCGCACCTCCTGCTCGGTGGCGCGGCGGCCGACGCCGGCGAGCGCGCCGACGAGCTTGACGTAGGCGAGGTCGCCGGCGGGGATCTGGTCGTCGCGGCCCTGGCCGGCGAAGGCGAGGTACTCGAGCGTCCAGGAGCCGATGTTGGGGATCGTGCGCAGGCGCCGCCATGAAGGCTCGTGGGCGGTCAGGTCGGCGCGGCCGCGGGCGACCTCGCGGGCGGCGCGGATCAGCGCGATCGACCGCTTCGGCGCCAGGCCGCAGGCGTCGAGCTCGGCCGGCGCGAGGCCCGCGACCGCGGTAGCGCCCGGCACGTCGCGCAGCCCGTCCGGACCGCGCGGGCCGTGGCGGGCGACGATCCGGCGCTGGATCGCGAACGCCCGCTGGACGTCGATCAGCTGCTCGGTGACCGCCCAGGCGAGCGCCTCGAACGGCTCCGGGCGGCGGCGCGGGCGCAGCCACGGCCGGCGGCGGATCACCGGCCCGAGCAGCGGGTCACGGTGGAAGGCGCGCTGGAAGGGCCTCAGGTCGTGGTCGACGCCGAGCGCGAAGCGCATCCGCGCGACGGCCTCCCCCGCCGCCTCCCGCGTGGCGGCCTCGCCGCGCAGCCGCACCGCGCCGCCGGCGACCCAGGCGCGCACCGTCGCCGGCTCGCCGGCGACGTGGACGAGCCGCTCGAGCATCCCGTCGCGCCCGCGCAGCACGCCGTCGCGGCCGGCGCCGGGCAGCCGGTAGGGCGCCGTCGGCACCACCGCCTCCTCGACCGCCGCCGCCCGTCCACGGGCGCCGGCCGACGATCGATGTCGACGTTGCGGCGAATATTTCGCCGCAACGTCGACATCGATGGTCGGCGTGGCGGAAGTGGCCGCGCGGACCGCCGCAGCCGACCCATGGGGCGGCTGCGCGGCAGGTGCGGCGAGCGGCCTCAGCGCTTCAGCAGGTGGACGTCGACGAGGAAGGAGCGCGAGCCGACGACCTCGACGTCGCGCCGCTTGGCGGCGATCCGCCTGCGCCGGCGCGCGACCGAGCGTGCGGCCGACGGGCGGCGCAGCACGCGCAGCAGCATGAAGGCAGCGAAGCCGAGCACCAGGCCGCCGGCGCCGGCCGCGATCGTCGCCGGCACCGAGGCCCGCTTCGCAACGACCGGAACGCCGCCCGGATCGTCGGCGACCGCCGGCAGCACGCGCGCCTCGACGACCTGCTCGCCGTCGGCGGGCACCAGCTCGCCGTCGACCTCGGCCCCGTCCGCCTGGCTGTCGCCCAACTCGGACACGACGGCCGAGTCTAGCCGCGGCCCGGACGGAGCCGTCTCAGAGCAGCCGCTCGTAGACGCGGTAGCGCTTGGCGACCCGGCCGCCCATCCCCTCCATGCCGCGGTTCATCGCGTCGTTGGTCTCGAGTATCCAGCCCATCTCGCCCCACTTCTGCGGGGTCGCCTCGGCCATGTCGAAGTGCTCGATGTAGAGGCCCGCCGCGACGCCGGTGTGCTGGTACTCGGGCTTGACGCCGAGGAAGCCGACGCGGACGCGGTCGACGATCTTGCGGCGGCGCAGGAAGTGCCACCACCCGAGCGGCAGCAGCCGGCCCTTCATCAGCTTGAGCACCTGGTTGATGTCCGGGACGGTGATCGCGATCCCGACGGTCTCGCCGCTGTCGACCTTCTCGGCGACCATGAACCAGTTCGGATCGAAGACGAGCTGGAGGTCCTTCGCGTAGGTGTCGAGGTCGCGCGCGGTGTAGGGCGTGAAGCCCCAGTTGTCCTTCCACGCCTCGTTGTAGGTCTCGGCGAAGAGGTCGAGGTCGCGCCGCAGCCGCCGCCGGGTCATGTGGCGGATGCGGATGCCGTGCTCGGGCTCGAGCTTGGCGGCCATCTCGACGATCCCCGGCACGATCTTGTCGCGGCCGTCGATGTGCAGCTCCCACATCCAGAGGTCCATCGCCTTGGTCAGCCCGCGCTCCTCGCAGAGCCGCTGGTAGTAGGGCGGGTGCCACGGCTGCTTGACGAACGGCTCGCGGTCGAAGCCCTCGACCAGCACGCCGACCTCGTCGTTCATCGTGAAGTCCATCGGCCCGACCATCCGGCCGCGGCCGCGGGCGCGCAGCCAGCCGGCGGCCGCGTCGAGCAGCGCGTCGAGCACCTCGCCGTCCTCCTCGACCTCGAGGAAGCCGAACATCCCCCAGTCGTTGCGCTGGTACTCGTTGAAGTTGCGGTCGATCTGGGCGCTGATCCGCCCGACGACGCGGCCGTCGCGGCGGGCGAGGAACAGCTCGGCCTCGCCGTGCTCGAACCAGTTGTTCAAGCGCGGCGTCAGGAACAGGTGGCGCTCCAGCTTCAGCGGAGGGATCCACTGCTCGGCGTTAGCATGCAGGCGAAACGGGAGGTCGACGAACTCCCGCCGGTCCCGCCAGCCGCGCACCGGAGTCACCTCGAGGCCCACGGCCGCCACCCTAGTCAATGCCGATCGAAACCGACCTCTTCGCCAAGGCGCGCAACCACGAGCGGCTCGAGCAGCTGACCGCCGCGCGCGAGCACGACCTGCTCCCCTACTTCCGCGTCGTCGAGGCCGAGCCCGGCCCCGTGGCGCTGATGGAGGGCCGCGAGCGGATCACGCTCGGCTCGAACAACTACCTCGGCCTGACCGGCGACGAGCGCGTCAAGCGCGCGGCCGCCGACGCGCTCGAGGCCTACGGCACCGGGCTGACCGGCTCGCGCTTCATGAACGGCACGACACCGCTGCACCTCGAGCTCGAGCGCGAGCTGGCCGACTGGATGGGCAGCGAGGACGCGCTCGTGTTCACCGCCGGCTACCTCGCCAACGTCGGCGCGATCGCGACGCTGCTCGGCCCCGAGGACACGGTGATCTGCGACTCCGGCGACCACGCCTCGATCCTCGACGCGGTGTCGATGTCGCGGGCGCGCATCCGCCCGTTCCGCCACAACCGCCTCGACAAGCTGGAGAAGATGCTGACCCGTGCCGCCGACGACGGCGGCGGGGTGCTGGTCGTCGTCGACGGGGTCTTCTCGATGGAGGGCGACCTCGCCCCGCTGCCGGAGATCGCCGCCCTCTGCCGCACGCACGGAGCGCGGCTGATGGTCGACGAGGCCCACGGCGTCGGCGTGCTCGGCGAGCGCGGCACCGGCGCCTGCGAGCTGCTCGGCGTGGCCGGCGACGTCGACCTGCGGATGGGCACCTTCTCGAAGTCGCTGGCCTCCTGCGGCGGCTTCATCGCCGGCTCGGCCGAGGTGATCGACTTCCTCCGCGTCCAGTCGCGGGCGTTCATGTTCACCGCCTCGGCGGTGCCGGCCGCGGTCGGCGCGGCGCTCGGCGCGCTGCGAGTGATCCGCTCCGGCGAGGGCCGTGAGCTGATGGACCGGCTGCTCGAGAACGCCGCCTACCTGCACGCCGGCCTCGCCGCGCGCGGCTTCGACGTCGTCGAGGCGGCGACGCTGCCCGACGGCTCGAGCTTCGTGACCCCGATCGTGCCGGTCGTGATCGGCGACGACTGGCGCGCGGTGCTGTTCTGGAAGGGACTCTGGGAGGCCGGCGTCTACGCCAACGTGGCGCTCTACCCGGCGGTCCCGCCGGGCGGCGCGCTGCTGCGCACCAGCGTCATGGCGACCCACCGCCGCGAGCACCTCGACCGCGCGCTGGAGATCTTCGAGCGCACCCGCGACGAGCTGCCCGACGCGGTGCCGCCGGTCGGCTCGGCCGCCGACTAGCCCCGATCACGAAAAGGCCGCTCTTAGCGGGCGAGGCGGACGGAACGCTGTTGACGCTCGCCGCCCGCTTCGATTTATTCAGTGGCGGCTTCGATCCCTCCAGAGGAGGCCGGCATTGCGGAAGACCGGTCGGCGGGATGGCCCGAAGCCAGGGGAACTGCATCGCTTTCGAATAAGTACGCACTCTGTGCGGGGAGGACGTATGGGCCAAATCGCCATGAACGACGCTGGACAGGCTCAGCACCTGCAGGCGCTGGCGCACGCCAACCGGGTCAGGCTGGCGCGCGCGGACATGAAGCGCCGCATCGCCGCGGGCGACCTCGGCGCCGCCGAGGTGATCCTGGGCTGCCCCTGGGAGGCCGAGAGCATGTCGGTCAGCGACGTGCTGATGAGCCAGAAGCGGTGGGGCCGCGCCCGCTGCCGGCGGCTGCTCGACACCGTCGCGATCCCGGAGAACAAGCGCGTCGGCACGCTCACCGAGCGTCAGCGCGCGCTGCTGGCCGCCCGCCTCGCCGGCGGCCGTTCCGGCCAGCGCCCCCTCGCCGCCGTCAACTGACGGCGAGCGGGCGCTCGGCCGGCTAGCGGAAGGCGACGCCGCCCGAACGGCGCCGGAAGAGCGCCCGGAGGGCGGCGAACGCCGCCGCGAACGCGACCGCCGCGCCGAGCAGCAGCCAGCCGAGGATGTCGACCCCGGCGCCGAGGCCGAGCGCGAGGATCGTGAGGATCGCTACCACGCCGGCGAGCAGCGTGGTGTGCGAGCGAAAGCCGGTGACGTGCTCTCGCACGGCCAGCTCGAGCCCGGCGAGCGACGCGATCGCGAGCCCGGCGGCGAGCTTGGCGTTGGCCTCGCGACCGCCGTCCTCGAGGAAGCCCCAGGCCATCAGGACGATTCCGGCGAGCACCAGCAGCTCGGTCAGCGGGAACGCCCCCCACAGCGGCGGTGGCCGCTCGTCGAGGCCGGGCCGCCCGCCGCGCCGGCGCGCGGCCGGCTCGGGCAGGCCCTTGCGGACGCGCTCGGCGCGCGCCCGCCGGGCGGCGTCGCGCTCGGCGCGGGTGGAGGAGTCGGCGGACGCGGCGCTCGCGCCGTCGCCCGCCCGCTTGCGGCTTCGCTTGCCCACGGGGCGAATCCTGTCAGGTGGCTAACGGGCAGCCGGAGGAGACCTTGACCCGCCACCAGTCGGCCAGCAGGCCGACGGGGCCCCAGCGCGGCACCACGCGCCACTCGCGGCAGCCCGGCCGGCCGACGTCGGCGTGGCTGACGCGCCGCCAGCGGTGGCGCTCGGGCGCGGCGACCATCTCGGCGACGAGCGCGAGCCGGTCGGCCTCCCGGGCGCGGCGGTCGCGCAGCTCGGCACGCGCGCCGGCGACGCGGGCGGCGAGGCCGTCGCGGATCGCCTCGAGCTCGCCGAGGTCGCGCAACCGCGGCCGGTCGCTGCGGCCGCCGTGGCCGGCGGTCAGCCCGTCGCGCTGCCAGCCGGCGGCGACGGTGCGGGCGAGATCGCGCTCGAGCCGCTCGATCTGGGCGTGCAGGGCGCGGCGGGCGGGCGCCTCGTCGGGCGCGGTCCGCGGCGCTTGCGCGCTCGGGCTGGCTGCTGCTCCGATCACTGCGTCCTCCCCTGGTCGCCGAGCTCCAGGCTAGCACCGCCGCCGACGAGCTCGGCGGCGGTCCAGAGCGCCTCCTCGACCTCGAGCTGGGAGATCGCCGGCGCTGCGAGCGCGGCGAGCGCGATCCGGGCGGTCTCGCCGCTGGGCGCGGCGGTGGCGGCGAGGGTGCCGTCGAGGCGGGCGATCGGCCGCTCGCGGTCGGCGTAGACGATCTCGCCGGCGCGCGGTGCGCGGGCCTCGCCGCCGAGCCCCTCCCCCGCCACGGTGGCGCGCAGCCCCGGCGCGCCGGCGAGCCGGTCGGCGTCCCAGGCGAGGACGGGGACGCCGGTCTCGAGCGTGGCGATCGCGACCGCGTCGGCGGGCAGCCCGCGCGAGCGCAGGCCGCCGCGCTCGAGCCGCTCGGCGAGCAGCGCCTCGAACGGCGGGCGGTCGCTGTCGGGGTCGACGCCGAGCCGCCGCCAGAGCACGCGGTAGGCCCACGGGACCGAGTCCTGGCGCGACTGGATCGCCCGCGCACCGGTGATCCGGTCGGCGAGCTCGCTCAGCCGGCGGCGGACCGGACGCGGCGAGCGCCCGGCGGTGCCCGCGACCGCGACCCAGTAGACGTCGACGCCGGGCAGCTCGTCGGCCAGCTCGGGCGCGACCCAGCCCGGCTGGAGCGCCGCCGCCACGGCAGCTCAGCTCCCCGACTGGCGCAGCAGGCGGCGCACGTCGGCGCGCAGCTGATCCTCGGTGAGGTTGCCCAGGCGCAGCGCCTGCACCCGCCCGCCGGGCTTGACGAAGATCGTCGTCGGGCAAACGGCGATGCCGTAGAGGTTGACGACCGCGCCGTCGTAGTCGACGCCGACCGGCAGCGTCCAGCCGCGGCGGCGGACGATCTCCTCGACCTCCTCGCGGTCGTTGCCGCTGACCACGACGGCGAAGTTCACCTCGGGGAACTCGGCGCGCATCCGCTCGACGCGATCGACCTGGGGCTCGCAGTCGGCGCCGCGGGTGACGACGAAGGTCAGCACGAGCGGCTGCTCGCGCAGCTCGCAGACGTTGACGACCTCCTCGGTGACCAGCTCGCAGGCCGGGACCTTGCCCGCCTGGTCGCTGCCGCCGGTGCGCTGGCGCACGTTTGCGCCGAAGGAGGGATCGGTGTTCCCGGTCGCCGACGGCGCGGCGAAGTCGGGGATCTTCGTGCCGACCGGCGGCCCGCCGAGTCCCTCGCCGTTGTCGCGCACCGAGGTCGCGGTCACGACCACGATCCCGACCGCCATGATCGCCAGGAAGCCGACAGTCCAGGCCCAGCGGCTCGACCGCCGCGGCGGCACCGGCGGGCGCCGGCGCGGGTCGTCGGGCTCGGGGTTGATCCGGTCCTGCTCCTCGAGCCGCTCGGCGGCCGAGCGGCGGTCGGGGCCGCCGAGGTCTCCGAAGCGGTCCTCAGGCATCGCCCCTCCGCAGCCGCGGCAGCCGCCCGGCGGGCCAGCGCCGCCCGCCCCCGGCCGCCCCGGCGGCCTCGCCGTCGGCGGCCTCCGGGGCGCCGGCGCGCCGCCGCCGTTCGGCCCACACCAGCGCGGCGGGCAGCACGAGCATCACTCCGATCAGCGAGACGCCGAGGTCCACGACCGTCAGGATCCCGAAGTCGCGCAGCATCCGGATGTCCGAGGCGATCAGCGCCGCGAAGCCGGCGATCGCGGTGATGCCCGAGGCGAGCACGGCGCGGCCGGTCGAGGCGTAGGTCCGCTCGAGCGCGGCGGCGGGCTCGGCGCCCGCGGCGCGCTCCTCGCGGTAGCGGGCCGACAGCAGCACGCTGAACTCCGTCGAGATCGCGATGACCAGCGCGCCGAGCGTCACCGACAGCGGGTTGAGGTCGACCGCGAGCGGCCCCGGCAGCAGCCCGAGCAGGAACATCAGCCCGCCCGCCCAGCCGGTCGCGAGCGCGATCGGCACCAGTGGCACCGCGGCGGCGCGGACGTTGCGCCGCACCGCTAGCAGCACCGCGAAGACGGCGGCAAGCGCGGCGAGCAGCATCAGCGCGCGGCGCAGCGGCGACGACAGCGCGGCGTTGGACTCGGCCGCCAGCACCGGCAGCCCGACGACGTGGGCCTCGACGCCCTCCGGCGGGTCGAGCCGCGACTCGATCCGCTCGACGACCTCCTGCTGGTCGGCGAGCGACTGCAGGCGGATGCCGAAGGCGAGGTTGGCGGTCTCGCGGTCCTCGGAGACGACGGTGCGGGTGAGGTAGGGCGGCAGCGCGTCGAGCAGCGTTGCGAACTGGTCCGCGCCACCGTCCCCGGCGGCCGCGGCGAGGTCGGCGAGCGACAGCGCCGGGCAGAGCTCGGGCGGGTCCTCGGCCTGCGTGCAGCGCGAGCCGGCGGCGTAGCCCGCGTCCTCGAGCACCTCGGTCTGGAAGGCGGCCATCCACTCGACGACCTTCGGGTCGGTGACGTCGTCGGCGCGCACGGTGACGTCGATCTCGCCGGAGACGCCGGTCTCGTCCTGGAGGCGCTCGATGTCGCGCAGCGCCTGGAGGTCGGCGGGCACCAGCTCGCGCACGTCGGAGACGACCGTCGACTGGGTGTCGGCGACCCAGCCGGCGACCGCGAGCGCGAGCGAGACGGCGAGCACCCGCCCCGGACGGGCGATCGAGAGCGCCAGCGCCCGCTCGGCGCGCGTGAGCGCCCAGTCGCGCGTCCGCCGCCGCCCGCGCCCGAGCGCCCGTCCCGCGCCGGAGCCGGCGGCGCCG
>JAAYBF010000196.1 GCA_012718975.1 Solirubrobacterales bacterium | reverse complement strand
TCGGCCAATAGAAAAGGCCCGCTCTAGAGCGGGCCTTTCCCTTAGCTGGCTGTAAGCCGGATTCTGTCGAGAGCAACCATCCGTCTGCCCTGCCGTTCGACTGCTCGAAGGTCGGCGGCGGCTGGGCGGGCCTCGCGGCCCTGCGGCCTACCTGGGACTCGGCGGGCAGCCTCGTCGTCCCTGCTTGGCCTTGCACCGGGCGGGGTTTGCCTGGACGCGCCGTGTCGCCACGGCGCCGGTGCGCTCTTACCGCACCTTTTCACCCTTGCCGGCGACGGCCGTGGCCGTCGCTTGGGCGGTTTGTTTCTGTGGCACTTTCCCTCGGGTTTCCCCGGGTCGACTTCCCGACCGCCCTGCCCTGTGGTGTCCGGACTTTCCTCGAACGCCGGTTTTCTCTCCGGCGCCCGCGGCTGCTTACCAGCCCATCGATTCTAGGCCGCGAACGGCTCAGCGCCAACCCGCGGCAGCGAGCTTTCAGGCCTCCGCCCCGCAGGCGAGCGATCCCGCGTCAGCTGAGCTCGCTGCCGCAGTCGCGGCAGCGAGCGCGCCCGCCGCCGGCGCCCTCCATGGCGCCGTGGCAGACGGGGCACTCGGCCGCCCCGTCGGTGCGCAGACCCTCCCAGACGCTGTCGAGCTTCTGCTCCAGCGTGAGCCTGCGCCCCCCGACGGGACGGACCGGTTGCCCGGCGGCGCGGCGGCGCCCCATGCCGCCGCGCTCGGTCCCACCCACCGCGGGACCATCCCTCCAGGTCTGAGCGAGCCGGTCGGTCACCCAAGCGGTCGCGGTTGCCGTGGTCATGTCAGATCACCTCGTCTCATGACACCCGTCTCAACACCCCCACTACCCGGCCGAGAACCGCCACCTCGCGGCTCACGATCGGCTCGAGCGCCGGGTTCTCCGGCTGCAGCCGGATGTGGTCGGCCTCGCGGAAGAACCGCTTGACCGTCGCCTCCTCGTCCTCGCCGACGAGCGCCACCACGATCTCGCCGTCGCGGGCGGTCTCCTGGCGCCGAACCGCGACGTGGTCGCCGTCGTGGATCCCCGCGTCGATCATCGAGTCGCCGGTGACCCGCAGGAGGAAGTCCCCCTCCGCGCCCCCGGCGATCTCGGGGACCTCGACGTAGTCCTCCACGTTCTCCTCCGCGAGGATCGGCGAGCCCGCCGCCACCTGGCCGACGATCGGCAGGCCACCGTCCGGGGCGACCGCCCGCTTGGCCCGATCGACCAGTAGCTCGATCGCGCGCGGCTTGCTCGGATCGCGCTTGAGCAGCCCGATCTTCTCCAGGTTGGCCAGATGAGCGTGGACCGTCGACGAGGACGTCAGCCCGATCGCCTTGCCTATGTCGCGCACGGTGGGCGGATACCCGTGCTTGGCCGAGTAGCGCTTGATGTAGTCGAAGATCTCCTGCTGGCGCTTGGTGAGGTTCAGGTCCACCGGCTCGGGCTCCTCGTCTGGGGGCTGGGGCTGCACTCCGATCCGAACATGTGTTCGTAGAGTACTACCCCGGCGGACGGAATCCCCCGGAATCGCGCGGGGCTATACTCAGCGCCCCTCGAGCGGCTGTGGCGGAACTGGTAGACGCGCAAGGTTGAGGGCCTTGTGGACAGCAATGTCCGTGGAGGTTCGACTCCTCTCAGCCGCACTCCGAGAAGGCCCGCCCCGGCGGGCCTTCTCCCGTTCCGGGACCAGCGCACCGCTGCCCGACGACCGCATAGGGTGGCGCGAGCGCCATGCCCTCCGCCACCCGGACCAACGAGACGCTGCTCGCCTCCGGCCTTGCCGAGGTCGCGCTCGGCGCGCTGTCGGGCTGGCCGTTCTCGCTCGCGGTGTCGAACCCCGAGCGCGCCCGCCAGCTCGGTATCCGCTCGACCCACCGTCTGCGCCAATGGCATCTCGACCTGGTCGCGCTCGGGAGCCTGCAGGCGCTCGCGGCGACGGCGGTGCCCGAGCTGCCGCGCAAGGTCGCCTGGCCGTTGATGGTCGCCGGCTGGACGAACGCGAACGCCTTCGCCCCGCTGATCGCCCGCCCCGAGCTCAAGGACCACCCCGCGTACAAGGCTGCCGCGGTGGCGTCGTTCGCCACTGCGAGTTGGGGCTTCACCGGGCTCGCTGCCGTCGCGGCGCGCAGGCGGCTCGAAAGCGGTCGCCGCCGGCCGCTTGGGCGCCGTGGCCGGCGCTAGAGTCGCCGCATGATCATCTCGACGATGAACGACCTCCCCGGCTACGAGATCGAGGAGGTCCTCGGCGAGGTCTTCGGTCTCACGGTCCGCTCGCGCAACATCGGCTCGCAGATGGGCGCTTCGCTGAAGTCGCTCGTCGGCGGCGAGCTCAAGGGCATGACCAAGATGCTCGCCGACGGACGCCAGCACGCAACCGACCGCCTCGTCGAGGAGGCGGAGGGCAAGGGCGCAAACGCGATCGTCGCGTTCCGCTTCGACACCTCCGAGCTCGGCACCACCTGGACCGAGATCTGCGCGTACGGAACCGCGGTGCGCGCGACGAAGAAGCCGTAGCCGCGGGCCGGACGGTCAGCGTCCCCGAACCGTGACCGTCACGACCTTGGACAGGCCGCGGGCGTAGGGGTAGGCGGGCTCTGGGTCCACGAGCGCCCGGAACCGGTAGCGGCGCAGTCCGGTGGTCGACGTGAAGCGGTAGCGGTGCTTGAACCGTCCGCGAGCGTTCGCGCGCGGCGTGGCGAACGTCCGCCAGCCGCCGGGGACCTTCGCCTGGAGCGCGACGAGCTTGCCCGAGGCGGGCACCGGCTTGCCGAGCAGCCGACCGCGGAAGCGCACGGCCTGTCCGTTGAGCAGTCGCCGTCGATCGACGTTGAGCGCGACCGCGGCGGGCACCTTGGTCGCGATGGCCCCGGCCGCGGTGCCGAGCCTGTTGGTGCCCACGAACCGCACCCGGATGGTCCGCGAGGGCCCCGGCGGAATCGTGCGCCGGAACCGGCCGCGACTGTCGGTGACGGTGGTGCCGAGCGGGATGAAGTCGTCGTGTCCGGCGGTCTGGGCGTCCACCAGGAGCGTCATCCCCGCGAGCGGGCTGCCACCGGCGGTCAGCGATCCCTCGACGATGACGCGGCGGTCGTGGTCGACGGTCAGCTGGCGTACGGGCGCGGTTCGGCCGCAGTTGCGCTTGTGCCGCTGGCGCTTGCCTCGCCGCTTCGCCGGGCAGCCCTTCCGGGCCGGCACGCGCGCACCGACGTCGAGTGTCGCGCTGGCGCGCAGCGGCAGTGTCAGGGTCATGGCCCCGCCGCCCGCGCGGGTGTCGACGATCGCGCGGTTGCCGGCGACGTCGGAGACGACTGCCCGGACGGCGTACTGCCCGTCGGCGATATGGCCGTCGGGCATCCGCGCGGCGAGCACACCGTCGCGGATGTTCGAGGGCAGCCGCTTGAACGCCCCGCCGCTGACGGGTCGGTACTCGATCCATCCGTCGGCGACCCCGGACGTCGCGTCGCGCACGTCGGCCACCAGCAGCGCCGGGTCGTCCACGTCCAACGCCCTGAACCGGCCCACCGGCGCCGTCCGATCGATCTTGAACGACACCTCCTTCTCCACCGACTCATTCCCAGCGACATCCACCGCCTTGAACCG
>JAAYBF010000195.1 GCA_012718975.1 Solirubrobacterales bacterium | reverse complement strand
TCAAGTCGCAGGTGCTGACCGGCGGCCGGATGAAGGCCGGCGGCGTCAAGTTCGCCGACACCGCCGACGAGGCCACCGCCCACGCCGCCGACATCCTCGAGCTGGAGATCAACGGCCACATGCCGCGCGGCGTGCTCGTCGACCCGAAGGCCGACGTCGCCCAGGAGTACTACGCCGGCGTCGTCTGGGACGGCACCGCGAAGAAGCCGCTGCTGCTGTTCAGCGACATGGGCGGCATCGACATCGAGCAGGTCGCCGAGGAGCATCCCGACCACGTCGGCCGGGTCCACTTCTCCAACCTGCTCCCCTTCTCCGACTTCCAGGCCAAGCAGGCGATCGCCGCCGCCGGGGTGACCGGCTCGGCGCTCAACCGCCTCACCCCGATCCTCACCCGGCTCGCGCGGCTGTTCCAGGAGCGCGACATGACGCTCGCGGAGATCAACCCGCTGGCGCGGCTCGGCGACGGCAGCTTCGTCGCGCTGGACGCGCACATGGAGATGGAGAACGAGGCGATGGGCCGCCAGCGCAAGGTGCTCGCCGGCCTCGGGATCGGCGAGGACGAGGGCACCCGCGAGGGCCACGTCCCGACCCCGTTCGAGGCGATCGTCAAGGAGATCGACGACGCCGACCACCGCGGCGTCATCCAGGGCAAGGACACCGGCTTCCACGGCAACGTCGGCCTCGTGATCGGCGCCGGCGGCGGGTCGCTCACGCTCACCGACGCGGTCCGCTCACAGGGCGGCAAGCCGGCCAACTACTCCGAGATCGGCGGCAACCCGTCGGTCGCCAAGGCGTGCGGACTGGCGAAGGCGGTGCTCGAGAAGGACGGCGTCGAGAAGATCGCGGTGATGATGTCGATCGTCTCGAACACCCGTGTCGACATCGTCGCGCGCGGCGTCATCAAGGCCTGCCTCGAGCTGGGTCGCGACCCGGCGGAGACGATCGCGATCTTCCGCATCCCGGGCGCCTGGGAGGAGGAGGGCTTCAAGATCCTCGACAGGTACGGGATCGAGTACTGCGACCGCTCCGTCTCGATGCACGAGGCGGCCGGCCGCGCGGTGGCCAAGATCCAGGGAGAGGCGGCCTAGCCATGTCGATCTTGATCGATCAGGACACGACCTTCATCGTCCAGGGCATCACCGGCCGCGAGGCGGTCAACCTCACGCGCGAGTGCCTCGACTACGGCTCGAAGATCGTCGGCGGCGTGACCCCGGGCCGCAAGGGCCGCGAGGTCCACGGCGTGCCCGTCTTCGACACCGTCGAGCAGGTGGTCGCCCACAACGGCGGCAAGGTCCCGGACGGCTCGGTCGTCACGGTCCCCCCCGCGTTCACCAAGGACGCCGTCTTCGAGGCGATCGAGAACGGGATCAAGCTGGTCGTGGTCGTCACCGAGCGGATCCCGCGCCGCGACGTCGCCCAGATGGTCGAGCTGGCCGACATGCGCGGCGCGCGGATCATCGGCCCCAACTGCCTCGGCCTGATCGTCCCCGGCGTCGCGAAGATGGGCGGCATCGGCGGCCCGGCGGTCAACGCCGCCCAGGCCTACCAGCCCGGCTCGATCGGGGTGATGTCGCGCTCGGGCGGCATGACGACCGAGATCTCCTCGACGCTGACGGCCGCCGGCCTCGGCGTCTCGACGGCGATCTCGATCGGCGGCGACGCGATCATCGGCTCCGCCTACGCCGAGCTGATGCCGCTGTTCGAGGCCGACGAGCAGACCGAGGCGATCGTGATCTACACCGAGCCGGGCGGCCGCATGGAGGCCCAGCTCGCGGAGTGGGTCGCCGAGAACGACTCGCGCCTGCCGATCGTCGCCTTCATGGCCGGCCGCTTCATGGACGACGAGGAGATGAAGGGCATGTCCTTCGGCCACGCCGGCACGATCGTCGAGGGCAAGGAGGACACCGCGACCGAGAAGATCGCCCGCCTCGAGGCGGCCGGCATCCCGGTCGTCGAGCGGATCGACGAGATCCCCGACGCGGTCAAGCGCAAGCTCCAGGAGAAGAAGGAGGCGGTGGCCTGATGCCCGGCATCTTCATCGACGTCGAGGTCGACGAGTCCGTCAGCGGCGACGTCGAGCTCGCCCGCAAGCTCGAGGAGGTCTGCCCCGTCGACATCTTCGCCGCGACCGACGGTGGCGTCGAGGTGGTCGAGCGCCAGCTCGACGAGTGCGTCCTCTGCGGGCTGTGCTTGGATGCCGCGCCCGCGGGTACGGTGAGGGTCAAGAAGCTGTACGACAGCATGTCGACCTTGTAGAGGGGACGCCTATGGAGGGCGCGGATCCGGACGCCCACCGGTACGAGCTCGAGGCCTACGACATCCGCACGTTCGTCCCCGAGCCCGTCGTGGGCTCGGCCTACGACGGGCGCGCGCTGCTGCGAATCCTCGCCCGGAAGCTGGCCGGCAAGCTCTCCGGCGGCCGGTTCGGCGAGCCCGCCAGCGCGCGGGTGGCCGCCGTCCACGCGGGGCTGCAGGTATTCGATCGGCCCGAGCATCACATGGGCGGCCTCGCGTTCGGCCTCGACTACCCGCGCGTGCTCAACGAGCTCGGCGTGGGCCGCGCCGAACGGATGCACGAGCTCTGCGCGGGGCCCGGCTACATCGGCTACGCGCTGCTCGCCGCGGGCTGGTGCGACGAGCTGGTGCTCTCCGACATCAACCCCGAACCGCTCTCGTGCGCGCGGCTGACGGCCGCTGAGAACGGCGTCGCCCACCGGGTCTCGATCTACGAGTCCGACGCGCTCGACGACATCCCCGCCGGCGAGCGCTGGGACCTCGTCGTAGCCAATCCGCCGCACTTCCTGCCCGGTCCCGGCACGCCGGAGGACATCCGCGTCCACGACCCCGGCTGGAGCCTCCACCAGCGCATCTACGGCTCTCTCGGACGCCACATCGAGCCCGGCGGTCTCGCGGTCCTCAGCGGCAACGAGCGAGGGTCCGATCCCCGGCGCTTCGAGGAGATGGTCGTCGCCGGTGGCGGGCGCGTCCGCGCGATCCACCCCGGCCGCGACCTGCGTGGGCGGCCGAACGGCCTGTACTACCTGCTCAGCGAGTGGTGACGCCGCTCGGCGCGGCGGTGTCGAGCGCAGCCGGATCGGCCGTCGGGTCGATCGCGAGCATCGGCGCGCGGCCCTTCAGCAGGGTCTCCTGATACTCGTCCTCGGCGTCGGACTGCATGATGATCGCGCCGCCGACGCCGAGGGTCGTCTCGTCGCCGTGGACGACCAGCGTGCGGATGACGATGCTCAGGTCGCAGCCGCCGCCGAGCCCGAGGTAGCCGATCGCCCCCGAGTAGACGCCGCGCGCCTCGCCCTCGAGCGCGTCGATGATCTCCATCGTCCGCTTCTTCGGGGCGCCCGTCATCGACCCGCCGGGGAAGCAGGCCCGGACGCAGTCGGGCGGCTCGACGTCGTCGCGCAGCAGCCCGCGCACGGTCGAGACGAGCTGGTGGACCGTCTCATAGCTCTCGACGTGCATGAGGTAGGGCACGTGGACGGTCCCGACCTCGCAGACGACACCGAGGTCGTTGCGCAGCAGGTCGCAGATCATCAGGTTCTCGGCGCGGTTCTTCTCGCCGGTGCGCAGCTCCTCGGCGAGACGGACGTCCTCCGCCAGCGTCGCGCCGCGGGGGCAGGTCCCCTTGATCGGCTTGGCCTCGACCCAGCGGTCGCGGCCGATGCTGAGGAACCGCTCGGGCGAGCTGCTCAGCACCGCCGAGTCGCCGAAGCGCAGGTAGGAGGCGAACGGGGCGGGGTTGACCCGGCGCAGCGTCCGGTAGAGGGCGAGCGGGTCAGGCCGCACGGCGGCGGTGATCCGGTTGGTCAGGCAGACCTCGTAGGTCTCCCCCTCGGTCAGCGCGCGCTTGCAGCTCTCGATGTCCTCGATGTACTGGCGGTGCGAGCGGCTGAGACGGAAGTCGACCGGCGGGCGGTCGCTGTCGCGCTCGCCCCAGGCGGGCTCGGTCACCGGCGGCAGCGACGCGAGGCGCAGGGCCGTCTCTGCGATCCAGCGCTCCGCGTCGGCTGCATGGTCGGCGTCGGTGACGCAGACCAGGTAGGTGCAGCGCTCGACGTGGTCGAAGGCGATCAGGCGGTCGGCGAACAGGAACGCGGCGTCGGGCATGTCGGAGCGATGGACGGCGTCGCCCTCGCAGTCGGCCTTCAGCTCGTAGCCGAAGTAGCCGACGAAGCCGCAGTCGAAGTCGAACGGCAGGTCGTCGGTGACGACCCGCAGCCGCCGCATCTCGTGGCTGAGATAGTCGAAGATCGACTCGCGGCGGCGCTCGACCTCGCCGCCGCGGTCGACCACGACCTCGCCGTCGTCGACGTCGTAGGTGATCCGAGCGCTCAACGGCCCTCCGACCGCGCCCATGAACGAGAAGCGCGAACGCTCGTCGACCTTGCTCGAGTCGAGCCAGAACGCGTCCGGGCTGTCGCCGTAGAGGTGGACGAAGGCACGCTCGGTGTCCTGGATCGCGTCGAGCCGGCGCACCTTGCGCTCGAGCCGTGGGCGGCGCGGCACCCGCCACGAGCTGGGCCCGTGGTCGACCGGGTCGGCAAGGGCCGGGACCGCTCCGCGGCCGGCGTGGCGGGCGGTCAGGTCGCGGAAGTTGGCCAGCAGTCGCCGGCCGTGCTCGGTGCAGATCGACTCGGGGTGGAACTGGACGCCCCACAGCGGCCGGCTCCGGTGCGCGACTCCCATCAGGACGCCGTCGCTGGTCCAGGCGATCGGCTCGAGCTCGTCGGAGACCGGCTGCTCGAGGCAGAGCGAGTGGTAGCGGACGGCCTGGAACTCGCGCGGGATCCCGTCGAAGAGCGGCGAGCCCTCGTGGAGCACCGCGCTGAGACGCCCGTGCATCACCTCGGGTGCGTGCACGACCCGGCTGCCGCAGACGAACCCGAGCCCCTGGTGGCCGAGGCAGACGCCGAGCAGCGGCACCTCGGCCTCGGCGATCGCCTGGGCGCAGACGCCGAAGTCCTGGGGCCGCTCGGGGTTGCCGGGGCCCGGTGACACGACGATGTTGTCGAACTCCAGCTCGCAGAGCTCGGCCCAGCTCGCCTCGTCGTTGCGCACGACCACCGGCTCGTCGCCGTTGGCCTCCGCGATCAGCTGGAAGAGGTTGTAGGTGAAGGAGTCGTAGTTGTCGATCAGCAGGGTCTTCACGGCTCAGACCAGGTACTTGCGCAGGATCTTCCCGAGCGGGCTCTTGGGGATCTCATCGCGGAACTCGACGATCCGCGGGACCTTGTAGTTGGCGAGGCGCTCCTGGCAGAAGCGGATCAGCTCGCGGTCGTCGCAGTCGTCGTCGGGCACGACGACCGCCTTGACGGTCTCCTCGCCGTCGGCGCGGCCGGGAACGCCGACGACGACCGCCTCGACCACCTTCGGATGGGCGACGAGCACGTCCTCGACCTCGATCGGGTCGACCTTGTAGCCGCCGACCTCGAGCAGCAGCTTCTTGCGACCCGCGATGTAGAGCCGCCCCTCCGCGTCGAGGCGACCCAGGTCGCCGGTGAAGAAGCGCCCGTCGCGGAACGCCGTCCGGTTGACGTCGTCGAGGTTCGAGTAGCCGTCGGTGAGCGCGGGGCTCGAGAACGCCACCTCGCCGACCTCGCCGGCGGGGACCATCTGGCCGTCGTCGTCGACGATCGCGACGTCGATCTCGCCGACCGGGCGACCGACCGACTCGAACGTCGCGACGGGGTCGGGGTCCATGTTGGCCGCGATGACGCCGGCCTCGGTGGCCCCGTAGAGCTGGCGGACCAGCACGCCGTACTTCTCGCCGAACGCCTCGAAGGTCTCACGCGGCAGCGCGGTGCCGGCGGAGAAGCAGAGCCGCAGCGCGGAGAGGTCCGCCCCGTCGGGCGCCTCGGCGAGCAGCCTGAACTGGAACGGGACCCCGGGGAAGATCGTCGCGCGCTCGCGCTCGAGCAGCTCGAGCGCGCGGTGGCGCTGGAGTAGGAACGGGTTCGGGTCCTCGAGGATCACCACGGTGGCGCCGGTGGCCGCCGGGGCGAGCAGGCAGGCGCCCTGGCCCCAGGTGTGGAAGAGCGGGATCGCGCTGAAGATCCGGTCCTCCGCGGTCATGCCGAGCGAGGCGTAGAGGGCGGCCTCCGCCGCGCACTGGCCATGGGTGCGCGGGACGCGCTTGGGCCGGCCGGTGGAGCCGGAGGAGAACTGGTAGACGAACGTCTCGTCCGGGTCGCGCGGGGCGAGCCGATCCGCGGGCGGGCCCTCGACCAGCGCGTCGATGGTCAGCGACTGGCCGTGGGCGTCGCTGGTGGCGACGACGGTCACCGGCCCCTCCAGCGCCGCGGCGATCCGCTCGCAGACGCCGGCGCTGCGCTCGTCGGCGATCACGCAGCGCACCTCGCCCGTCCGGAACACGAACTCGAGCTCGGCCTGCTTGAACGCCGGGTTGACCGGGACGACGATCGCGCCGAGCGCGCTGACCGCGTGGAAGCTCGCGACGTACCAGGGGTCGTCGCGCAGGACGAGCGCGACCGCGTCGCCGGCGCGGATCCCGTTCGCGGCCAGCCCGCGCGCGAGCCGCTCGACCTGGTCGACGAGCTCGCCCCAGGTGACGCGCTCGCCGTGGTGAACGACCGCCTCGGCGTCGGCGCGCTCGGCCGCGTTGGCGTAGAGCAGCTCGGTGACCGACACCGCGCTCATCCCGTCCGCCTGGCGCTGACGAGCGCCCCGACCGTCGCGAGGCTCTCGAAGTTCTCGGGCGTGAGGTCCTCGTCGGCGAGCTTGACGCCGTACCGCGTCTCGATGAACGACACCAGCTCCATCAGGCCGTGGGAGTCGATGATCCCGTTGGCGAGCAGGTTCTCCTCGGGGTCGATCGTCTCGATGCCGGAGCCCTGGGTGAGCTCACCGATCACGAACTGCTCGAGCTCAACGACGACTGCCATGCCCACCTCTTCCTGTCTGCGATCAGAATCACGCACCGACGTCATCGGCCATTAGTCTCGGCCACTGTAGGCCCGATCTTCACCCCGCGCGACCGATCGTGCACAGCGACCACAACCCCGATCCCGCCCAGGGCGTCTTCACGACGCTGCTCGTCGCCGACGGCGAGCCGATCCTCCTCGACGCCCACCTCGCCCGTCTCGGGGCCAGCCTCACCGCACTGTACGGCGCCGAGCTCCCCGCGGACGCGGGCCGGCTCGTCCTCGAGCGCGCGGCCGGCATCGACATGGGTCGACTGCGTCTGAGCGCCAGGCCGCGCGCCGGCGGCGGACTCGACCTGGAGGTGACGGCGACCGCGATCGACCCGGGCATCGTCCTCCCCCCCTGGGAGGCCGGGCTCGAGCTGAGGTCGGCCGCCTGCCCCGGCTGGTCCGGGGCGCACAAGTGGTCCGACCGGGACCGGCTGGAGGCGCTCGAGCGCGACAGCGCCCCCGCGACGCCGCTGCTGGTAGACGGTGCCGGCAACGCGCTCGAGACCTCGCGCGCCAACGTCTTCGCGGTGGTCGAGAACACCCTCGTCACCGCTCCCGCGGACGGCTCGGTGCTGCCGGGGGTCATGCGCGCGCGGACGCTCGCGATCGCGCGCGACGCCCGCCTCGACGTGCGCGAGCGCCCACTCCCGCTGGATGAGCTGGCCGCGGCCGGCGAGGCCTTCGCGACCGGCGCGGTGCGCCTGCTGGAGCCGATCCGCGAGCTGGACGGTCGGACGCTGCCGGGGCCCGGGGCGGTCACGGCGCTGGTCGGCGACGCACTCGCGGCGCTGCTCCCGCGGGCGCGACGGCCGCGCGCCCCCGCCCGTCGGCCCGCCAGGTGAGGACGCTGCTGGTCGCCGAGGAGGCGGCCGGGCTCCGTGCGCTGCGGCTGCTCGCCTCGCGCGAGGGCGTCGATCCCGTCGCGGTGCTCACCTCCCCGCCGCCCGAGCGCGGCCAGAGCGTCGCCTCGGCCGCCGCCGAGCTCGGCCTGCCCCGGCTCGAACCGGGACTGGTCGCCGATGCCGGGTTCGCCGAGTGGATCGTCGAGCACGACGTCGACCTGCTGCTCAACGTCCACTCCCTGTCGATCGCGGCCGGCCAGGTGCTGGCCGCGCCGCGGATCGGCAGCTTCAACCTCCATCCCGGCCCGCTACCCGCCTACGCGGGCCTGAACGCGCCGAGCTGGGCGATCGCGGCCGGCGAGAAGCGGCACGCGGTGACGCTGCACTGGATGACCGCGACGGTCGACGCCGGTGACGTCGCCTACGAGGCGTGGTTCGACATCGCCGCCGACGACACCGGCCTGCGCGTTGCCACGCGCTGCGCGCGCGAGGGCCTGCCGTTGATCGCCCGGCTGCTCGACGACGCCGCGGCCGGGTCGATCCCGGCAGTGCCGCAGGCCCCCGGCGGGCGCTGGTTCGGGCGCGAGGTCCCGCACGGGGGGCGAGTGCCCTGGGAGCTGGGCTCAGCCGCCGTCACGAGGGTGGTGCGCGCCGCCGACTACGCGCCCTTCGCGTCGCCGTGGGGTACCTTCGTCACCCGTGCCAGCGACGGCGCCGACGTCGAGATCGTGCGTCTCAGGCCCAGCGGCGAGCCCACGGCGGCCCCCTCAGGAACCGTCGGCCCGGCCCGGGGCGATATCGCGGCCGTCTCGGCAGGGGACGAATGGGTGCTGGTGGAGCGTGTGCGCCGCGACGGGACCGGTATCGCGCCCTCCGAGGTCCTCACCGCCGGCTGGCGCTGTGACTGACAGTAAGGATACGATCCGATCATGGGGGCGACGGGCGCCAAGGGGACGCGGATCTATGCGACATGCCCACAGTCCAAGGATCTGAGGCAGGAGGACTATCTCGCCGCCGTCGGCGACGTCGCCCGCTGGAGCGAGGACGCCGGCTGCGCGGGCATCCTCGTCTACACCGACAACGGGCTCGTCGATCCGTGGCTGGTCTCCGACCAGATCCTGCGCAGCACCGAGTCGCTGCGACCGCTGGTCGCGGTTCAGCCGGTCTACATGCACCCGTACGCGGCGGCCAAGATGGTCGCTTCGCTGGCGTTCCTGCACGGTCGCCCGGTAGACCTCAACATGCTCGCGGGAGGGTTCAAGAACGACCTGATCGCCCTCGGCGACCGGACGCCGCACGACGACCGCTACGCGCGGACCACCGAGTACGCCCAGATCATGCTCGGACTGCTCCGTGGCGAGGCCGTGACGCTCGCCGGGACCTACTACGGCGTGGAGAGGCTCTCCCTCACCCCGCGCCTCGCCGCTGATCTCGCCCCCCGCGTGCTCGTCTCCGGCTCCTCGCCCGCAGGCCTCGAGGCGGCGCGCGCGCTCGACGCGACACCGGTCAAGTACCCCCATCCGCCCGGCGAGGAGGAGCCGCCCGACGGCATCGAGTTCGGCGTGCGCGTCGGGATCGTGGCCCGCGACGACGAGGAGGAGGCCTGGCGCGTCGCGCTCGACCGCTTCCCGGAGGACCGCGCCGGCCAGATCACCCACCGGCTGGCGATGCAGACCTCGGACTCGCAGTGGCACCGCCAGCTGTCGGAGCGGCCCGCCGAGAGCCCCGACGGAGCCCGGCGCCCGACGTATTGGCTGGGGCCCTTCCACAACTACCAGACCTTCTGTCCCTACCTCGTCGGCGACCACGCCACCGTTGCCGCGGAGATCGCGCGCTATCGGGGGCTTGGAGCGACGACCTTCATCCTCGACATCCCGCCCTCACGGGCGGAGCTCGAGCAGATCGAGCGTGTCTTCGCCCTGGCGGAGGGACAGTGACGGCCGTCCTCCTCCACGACTACGCCTCACGCGCGGCGGAGTCCCGCCCGGACGCGACCGCGCTCGCGATGGACGACGAGCGGATGACCTACGCCGAGCTGGACCGGCTCAGCGGTCGCCTCGCCGCCCAGCTCGTCGACGCCGGCTGCCGACCGGGCGACCGGGTCGGCCTGCTGGTTCCCAAGCGTCCGTCGGCGATCGTCGCCATCCATGGCGTGCTGAGGGCCGGCGGCGTCTACGTGCCGCTGGACGCCGAGAGCCCGCCGCAGCGCCTGGGCCGGATCGTGACATCCGCGGAGCCGCGCCTGCTGCTGGCGGTCCCGGAGGCGGCCGAGCGCCTCGACGCGCTGGCCGACACCATGGCGCTGCCACCCGTCTGGTCGGTCGAGACCGACGCGATCGCCGGCGCCCGCGTCCGGTCGGAGCGGACGCGTGCCGACTGGGACGTCGACGCGCCGCCCCCGGACGTCCGCATCGCCCCGCACGAGGCGGCGCACCTGCTCTTCACCTCGGGGTCGACCGGCGAGCCGAAGGGCGTGGTGATCACCCACGGCATGGTGACCGCGTTCGTGGACTGGGCAGTCGGCTACTTCGGCACGCGTGCGTCGGACCGCATCTCGGGCCATCCGCCGCTGCACTTCGATCTCTCCACCTTCGACATCTACGCCACGTTCAAGGCGGGCGCCGAGCTGCACCTGGTGCCGCCGACGCTGAGCGTCGACCCGAGCGCTCTCGCGGCGCTGATCCGCGACCGCGAGCTCACCCAGTGGTTCTCGGTGCCGTCGGCCCTCACCTACATGGCGAAGTTCGACGCGGTCGGCCAGGACGACTTCCCGGCGCTCGAGCGACTGCTGTGGTGCGGCGAGGTACTGCCGACCCCCGTGCTCGCCAAGTGGATGCGCAAGCTGCCGCACGTCACGTTCACCAACCTCTACGGACCGACCGAGGCGACGATCGCCAGCAGCTACCACACCGTGCCCGAGGTCCCGCGGGACGAGACCGAGCCCGTGCCGATCGGCGTCCCGTGCGCCGGCGAGGAGCTCCTGGTCCTCGACGAGCAGCTTCAGCCGACGCCGGACGGGGAGATCGGCGACCTCTACATCGCGGGGGTCGGCCTCAGCCCGGGCTACTGGCGCGACGCCGAGAAGACGCGCGCCGCCTTCCTCGCCGACCCGCGGCCGGGCGAGGCGGGCCGGATCTACCGGACCGGCGACCTCGCCCGGCTCGACGGCGACGGCCGCTTCCACTTCCTCGGGCGTGCCGACTCGCAGATCAAGAGCCGCGGATACCGGATCGAGCTGGGCGAGATCGAGAGCGCGCTGAGCGCCGTGGCGGCCGTTCGCGAGTGTGCGGTGGTCGGGGTCGAGGTCGAGGGCTTCGAGGGTGTCTCGATCTGCGCCGCCTACGTCGCCGACGGCGACCTCGCGCCCCCGGCGCTGCGCCGCGAGCTCGCGACCGCGCTGCCGTCCTACATGCTCCCGGCGCGCTGGCTCGCGCTCGACTCCCTGCCCAAGAACCAGAACGGCAAGATCGACCGGCCGGCGCTGCGCGAGCGCTTCACGGCCGAGACGGCCCGACGCAGGGGGGCGCGGGCATGAGCGGCGGCGACCTGACGCCCCGGATCGTCGAACTGATCGCGGACGTGCTCCAGGTCGAGGTCCCGACGCCCGAGACGGACCTGATCGACGCCGGCCTCATCGACTCGCTGGCGCTCGTGTCGCTGATCGGCGAGATCGAGCACGAGTTCGCCTTCCTGCTTCCGCTGGACGACTTCGACCTCGACCGCTTCCGCACGGCCGAGCAGATCGCGGCCTTCGTCGCGGCGAGCGCCGCGGCGGACGGCGTCGGCACGCCGGCCGCATGAGCCCGATCCGCCCGCTCGTCCCGGACGACCTGGCCGCGGTCGCCGCGATCTACGCCGACTTCGACGGTCGCTCCCGCTCAGAGGTCCCGCGCCTCGTCGAGTACTTCGAGCGGGCCGTGCTCGCCGATCCGGCCGCCGATCCCGAGATCCCGTCGCTCGTCTACGAGGACCGCGGCGACGGCGTCGTCGGGGCGATCTTCTCGCATGTACGCCGCTTCACCGATGGCGAGCGTCCGGTGCGGATCGCCTTCAGCGGCCCGCTGCTGGCGCGGCCGGACCACCGCCGGCGTGGCGTGGGAGCGCTGTTGCTGCGCCGCTACCTCGCCGGCGCGCAGGACGTGACCGCGACCGACGGGGCCGTCGACGAGGTCCAGGCGATGTGGCAGGGGCTGGGCGGGTCGACCCACGCCGCCGCCTCGGTCGGCTGGGGCCGAGTGCTGGCGCCCGCCGGGTTCGTCGCGGGTGGCCTCGCGCGGAAGCTGGGCGAGCGAAACGGGCCGGCGCCCGGAGCGCCGCTGCTCGCCAAGGTCGACGCCCGCGCCTCCGGGCGGCTCCTGCCCGCCGCGCCGCCCGGGTCCGTGAGCGAGCTCACGCCGCACGCGCTGATCGATCTGCTCCCGCGCCTGAAGCGCCAGCTGAGCCTCCGGCCGGCCTACGACGAGCGCTATCTCGACTGGCTGTTCTCCGAGCTGGCCGTCGCCCGCGTGCCGGGCGATCCCGTCCGGAGGATGGTCTTCGACGGCGATGGACGGCCGGCCGGCAGCTACGTGATGTTCGTCGCGCCGGGCGGGATCGCCCAGGTCGTGCAGGTCGCCGCGGTCGGCGACGACGTCGCCATGACCTTCGACCACATGGTCCGCGACGCCGCGGCGCGCGGCGCAGTCGAGATCCGGGGCCGTGTCGAGACCCACCTGCTTGCCCACCTGCGCCGGATGCGCTGCCGCATGATCCCGACCGAGTGGACGCTCGTGCACTCCGACGACCCCGCCCTGCTGGCGACGATCCTGTCCGGCCGCGCCCTGTTCACCCGCCTCGACGGCGAGTGGTGGATGCAGCCGCACACCCGGCGTCCGGTCGCCTCCGCTGGCCAGAGCGCCCGGGGTTGAGCTACCGATCTCGCTGGCGCCCCAGCCCCCGCGCCCATCCCAGCAGCTCACGCACGTGCCGGTCGGTGAGCCCCACCGGCGACTGGGTCTCGATCAGCAGCGTCGGCTCGCGCCGGCCGTGCGCCCAGGTCTCGCCGCCGTCGCCGACGTTGTCGTCGATCCACGCGGCGGGCCGGCCGCGGGCGTAGGCGTCGATCGCCTCGATCTTCCAGTGCGAGCTGCCGAAGCGGGCGCGGCCGTCGAAGGTCAGGCAGTGCAGCTCTCCGAACGGCAGGCCGAGGATGTGGGGCAGGTACTCGTTGGCCTTCTCCTCCCAGCCGGTCGCCCAGACCAGCTCGAACCGCTCGGCGAGGCGGACCAGCCGCGCCCCGTTCTCGGGCGGGATGCAGTGGGCGATCCCGTCGATCCAGTGGAACGGCCCGGGCAGCTCGGCGTCGGCGGGGAAGCCGAACAGGCTGAGGACGCCGTCGACGTCTACGAAGAGGACGGGCTTCAACGCTTGCCGCGGGCGAGCTGGCGCTCGACGACGTTTCCGAGCAGCTTGATGACGGCGCTGTCGCCGGTCACCTTGACGTGGCCCTGGCCGTAGGCGCGCGCCCACTCGCGCAGCGTGCCGTCCTCGGCCAGCTCGTTGAAGTGCTGGCGCTGGACGGTGACGTCGAGGCGGGCGTCGCCGGCGGGGTCGCGGTCGACCTTGGGCCCCGGCACCTCGACGCGCCAGATCGGCGCGTCGCCGCCACGGCTGGGAAGCTCGAGCCGCAGCACGAGCTTCAGCTGCGCCAGCGCCGGCACCTCGCGGCCGAGGTTCTCGACGGCGGCGCGGATCAGAACCCGGGTATCGGAGGCGGACACCCCGCCGAGTCTAGTGCGGGGCGACGGCCCGCCGCACGGCGGGCCGGCCCGTCGGGGTCGCGCGGCTCAGATCTTGTGCCGCTCGAGCAGCTTCTTGCCGATCACCATCCGCTGGATCTCGGAGGTGCCCTCGCCGATCAGCAGCAGCGGCGCGTCGCGGTAGAGGCGCTCGATCTCGTACTCCTTCGAGTAGCCGTAGCCGCCGTGGATGCGGAACGACTCCTCGACGCAGAAGCGGCCGGCCTCGGAGGCGAACAGCTTCGCCATGCCGGCCTCGAGGTCGGAGCGCTCGCCGGCGTCCTTGAGGCGGGCGGCGCGGATCGTCATCAGCCGCGCGGCCTCGACCTGGGTCGCCATGTCGGCGAGCTTGAACTGGATCGCCTGGTGGTTGGAGATCGTGCGGCCGAAGGTCTTGCGCTCCTGCGAGTAGCGCAGCGCCAGCTCGAGCGCCCGCTGGGCGATCCCGACGCCGCGCGCGGCGACGTTGACGCGGCCGACCTCGAGCGCGTCCATCATCTGGCCGAAGCCCTTGTTGAGGCCGGCGTCCTCGCCGCCGAGGATGCTGTCGGCCGGGGTGCGGTAGCCGTCGAAGACCAGCTCGGTCGACTCGACGCCCTTGTAGCCCATCTTCTTGAGCTGCGGCGGGACGTTGAAGCCGGCGTAGTCGCCGGTGTTCTCGTGGACGCCCGGCTCCTTCTCGGCGATGAAGCAGGTCATGCCCTTGTAGCGCGGGTCGGCGGTCGGGTCGGTCTTGACCAGCACGAAGACCAGGCCGGCGCGCAGGCCGTTGGTGACCCACATCTTCTGGCCGTCGATGACGTAGTGGTCGCCGTCCTTGCGGGCGGCGGTCTTGATCGCCTGGACGTCGGAGCCCAGCTCGGGCTCCGACAGCGAGAAGGCGGCGCGCAGCTCGCCGGTGGCCATCCTCGGCAGGTACTTCTGGCGCTGCTCGTCGGAGCCGAACTTCATCAGCAGGTAGGAGCCGATGAAGTGGGTGTTGACGATCCCCGAGATCGAGATCCAGCCGCGCGAGAGCTCCTCGACGATCATCGCGTAGGTTGTGAGGTCGAGCCCCATCCCGCCGTACTCCTCGGGGATGGTGGTGCCGAACAGGCCGAGCTCGCGCATCTGCTCGACGATCGGCTCGGGGAAGGAGTCCTCGTGGTCGTAGTGCTCGGCGTTCGGCAGGATCTGCTCGTCGGCGAACTGGCGCACCATCTCGGTGATCGCCTTCTGCTCGTCCGTCTTGTCGATCGATGAGGTCGCTACGGCCATGGGGTCTCGGGGCTCCCGTCGGTTGATTCGTCGGTCAGCGGGAGGATACGGGCTGCCAGCCCGAGGACGCCGCCAGGCGAGGCGTCCCACCGCTCCGCGCCGAGCGCGGCCAGACGCGAGCATGGCGACGACACAGGAAGGTCATCGGACGCAGTCCATGGCCGACCGAGGACGCCGCCAGGCGACGCGTATCGCCGCGCTCAGAAGTTGGCGGGGTGGCGGGCGACGAACCCGCGCGGGGAGCGCCCGAACTTGCGCCAGCGCGGCCCGTCGCCGGACATCCGCTCGTCGTAGGTGGCGCGGTCGCCCATCGAGGTGTCGAGCCGGATCCCGGCGATCACGACGTAGGCGTGACCGGGGTTGGTGTAGACGGTGATCCACCGCCCCTTGCCCGCCTCGCCCCAGGACATGAAGCTGCCGGAGTCGAGCGGGCTCTTGAGGAACCGGCCGCCGAACAGGGCGTGGCTGACGGTGCCGGAGCAGTCGTAGCCGCGGTCGAGCTTGCGCCAGATCTGCCGGAACGGCTTGTGGCCGCCCCCGTAGACGTAGGGCTTCTTGACAATCCGGTTCGCGGCCCGGATGACCCGCTTCACGCGCGCCGGCGCGTTCTTCGGCGGGATGACGATCCCGTTGTGCAGCTTCGCCTTCTTGGCGGGCGGCGGCGGCGGGACGTAGGCGGCGCCGCCTCCCCCGCTCGCGGCGGCCTGCGCCGATGCGGTGGCGGGGAGCGTCACGGCTGCCAGCAAGCAGGCAGCGAGAACGCCAAGGATTGCGTGTCGAAGTCGGCGGGCCAAAACTCTTTCGAACGCCTACGGGGTTAGCTGTCGGGCTCGCGCTGAAAGAGCTCGCGCGCTCCCTCTATCGAGGAAGTTCGCCCCAGTGGCCAGGCCACCTTGGTTCCCCCGTTCCACTCACGTGGATTCGGCGTGGGCGGCAAGCTAACACATCCTGCGGCGGAACCACGCCCAAAGTCAGTGAGAACCCGCAAACTCGGCGGATCGCCCGGTGGCCGCAGCGCGCTCCCCGGCTGCAGCGAATCTTGCGAAAGCCCGCTCTGCAAGCGGTCTCGCGGCCGTTCACCAGCCCTCTCGCGATCTCGGGTGAGAGTTCCGGCCAAAGTGCGGCCGAAACTCTCACCCGAGGGACGGACGCGCGCTCGGCGGCGCGGATGGGGGCCCCGGCGCCGGGTAGCCTCGCAACCATGCCCAACCGACTGGCGCGCGAGACCTCCCCCTACCTCCTCCAGCACCAGGACAACCCGGTCGACTGGTATCCGTGGGGAGAGGAGGCGCTCGCCGCCGCGCGCGAGCGCGACGTGCCGATCCTGCTCTCGATCGGCTACTCGGCCTGCCACTGGTGCCACGTGATGGAGCGCGAGAGCTTCGAGGACGGCGCCGTCGCGGCCTACATGAACGAGCGCTTCGTCTGCGTCAAGCTCGACCGCGAGGAGCGGCCCGACCTCGACGCGATCTACATGGAGGCCTGCCAGGCGATAACCGGCCAGGGCGGCTGGCCGCTGAACGCCTTCCTCACCCCCGAGCAGGTCCCGTTCTTCGCGGGCACCTACTTCCCACCCGACGAGAGCCGCGGCATGCCTAGCTGGCGCCAGGTGCTGCGCTCGGTCGCCGACGCCTGGGCCGAGCGCCGCGACGAGATCCGCGCCACCGGCGGCCAGGTCGCCGAGCGGCTGTCGGGCGCCGCCTGGGTCGAGCCGTCCGACGAGCCGCTGACGGTCGCGGCGCTCGACGCCGCCGTCGAGCGGCTGCTGACCCTGGAGGACCCGGCCAACGGCGGCTTCGGCGCGCGGCCGAAGTTCCCGGCGGCCTCGGCGATCGAGCTGCTGCTGCGCCGCGGCGATGTCGAGCCGGCGCGGCGCGCGCTGCACGCGATGGCGGCCGGCGGGATCTACGACCAGCTCGGCGGCGGCTTCGCCCGCTACACCGTCGACGCCGGCTGGCTGATCCCCCATTTCGAGAAGATGCTCTACGACAACGCGCTGCTCGCGCGCGCCTACCTGCACGGCTGGCAGGTGACCGGCGAGCCGCTGCTGCGGCGCGTCTGCGAGGAGACGCTCGACTGGGCGCTGCGCGAGATGCGCGGGCCCGAGGGCGGCTTCTACTGCGCGCTCGACGCCGACTCCGAGGGCGAGGAGGGACGCTTCTACGTCTGGACGGTCGAGCAGGTGCGCGCGGTGCTCGGCGAGGACGCCGAGCCGGCGCTCGACTACTTCGGCGTGCGGCCGGGCGGCAACTGGGAGGGCAGGACGATCCTGACGCGCGGCGCCGAGGAGCCGGAGAACCTCGCCGAGCTGCGCCGGCGTCTCTACGACGCGCGCGCCGAACGCGTCTGGCCGGGCCTCGACGACAAGCGCCTGACCGCCTGGAACGCGCTGATGATCTCGGCGCTCGCCGACGCCGGCGCGGCGCTCGGCCGGCCGGACTACCTCGACGCCGCGCGCGTCTGCGCGGCGTTCGTGCTCGACGAGCTGACCGACGGCGACGGCCGCCTGCTGCGCACCTACAAGGACGGCGAGGCCAAGCTCAACGCCTACCTCGAGGACCACGCCTTCCTGCTCGAGGCGCTGCTGACGCTGTACGAGGCGAGCTTCGAGCCGCGCTGGCTGGCGGCGGCGCGTGCGCTGGCGGACACGACGATCGCGCGCTTCGGCGATCCCGGGCACGGCGGCTTCTTCGAGACCTCCGACGACCACGAGCGGCTGCTGACCCGCCGCAAGGACCCCGAGGACCACCCGATCCCGTCCGGCAACGCGGCGGCGGCGTTCGGCCTGCTGCGGCTCGCCGCGCTGACCGGCGAGCGCAGCTACGAGGAGGCCGGCGTCGGCGTGCTGAGGCTGTTCGCCGAGCTCGCCCAGCGCCACCCCAACGCGTTCGCCCACCTGCTCCAGGCGCTCGACTTCCACCTGGCGCCGGTGCGTGAGGTGGCGCTGGTCGGCGGCGAGCTCGGCGCGCTGGAGGCCGTAGTGCGCGGGGCCTTTCGGCCGCACGTGGTGGTCGCCGGCACGCCGCCGGGCGGCGAGGGCGCCGAGGCGGTGCCGCTGCTCGAGGGCCGGGGGACCGTCGACGGGCGCCCTGCCGCCTACGTCTGCGAGCGCTTCGCCTGCCAGGCGCCGGTGACCGAGCCGGCGGACCTCGAGGCGGCGCTGGCGTGAGCCGGCGTCGCCTCGCCGTGGCCGCGCTTGCGATCGCGGCGGTCGCGGTGGTCGCCAGCGCGACCGCCGCCCCTCCAACCGAACGCGGGCCGATCGCGGCCGCGATGTGGCCGAAACCGGCCCAGCTCGACGGGACCGTCGCGACGTACGCCGGACGTGGAGGCATCGCGGCCGCGATGCGGCCGGAATCGGCCCAGCGTCGTGGGGATCCGCCGCGCGCCAGCGGACGGGTCGCGTTGCGCGAGGCGCGGCGGCTCACGGCGCTCGGGCCGCGGCCGGCGGGCAGCCGGGCCGAGCGTCGCGCGCACGCGCGCGTGAAGCGCGCGTTCGGTCGGGCGGGGCTGCGCGTGGCCGTCCAGCCCTTCGCGGTCCCCGGCCACGGCCGCTCGCGCAACGTGATCGGCACGCTCGACGCCCCGCGGCGCGACTGCCTGAAGATCGCGATGGCCCACATCGACACCACCGCGCCCGGGCCGGGCGCCAACGACAACGCCTCCGGCGTCGGGGTCGTGGTCGCGATCGCCGCGCGGCTGCGGCGGATCGCCCCGCGCTGCGACGTCTGGCTGGTCGCCACCGGCGCCGAGGAGCGGATCTTCACCGGCCAGGGCGACCACCTCGGCGCGCTCGCGCTCGCGCGGCGGGCCCGTGCCCGTGGGGCGAAGCGGCGGCTGCGCTTCGCGCTCTCGCTGGACGAGGTCGGCCGCGACCGCCCGTTCTGGCTGCGCTCCCCCGCCGCGGCGCCGCGTCCGCGCGTGGAGCGGGCGCTGCTGCGCGCCGGTCGGGCGACCGGCGTCGGCGTCAGCTGGGTGCGCGACGAGGGCGACAGCATGTCCGACCACCGCGAGTTCGAGCTGCTCGGGCTGCCCGCGGCCAAGCTCGGCGTCGGCGCCGGCGGCGAGCCCTGCCGCCACCTCGCCTGCGACACCGCCGACCGCCTCGACCGGCGCTCGCTCGCCCAGGCCCAGCGGCTCGCCGAGCATGCGCTGCGCTGATCCCGCCCGACGTCACCGGGCGGCTCGTCGGCCCGCCCGTCGTTTCCCGCACATTGCACGGGAAGCGACGGCCACCGGGAGATCGAGCCCGGAACCGTGGAGGCTCCGGGAAGCCCCACCCCGATCCGGCGGCTCGCCCGACCGCGACCGTCTCCGCTGTCTGCGAGCATGCCCCGCGTGAACGGTCGGCGGTCGATCTTCTCCTTCCCCGCCGGCAGGCGCGCGAAATGGGTCGTGTTCGCCGTCTGGGTGATCGGGATCGTCGTCGCGACGGGCCCGCTCAACCTGCCGGCCAAGTTCTCCGACGCCGAGGAGAACGAGTCGACGTCGTTTTTGCCCGGCGACGCCGAGTCGACTAAGGCGCTCCAGGCGACCGAGGAGCTGCAGGGCGGCGAGCTCGCCTCGGCCGTGATCGTCTTCCGCCGCGAGTCGGGGCTGACCGCCGAGGACCGCGCCCGGATCCAGCAGGACGTCGTGGCTCTGACCGGCGAGCGCTTCCCCGGCGTCGTCGCCGACGGCGCGACCGCCGCCTCCGGCGGGCAGGGCGCGAGCGGAGGCGACGCCGCGAGCGGAGACGACGCCGCGGGCGGCGCCACCGACGGCGGAGCGGGCAGCGCCACCGGCGCCGGCGGCGGCGGACCGCCGACGGCCGACCTTCCCGAGGGCTGCGCCGGCCCCACGACGCCCGTGCCCGGCCAGCCCGACGACTACGCCCCGTTCGTCGGGCCGATCTGCTCCGAGGACGGCAAGGCCGCGATCGTCACCGCCTACCTCAAGGGCGACGGCGAGTCCGAGACGATCCTCGACCCGATCGAGGAGTGGCGCGACCAGATCTCCGACCCCGGTGGCGGGCTCGAGGTCAAGATCACCGGCGGGGCCGGCTACGCGGCCGACGCGATCAAGGTCTTCGAGACGATCGACGGCACGCTCGTGCTGGCCGCGGTCAGCCTCGTGATCTTCCTGCTGATCGTCATCTACCGATCGCCGATCTTCTTCCTGGTGCCGCTCACGGCGGTCCTGTTCGCCGAGGCGCTGTCGCGCTCGCTCGGCTACGGCGTCTCCGAGCTGGGCGTGACGATCAACGGCCAGTCGAGCTCGATCATGTCGGTGCTCGTCCTCGGGGCGGGAACCGACTATGCGCTGCTGCTGGTGGCCCGCTATCGCGAGGAGCTGCACCGCCACCCCGACAAGCACGTGGCGATGGCGACCGCGCTCGCCTCCTCGGCGCCGGCGATCCTCGCCTCCGCCGGCACGGTGATCGCCGCCCTCTTCTGCCTGACGATCGCCAAGGTCAACGGCACCGCCGGACTGGGCCCGATCGGCGCGCTCGGCGTCGCCTGCGCCGCGCTGGCGATGCTGACGCTGCTGCCGTCGCTGCTGACGATCTTCGGCCGCCGCGCCTTCTGGCCGTTCGTGCCCCACACGCGCGAGACCGCCCCGACCGGCGAGGGCCTCCCAGCCGGCGCGGTCGCGCGGATCGCCGACGGCTCGCGCGCGACCGCGCTGGGCAGCGTGATCCTGGCCGGTCTCGTCGTCCTGGTGACGCTGCCGCTCGTGCTGCTGAACTTCCTCGTGCGGATCGTCGTCAACCCGGTCCTGTCGCTGTTCACGCGGGCGCGCTTCCCGTCGCTGATCGTCGGGCCGCTCGACCGCTTCGCCTTCGCGCCCTACGAGCTGCGCCGCCACCGCCACGAGCACCTCGCCGACGAGACCCACGGCTTCTGGAAGCGGGTCGGCGACTGGGTCGCGCGTGGACCGAGCCGGGTGATGGCCGGCTCGCTGGCGGTGCTCGCGGTCATGTGCCTCGGCCTGTTGTTCTTCTCGACCGACCTGACCAGCAACGACCAGTACACGACGACGGTCGAGTCGGTCGAGGGCCAGGAGCTGCTCGCCAAGAGCTTCGCGGCCGGCTCGGGCGCCCCGACCGACATCGTCGTCAGCTCCGACGCCGACGTCGGCGCGGTGGCCCGCGCGGCCGAGGGCGTGGACGGCATCGAGTCGGTGACCGGGCCGGTCGCCGCCGGCGACGACCGCGTGCTGGTGCAGGCCACGCTCGGCCCCGAGCCGTACTCCACCGAGGCCTACGACCTGATCGAGCCGTTGCGCGACGCCGTGCAGGGCGTCGATCCCGAGACGCTGGTCGGCGGCCCGACGGCGGTCGAGTTCGACGTCCGCGAGGCGGCCGCCTGGGACTCGATGGTGATCCCGCCGATCGTCCTGGTCGTCGTCTTCCTGATCCTGACCCTGCTGCTGCGCGCCCTGGTCGCGCCGCTGGTGCTGATCGGCACCGTGATCCTCAGCTTCGCGGCGGCGCTCGGCGTCGGCTTCTTCTTCTTCGAGTTCGTCTTCGGCTTCCCCGGCGCCGACCCGGGCATCCCGCTGTTCGCGTTCGTGTTCCTGGTCGCGCTGGGGGTCGACTACAACATCTTCCTGGTCGCGCGCGCACGCGAGGAGACCCTCCAGCACGGCACCCAGCAGGGCATCCTGCGCGCGCTCGCGGTCACCGGCGGGGTGATCACGAGCGCGGGCATCGTGCTTGCGGGCACGTTCTCCGTGCTCGCCACGCTACCGCTGGTCTTCCTCACCGAGATCGGCTTCATCGTCGCCTTCGGCGTGCTGCTCGACACCTTCCTCGTCCGGTCCGTCCTGGTGCCGGCGATCGTGCTCAAGCTGGGCGACCGCTTCTGGTGGCCGTCGGCGCTCGGCCGCGCCGCGCCCGAGCGCGAGCCAGCCGGCACAGAGCGCTCGGCCTGAACCGATCCGCGCTGGCGCGGCGCTCCGGCGACCCCCTACAGTGAGAGGGCGATGTCGGCCGTCCCGGAGCTCGACCCCCAGCAGGTAGCCGAGCTCGGCGAGCGGATCGCCGCGAACGTCAGGCGCGCGGTGCAGGTCCCGCCGCCGGTGTTGCAGGAGGTGCTGGTGGCGCTGATGGCCGGCGGCCACGTGCTGATCGAGGACTACCCCGGCGTCGGGAAGACCGCGCTCGCACGGACCCTCGCCCGCTCGATCGACGCCGACCACGCGCGCGTCCAGTGCACCGCCGACGTGCTCCCCGCCGACCTCGTCGGCACCAACGTCTACGACCAGCGCGAGAACCGCTTCGAGTTCCGACCCGGGCCGGTGTTCGCCAACGTGGTGCTCGTCGACGAGGTCAACCGCGCCTCGCCGAAGACCCAGTCCGGCCTGCTCGAGTGCATGCAGGAGCGCCAAGTCACAGTCGACCGCCAGACCCACGAGCTGGCGCGGCCGTTCCTCGTGCTGGCGACGCAGAACCCGGTCGAGTACGAGGGCACCTACCCGCTTCCCGAAGCGCAGCTGGACCGGTTCATGGTCCGGGTCTCGCTCGGCTACCCGACCGCCGAGCAGGAGGCGCGGATGCTCGCCGACCACGTCCGCGGCGACCGCGTGCTCGAGGTCGAGCCCGTCGCCGACCTCGCCGACGTGCTCGCCGCCCAGACGGCCACCGCCTCGATCGAGGGCAGCGAGCCGCTGCGGCGCTACATCGTCGAGCTGCTCGGCGCCACCCGCGCCGACCCGCGGATCGAGGTCGGCGCCAGCCCGCGCGCGGGGCTGATGCTCTTCCGCGCCGCCGCCGCCCACGCCGCGCTGCACGGGCGCGACCACGTCCTGCCCGACGACGTCCAGCGGCTCGCGCGACCGGTACTCGCCCACCGGCTGATGCTCGCCCCCGGCGCCCAGCCGGAGCAGCGCGACGCGGTGATCGCCGACGCGCTCGGCCGGATATCGGCGCTGTGAGGGCGGGCGGGTGCTGCGACCGCTCGCCACGGCGCTGCTCGGCGGACTGCTCTGCCTGATCGGCGGAGCGTTCGACACCGCCTCGCTCTACGTGCCGGGCATCGCGCTCGCCGCGCTGTCTATCGGCGCGGTCGCGTGGGTGTCGCTGGCCGCCGCGGGCGCCAACGTCGAGCGGTCGGCGGTCGCGGCGACCGCCGTCGAGGACGAGCCGTTCCCGCTGCGGATCGAGGCCCGTCTCGGATTCCTGCCGGCACCTGGCGGCCGGCTGACCGACCCGCAGTCCGACGCCGGCGCCCCGCTCGGCGGCCGCCGCCGCGTCGTCCTCGACGCGCAGGCGACGCTGCCGCGCCGCGGCCCGGCGACGCTCGCGCCGAGCGTGCTCGAGATCGCCGACCCGCTCGGCCTCTGCGTCCGGCGCGTGCGCGGCCGGCCGGGGCCTGAGCTGCTCGTGCTGCCGCGCATCGAGCCGGTGGCCGCGACCGCGGGCGGCGGCGGCGCGGGCGGCGGATCGCAGCCCGGCCTCGGTGGCGGAACGCGCTCGTCGGGCAGCTGGCGCGACGACGCCTCCGACGGGATCGACCTCGACGGCCTGCGCCCCTACCGCGAGGGCACGCCGGCGTCGCGGATCCACTGGGCCACCTACGCCCGGCGCGGGGTGATGATGGAGCGGCGGATGGTCGCCGAGCGGACGGCCGCCGCGCTGGTGGTGCTCGACGCGGCCGCCCCCGCCGGCGACGACGAGCTCGACTCCGCGGTCCGCGCCGCCGCGTCGCTGGCGGTCGCGCTCGCCCGCCTCGACGGCGCGGCGCTGCTGCTCCCCGGCGACCGGCGTCCGGTCGAGATCGCCCACGACCTCAGCGCCTGGCCGGCCGCGCACCGCCGGCTCGCGCTCGTCCAGGGCGGCGTGCGCGCGCAGCTCAGCGGTCTCGGCGCCGGCACCGAGACGCTCGTCTGGGTGACGGCCTCCGACGTCGCCGCCCTCCCGCGCGGCTTCGAGCGGATCCCGGCCGGGGCGCGCTACCTCGTCGCGCCGCGGCTACCGGAGGGCGCCACCGCCGCGTTCACCGTCGCCGGCTGCGCCGGGATGGTCGTCGACCGCTCGCGCCGGAGCGCGGCGGCGTGACGCTCACGCTCGCCCGGCTGGCGCTGTTCGCGGCGTTCGCCGCGTTCGGGACCGTCATCTGGTCGCGCCTGGTCGCCGAGCCCTCGGCCGCGACGACCGTGGGCGTCGTCGCGGTCGCCGTCGCCTGCGCGGCGACGCTGATCGCGCTCGACCGGCTCGTCGAGCGGCGCTGGCTGGCGAGCCTGCTGGCGCTCGCGGCGGTCGTCGCGGCCGCCGCCGCGGCGCTGCTCGTCGAAGGGGTCCCGGCCGCGCTGCTGGCGCCGTGGAACTGGGGCGACCTCGCGGTCCAGGTCGACCAGGCGCTCGTCGGCGTGCAGGAGGTCGACTGGCCCTACGACGGGCCGGACGAGTGGGTGCGGCGGACGATCCTGATCGGCGCGCCGCTGCTGACGGTCGTCGCCGCCGCGCTCGCGTTCTGGCCGGCGCCCGAGGAGGCGCGGCCGGGGCTGCGGCTGTCGGCGCTCGGAGTGCTGGTCGCGCTCTACGCGGTCGCGGCCACCACGCGCGACCCCGGCGCCCCGGTGCCGCTCGGCATCGCGCTCGCCGCCCTGATCGCCGCCTGGCTGTGGCTGCCGCGACTCGCGCGCCGGCGCGAGGGAGCGATCGCGCTGGTCGCGGTGGCCGCCGCGACGCTCCTCGCCGTCCCGGCCGCGAGCGCGCTCGACGGCGAGGAGGCCTGGCTCGACTACCGCTCATGGTCGCCGTTCGGGCCCGAGCGCGGGATCGCCTTCGACTGGTCGCATCAGTACGGGCCGCTCGACTGGCCGCGCCAGGGCACGACGCTGCTGACGATCCGCTCCGACCGCCCGCACTACTGGAAGGCCGAGACGCTCGACGGCTTCGACGGGACGCGCTGGTACCGCAGCGGCGACTCGAGCCGCTCCGACCTCGCCTCCGAGATGCCGTTCGACAGCGGCGCGATCATGGCCACGCCCGACGACTGGGACTACGGCGAGCCGAACTCCGCCTGGAGCAGCTCGATCAAGGTCGAGGTCCGCTCGCTGTCGACCGACGTCGTCGTCGGCGCCGGGCTCACCTACGACATCTCGGGGGTCCCGGCCGTGCCGGCCGCCGACGGCACCGTCGAGCTGCTCGGCGACCCGCTCGAGCGCGGCGACCAGTACCAGATCCGCAGCTATGAGCCGGCGCCGACGCCGTTCGAGCTCGACGCCGCGCCGCGCGAGCTGCCCGGCTGGGTCGGCCGCTTCCTGACTGTCTCGGTGCCGGCCGGCGACGACGACGCCGAGGCGGTGACCGTGCCCGCCTGGGGCGCTGCGGCGGACGCCGCCGAGGGGGACGCGCGCGAGGGCCGTACCCGCCGCCTCGACCCGGCGACCGGCGACGACGCCGAGGCCGGCGCGGAGCTCGCCGGCTCCGACTACGCCCGCACCTACGCGCTCGCGCGCTCGCTCGCCGGCGAGGCGGACAGCCCCTACGAGGCCGTCGTCGCGATCGAGACCCATCTGCGCGAGACCTACGCCTACGACGAGCTGGTCCCGGTCCGCGACCGGCCGCTGGAGGCGTTCCTGTTCGAGGACCGGCGCGGCTACTGCCAGCACTTCTCCGGCGCCATGGCGCTGATGCTGCGGATGGTCGGCGTGCCTGCCCGTGTCGCGGCCGGGTTCTCGCCCGGCACCCACGACCCCGACACCGACCAGTACCGCGTCCGCGACCTCGATGCCCACTCCTGGGTCGAGGTCTACTTCGCCGGCGTCGGCTGGGTGCCGTTCGACCCGACCCCACGCGCCGCCGAGGACGAGCAGACCGGCGAGGAGTCCGAGGGCGCGCCGGCGACCGGGGGCGAGGAGGCCGCCGCGGGACGCGTGCGCAGCGCCGAGCCCGAGCCGGTGGAGGAGGAGCCGGCCGAGGGTGACGGCGCCGACGAGCAGGCGGAGGACGACGCGCCGGCGGCGACGGCCGCCTCCGGCCCCGGCGGCGACGGCCCCGGCCCGCCACCGGCCGCGGCGCTGGTGGCGCTCGCCGGCGGCGGCGTGCTCGCCCTGGCCGCCGCGGCGGCCGTCGCGCGGCGCGGCCGACGCCGGCGCTCGCTCGGCTAGGCGCGGCTGGCGGAGGTCGAGACCGCAGAGCTGCGCCACGCGCTCGAGCGGCTCGGCTGGGACGTCCCCCCCACCACGACACTGCTGGCGCTCGAGCGACGCCTCGCCGCCGAGGCCGGCCCCGCCTCGGCCGCCTACGCCGCCGCGCTGCGCGCCGTCCGCTACGACCCCCGCGGCGGCCGGCCCCCGCGCGGGCCCGAGCGGCGCGCCCT
>JAAYBF010000194.1 GCA_012718975.1 Solirubrobacterales bacterium | reverse complement strand
GGCTCCGGCTACGGCGGCAACGCGCTGCTCGGCAAGAAGTGCTTCGCGCTGCGGATCGCCTCGGTAATGGCCCGCGACGAGGGTTGGATGGCCGAGCACATGCTGATCCTCAAGCTGACCTCGCCGCAGGGGAAGGTCAAGTACGTCACGGGCGCGTTCCCGTCGGCGTGCGGCAAGACCAACCTGGCGATGCTGATCCCGACGCTCGAGGGCTGGACGGTCGAGACGATCGGCGACGACATCGCCTGGATGAAGTTCGGCGACGACGGCAAGCTCTACGCGATCAACCCGGAGGCCGGCTTCTTCGGCGTCGCGCCGGGCACGGGCGAGAAGACCAACCCGAACGCGATGAAGACGATCGAGTCGAACACGATCTTCACCAACTGCGCTCGCACCGACGACGGTGACGTCTGGTGGGAGGAGATGACGCCGGAGCCGCCCGCGCATCTGATCGACTGGCGCGGCAACGACTGGACGCCGGACTCCGAGACCCCGGCCGCCCATCCGAACGCCCGCTTCACGACCCCGGCCGCGCAGGACCCGGCGATCGCCCCCGAGTGGGAGGACCCGGCCGGCGTCCCGATCGACGCGATGCTCTTCGGCGGGCGCCGCTCGAGCGTCGTGCCGCTGGTCACCGAGGCGCGCGACTGGGAGCACGGCGTCTTCCTCGGCGCGACGATGTCGTCGGAGACCACCGCCGCCGCTGCCGGCGCCGTCGGCCAGCTGCGCTTCGACCCGTTCGCGATGCTCCCGTTCTGCGGCTACAACATGGCCGACTACATGGCCCACTGGCTGAAGGTCGGCGAGCGGGCGGGGGCCGACCTGCCGAAGGTCTTCTACGTCAACTGGTTCCGCAAGGACGAGGACGGCAAGTTCCTCTGGCCGGGCTTCGGCGAGAACAGCCGCGTCCTGGAGTGGGTCTTCCGCCGCTGCGACGGCGAGGGCGAGGTCGAGGACACCCCGCTCGGCCTGGTGCCGAAGGCGGGCGAGCTCGACGTCGACGGGCTCGACATCGACACGGACGCGCTCGACTCGCTGCTGCACGTCGACCACGCCGCGCTGGCCGCCCAACTGCCCCAGTTCGAGGAGCACCTCGACCGCTTTGGCGGCCGCCTGCCCGCGCCGGTGCGCGCGCAGTTCGAGGCGCTCAAGCAGAGCCTCGGCGCCTAGGAGGGTTTGACGAAACGGTTGGCGAAACGGTTGCGCTGGCCAGCCGTTCGTTCTTAGGGTCGCGGCCCCTGACAAAAGTGGCCGGGCGGTGCGCAAACACCCCCGGCCGTGGCACAAGGAGCGTGAACTCCCTATGCACGACCAGCCTACCCCCACGCAGCGAGAGGTCCAGATCGACGGTCTGGTGCTTGCGATGTTGTCCGACGAGGACGCTCAGCGTCCGTGGTCGGTCGATGAGATCGGCCGCGAGATCGACAACCCGTTGGAGGCCGCCGATGCGGTCGCCCGTCTCGCCGGGGCCGGTTTGGTTCACCGGCTCGACGGGTTCGTGTTCGCTACTCGCGCTGGGCTGCGCGCGCAGCGACTCGCGCTCGGGTAGCAGCACGCGCACGCTCAAGCGTGCAACTCAGCTTGGCGAGGATCGCCAAGTCGGCGTGGAGTCGGACGCGCTCAACACCGCGCACCCTCAACGGCAGGAGCGCCCAGTCGTGCTTGAGGCGTCCGAACTCCCGCTCGACCGCAGCGCGCTTGCGGTACATCTGCTTCCACCGCTTCGTCTCGCGCGGGATGAGCGGGTGGAGGCGGCTCGCCTTGATCCAGGTCGAGGCCGGCTTGCACTCGCCGGTAGGACACCGCCACTTCGACGCCTGACGCTTGTAGTCCGACCCGGCGAACGTCCACGTGCCGTGTTCGCACTCAGGCGGCAAGTGGTCGCCGCGCTTGACCGCCCCGGTCTGGCGGACCGGGATGATCGGCAGACAGTCCCGCTCGGCGCACTCCGCGTAGACCCGCTCGATGTCGTAGGCCTTGTCGGCAGCGGCCGAATCGACCGCGAACCCACGCTGACGCGCGGCGTCGATCAGCGGCGCGACGAACATCGACTCGTTCGCCCGCGCCGTCTCAACGCTCCACGCGACCGGCAGCCCCGTCTTCGTGCAGACCGCCGCTTGGAGCTTGTAGCCGTAGAAGCCGCCGCCCTTTCTGGTCGAGACAGCGGAGCGGTGGCCCCACGAAGCATCGGGGTCGGAGAAGCGCTCACGCTCAGGACCGTTCTTCGACGTGTACCGCTGCCCGTTCGCGTAGGCGGGCATGTCGCTCGCGTCGATGGCGACGTGATCGCCGTAGCCCTTCAGCTTGGCCTGGAGCGAGTCGGTCACCCGGCCGATGCACTCGTCAAGCAGCGCCTGGTGGGCGCGCAGCTTGGCTGCGAAGCGGTAGCAAGCCCAATGCGACGGCGGGGCGTCTCCGCAGCCGAGCGCGACCCTGAGCGCGTCATGCTCATGGACGAGCCGAACGGTCCGCGTCCAGGTCGGGATCGCGTACAGCGCCTTCGCCAGCGCGAGGCCCACCATCGCCCGGACGGGGTAGCCAGGGCGGCCCGTGGAGCGTGTCTCAACGAGGTCCGCGATCAGGCGCGCAACCTCGGGCGAGTCGAGAACTTCTGCAAGCTCGCCCGCAGCCGAGCGCGGTGCTACTTTCAGCGTGGCCAAGGAGGCACATCTCCGCGGTCCAGGCCCCCGGACGCGCCAACGTCGCGGGGGCCACTTTTTGCCTATCTAGAGCCGAAAACTATCGTCTGGACCGGACGGAACCGGGCAGCGACTCGGCGGGGTGAGCGATGATTTCGCGGCCTGTCGATGTAGCCCGCGAGGCGCTACTTGAACTCGTCGGCAAATGCCGGCAGCACGGTCGTCTCACAGTAGGTGAGCGCGTCATCGAGGAAGTGGGCGATGGGCAGGGCCTCGGTCGGCTGGCCGTCGGGATCGAGGAAGCTGGCACGCTCGGGATTCCTGATCGCTATGTCCGCGGAGCGATCGATCTCCATCAGCATCTCGTCGTTGGGAAGAGCAGCCATCAGTGCGGGGTCCCATCGAATGTCGATGAGTGGTGCATCGTGCTCGGCTACCCCTCGGCTAGCGAAATACTCGACCCGGCTGTTGATATCGGCCGCGGTGGCCCCCTTCATGTAGAGGGTGCTGTTGCAGGTGGCGATCCACAGGCACGCGAGATGGTGGATTCGGTGCTTGTCGAGGTTGTTCAGCTCATGGATGAGCCAGAGCGTGGTGTCTTTCGGGCGTTCAGGCCACTCGTTAAACGGTTGCAGCCGCTTGATCGTTGCCCGTGCCGACTTGCTCATTCCCGCGAGCCGCTGATTCGTCATCGCCGCGAACTGTCCATTGGGACAGTCCGCGAGGACGGGGAACGACGTCTGCTTGGTCGGTGTGCCGCCGTTGGCCAGAACCAGTTGGTAGGCGAGGTTGTCGAACGCCGAGCGAAGCTGATGGAACGCGCCGCCGATGACACGGCCGAAGTCCTCGGGGAATCCGTTTGGCAGATGAACGCTGACCAGGATTTGCCCGACTGTTCGATCCTGTTTGTAGTTCACGGCCGAGGCATCTGCGTCGGTACTCATGAAGGCGTTGGTTGCCTCCTTGAGTTCATCGACGTACTTGCGTGCCCATCCGATTCTGGTCTGGACGGGGGCCAGTGATGCTGTCTCAGCCACCGAAGAGAGCGTCGCAGGTTGGGGTAGGCCGCGCCGGTTCGCGGGGTGGATCGAAATCCGTAGCTGCTGCGGCCCCACTTGTGAAGCCGCGCAGCGAGTTTCGTCAAACCCTCCTAGCCGGGCGCAACGCGGGTGACGGACCGGCGCGCGCCTTGCGCGCGCCGGTAGGCTTCGGGCCGGCACACTCGGCGCCGTGGCGGAGTGGCTACGCAGCGGCCTGCAAAGCCGTTTACACCGGTTCGATTCCGGTCGGCGCCTCTTGGGCAGGGGTAAGAGGCGGACAATCCTTATAAGGTTTGTCCGGTTGACCCCTTCAACGAGGAGGAGTGGATGCAGGCCAGCGATGGCACCGACGTGGACGCGAGGATCGCGGAGCTGCTCGACCAGGAGACCTTCGCCCCGCCCGAGGAGTTCGCCGCCAACGCGCTGCTGAGCGACCCGGGGGTCTACGCCGAGGCCGAGCGCGACCCGGCCGGCTGGTGGGCCCGCCAGGCCGAGGACCTCGACTGGTTCGAGCGCTGGGACACCGTCCTCGACGACAGCGAGGCCCCGTTCTACAAGTGGTTCGAGGGCGGCAAGCTCAACGCCTCCCACAACTGCCTCGACCGCCACGTCGAGGCCGGCCGCGGCGACAAGGTCGCCTTCCACTGGCGCGGCGAGGAGGGCGAGGAGCGCGACGTCACCTACGCCGAGCTGCTCGCCGACGTCAAGCGGCTCGCCAACGCGCTCAGGGACCGCGGCATCGAGCCCGGCGACGTCGTCGGGATCTACCTGCCGATGATCCCCGAGGTCGTCGTCGCGATGCTCGCCTGCGCCCGCATCGGCGCCCCGCACAACGTCGTCTTCGGCGGCTTCGCGCCCGAGTCGGTGCGCGAGCGGATGGAGTTCTCCGAGGCCAAGGCGCTGATCACCGTCGACGGCGCCCGCCGCAAGGGCAAGACCGCGCCTGTGAAGGCCGCCGTCGACGGCTTCCTCGACTCGCTGCCGGCGATCGAGACCGTCGTGGTGGTGCGCAACGCCGGCGACGAGGCGCCGATGACCGACGGCCGCGACGTCTTCTACGACGAGGCGCTCGCCGCCGCCGACCCGGAGTGCGCGGCCGTTGCGCTCGACGCCGAGCACCCGCTGTTCGTGCTCTACACCTCCGGCTCGACCGCCAAGCCGAAGGGCATCCTGCACACCACCGGCGGCTACCTCACCGGCGTCGCCTACACCCACCGGGCGCTGTTCGACCTCCAGCCCGACGAGGACGTCTACTTCTGCTCGGCCGACGTCGGCTGGATCACCGGCCACTCCTACATCGTCTACGGGCCGCTCGCCAACGGCGCGACGTCGGTGATGTACGAGGGCGCCCCGGACTACCCGGACAAGGACATCTGGTGGGAGCTGTGCGAGCGCTACGGCGTCACGCTCTTCTACACCGCCCCGACGGCGATCCGCGCCTGCATGAAGTGGGGGGTGGAGTACCCGCGCCGCCACGACCTCTCGAAGCTGCGCCTGCTCGGCACCGTCGGGGAGCCGATCAACCCGAAGGCGTGGGTCTGGTACCACGTGGTGATCGGCGGCGAGCGCTGCCCGATCATCGACACCTGGTGGCAGACCGAGACCGGCCACGTCCTGATCAGCCCGATCCCGGGGATCACCGCCACCAAGCCGGGCTCGGCGACCCGGCCCCTGCCGGGCATCGACGCGGCGGTCGTCGACCGGGACGGCAACGAGCTCGAGGACGGCACCGGGCTGCTGATCCTCCGCCGTCCGTGGCCGGGGATGCTGCGCACCCTCTACAAGGACCCCGAGCGCTTCAAGGAGACCTACTTCTCGAAGTTCGGGCCGACGACCTACTTCGTCGGCGACGCGGCGCGCAGGGACGAGGACGGCTGCATCTGGGTGATCGGGCGCGTCGACGACGTGATCAACGTCTCCGGCCACCGGCTCTCGACCGCTGAGGTCGAGTCGGCGCTGGTGTCCCATCCGCGCGTCGCGGAGGCGGCGGCGATCGGCCAGGCCGACGACGACACCGGCCAGTCGATCTGCGTCTTCGTGACCCTCGAGGGCGACCAGGACGGCGACGACGACCTGGTCGCCGAGCTGCGCGAGCACGTCGCCACCCGGATCGGCAAGTTGGCGCGGCCGAAGCGGATCGTCTGGGCCGACGACCTGCCCAAGACCCGCTCGGGCAAGATCATGCGCCGCCTGCTGCGCGACATCGCCGAGGGCCGCGAGCTGGGCGACGTGACGACCCTGCGCGACCCGTCGGTGATGGCGGAGCTCGAGTCGAAGGTCGCCTCCCGCCGCGACGACGCCGACGCATAGACACACCGGACGCGGGGTCGGTATCCTCCGGCTCCGCGCAAGCGCCGTTAGCTCAGTTGGGAGAGCGCCGCCTCGACAAGGCGGAGGTCGCTGGTTCGAGCCCAGCACGGCGCATGACTGGTTGGGGGGACGAGGTCGGCGTGAGGACGCGACCGGGCGGGGGGCGGCCACCGCCGTCTTTCACAACTGCTAGCTTGGCGCCGCCGGATGCGACTCTCCAGCGTCATCGCCCCCCGCGACCGCGAGTTCTTCGATCTCTTCGAGGAGGCCGGCGGCAACATCGTCCGCGCCGCGGACCTGCTCGACCGCATGCTGCGGGCGTTTCCCGACCGCGGCGACGACCTCGCCCGCGACATCCTCATCTGCGAGCAGGACGGCGACCGGATCACCCACGACATCATCCGGCGGCTCAACGAGACCTTCGTCACGCCGATCGACCGCGAGGACATCTACGAGCTGGCGGCCGCCCTCGACGACATCGTCGACTACACCGAGGAGGTCGCCGACTACCTGATCCTCTACAAGATCGAGGCGCCGATGGAGCAGGCGCAGCGGCTCGCCCACGTGCTGTTGCAGTGCGCGCGCCAGATCAGCGAGGCGATGCCGCGGATGCGCGGGTTCAAGGACCTCTCGCACTACACCGTGGAGATCAACCGGCTCGAGAACGACGGCGACCGGATCGTCCGCGAGGCGATCGCCGCCCTGTTCGACAACGGGATCGACCCGATGGTCGTGATCCGCTGGAAGGACATCTACGAGCGGCTCGAGCAGGCGATCGACGCGACCGAGCGGGTCGCGAACATCCTCGAGGGCATCGTCATCAAGAACTCGTGACGCCCGGCTAGCGCCACCTGCCGCATGGACAGCGAGATCATCCTCGTCATCGTCGTGGTGACGGCGCTGGCGTTCGACTTCACCAACGGCTTCCACGACACCGCCAACGTCGTCGCGACGTCGATCTCGACGCGCGCGATGCCGCCGAAGATCGCCGTCGCCTACGCGGCGGTGCTGAACTTCTTCGGCGCGTTCCTGTCGCTCGCGGTGGCGGCGACGATCGCCAGCGGCATCGTCGAGGCAAACCTGATCACTCCGCTGATCGTCTTCGGCGGCCTGATCGGCGCGATCGCCTGGAACCTGATCACCTGGTACTTCGGCCTGCCGTCGAGCTCGTCGCACGCGCTGATCGGCGGGGTCGTGGGCGCGGCCTTCGTCGCCGCCGGGCCCGACGCGATCATCGGCGAGGGGCTGATCGGAAAGGTCGCGATCCCGGCCGTTGTCGCGCCGACGCTCGCGTTCGTCGTGGCCGGCATCGGGATCCTGATCATCTACCGGATGGTCGGCCGCCAGCATCCGGGGCCGGTCACGCGCGGATTCCGCTTCGGCCAGATCATCTCCGGCGGCCTGCTCGCGCTCGCCCACGGCACCAACGACGCGCAGAAGACGATGGGCGTGATCACCCTCGCGCTGATCGCCGCCGGCGAGCTCGGCGCCGGGTCGGAGCCCCCGTTCTGGGTGATCGTCTCGGCCGCGACCGCGATCGCGCTCGGCACCTACATGGGCGGCTGGCGGATCATCAAGACGATGGGCAGCCGGATCATCAAGATGGACGCCGCCCAGGGCTTCGCCGCCCAGGGCAGCGGCGCCGCGGTGATCCTCGCCGCCACCCACGTCGGCTTCCCGCTCTCGACGACGCACACGATCTCCGGCGGGGTGATGGGCGCCGGCGCCGCGAAGCGGGTCTCGGCGGTCCGCTGGGGCGTCGCCGGCAACATCGTCACCGCCTGGGTGCTGACGCTCCCGGCCTCGGCCGCGATCGGGGCGGTCACCTACGGCTTCACGCGGATCTTCGGCACCGGCGCCGCCGGGCCCGTCGTCGTCTCGGCGGCGCTGGTCGCGGTCGGCGTCGTCGTCTTCGCCCGCCGGCTGCGCCAGGGCTCCCCGATCACGGCGGCGGAGGGCTAGACCGTGACGCCGCTCGCCCAGATCCTCGACCTCGGCGACCTGCTCAGCGTGATCTGGACGTCGCTGGCGGCGGGGATCGGCGTCTGCCTCGTCTTCTCGCTGGCGATCATCGGCTTCGCCCGCGCGACCGATACCAGCCGCGAGGGTCAGAGCGTCGCGACGGTCGGCTGGGCCGCGCTCGCGCTGGTCGCGTTCGCGGCGGTGCTGGCGCTCGTCGTCTTCGGCGTCGTCGTCATGACGTCGAAGTAGCGGCCGCGACCAGCCGCTCCAGCTCGGCGTCGGCGGTCCAGCCGCCGACCGAGGCGCGCACGTAGGGGGTGCCGGGCAGGTCGCGCACGAGGATGTCCGCCGCGAGCAGCCGGGCCGCCTCGGCGGCAGGGTCGGCGGCCTCCCAGGAGACGAGCGTCGAGGCGCCGCGGGGGGCGACCGCCAGCCCGGCCGCGGCGAGCTCTGCGGCGAGCGCGGCGGCCCGCTCGACCGCCCGCGCCCGCACCGCGTCGAGGTCGCTCGCGGCCAGCGCGTCGAGCGCGGCGAGCGCCCACGCGCTGCGCTCCGCCGGCGCGGTCGGCATGTCGAAGCGGGCGGCGCCCGCGACCGGCGCGGAGTCCAGCGGCGCTGCGGTGTCGGCGACCGTGCCGTAGCCGGGCCAGGCGGGCGCCAGCCCGTCGATCGCTCCCTCGGCGACGTAGAGGTAGCCGCTGCCGACCGGCCCGCAGAGCCACTTCTGGCCCGCCGCGGCGTAGTACTCGCAGCCCAGCGCGCCGACCTCGAACGGCAGCGCGCCGAGCCCCTGCGCCCCGTCGAGCAGTACGGGCGCCGCGGCGGCGGCGAGAGCCTCGACGTCGGCGACGCGGCCGGTCTGCCACGAGACGTGCGAGCAGGCGACCAGCCGGGTGCGCGGCCCGACCGCCGCCGCCACCGCCTCGAACGGCACGACGCGCAGCTCGACGCCGCGCCGGTCGCGGACCGCCGCCAGCGGGGCGAGCAGGCCCGGGTGCTCCTCGGCGGTCGTCACGATCTCGTCGCCGGGTTGGAGGTCGAGCCCGGCGAGAATCGCGTTGACGCCGTCGGTCGTCGAGCCGGTCAGCGCGACCTCCCACGGCGCGCAGCCGAGCACGCCGGCCACCTTGGCGCGCAGGCGGTCGGCGAGCGCGGCGTCGCGGGCGAACGCCGCGGCGCTCGCGCGCCCGTCGGCCAGCGCCCGCTCCAGCTCGGCGGCGACGGCGTCGCAGGCCGCGGCGGGCATCGGGCCGACCGAGCCGGTGTTCAGGTAGGCGACCCGCTCCAGGACGGGGAAGCGGGCGCGCAGCGCGGCGAGATCCATGGCGGCGGATGCTAGGGCCCGGCTACGCTGCGGCCATGCCACCGACGATCGAGCGCTCGCTGCACCCGGACTTCCTCTCCAACGGCTACCTCGTCTACGACCAGCCGGGCGGGACCGCGGTCTTCGTCGACTCCGGCGCGCCGCTGGAGCCGCTGCTCGAATCGGTCGCCGAGCACGACCTCACGCCGACTCACCTGCTGCTCACCCACCACCACTTCGACCACGTCGAGCACACGGCCGAGCTGGTCGAGCGGTTCGGCGTCGAGGTGCTCGCCCATCCGCTCGAGGCCGAGCGGCTCGAGGGCGAGGTGCGGGGCATCGAGCCGGGCGAGGCGGTGCTCGAGACCGGCGGCCTGCGCTTCGGCGCTCTGCACACGCCGGGGCATACAGCCGGCATGCTCGCCTTCACCGTCGACGGCGACGTCTTCACCGGCGACACGCTGTTCCGCGGCTCGGTCGGCGGCGTCAAGGCGCCCGGCGCGACCGGCTTCTCGGACCTCCGCGCGTCGGTGATGGACGTCCTGATGAGCCTCCCGCCCGAGACCCGCCTGCACCCCGGCCACACCGACGCGACCACCGTCGCCGCCGAGTGGGACGAGAATCCGTTCGTCCGGCTCTGGCGCGGCCTCGACCCCGAGGGCGAGGGCGCCTGCACCGTCTGGGAGCGCTCCGCGACGCTCGTCCTCTGGGCGCCCGACTACGACGGCGGCCACAAGGCCTGGATCCGCTGGAACGACACCGGCGACGACGACATCGTCCCGGGGTCGCAGGTCGAGCGGCCTGGCGACTAGGCCCCGCAGACCGGCCACTGGCCGGGGCCGGAGCGCTCGTAGAGGATGATCGCGCGGCGGTCCTGCTCGGCCTCGGGGGCGGCCGCCGGGTCGCCGCTGCCGCCGACCGAGCGCCAGGTGTCGACGTGGAACTGGTACTTGCCGCGGTAGAGGCCGCCGCCGCCGATCGCGGTCGGGTCGCCGCCGGACTCGCACTGGGCGATCGCCTGCAGGTGGGCGGGCACGGCGACCGGCTCGGGCTCAGGCGGCTTCGGTGGCCGGGCACGCCGGTGGGCGGTCCGCAGCGCCCGTCGCGCCTCGTGGACGGCGAGCGGGTCGCCGAGCGAGTGGGCGACGAGCGTCACCGCTCCTCTCGGCTCGGGCGCCTGCTCGCCCGCCTCGACGGCGAGCGCCACGGCCGGGGCCGCGGCGGCGATCAGGAGTGCTGTCAGCAGGGTGAGCTTGCGCATGGCGGGGTGGACCTCCCACGCTTCGGGACCGCACGCCGGCGGCGGCCGGCCTCCCGCGCGCTTTTTGCGTCTGGTGCGCGTGCGCGGGACCAGGGAGCCGGTGGGACCGTCAGGTCCGCGGTGACCGGCTCGACGGGTGAGAGTAGGGCCACGGTCCGGGAGCTCTGTGACGAGCGTCACACTCGCGCCGCCCGTGTAGGTTCCAGCTGGCATGACGGTCCAGCTCCCAGACGAGACCGCGCTCGAGGTTCCCGACGGCGCCAGCGGCCTCGACGTCGCGCGCGCGATCGGCGAGGGACTGGCGCGCGCCGCGCTCGGAATCAGGGTCGACGGCGAGCTGCGCGACCTCGCCGCGCCGGTCCCCGACGGGGCGCGGGTGGAGATCGTCACCGCGCGCAGCGGCGACGACGCGCTCTGGCTCGTGCGCCACGACGCCGCCCACGTCCTGGCGACCGCCGTCATGGAGCTCTATCCGGGCGTCAAGATCTCGATCGGCCCGCCCGTCGACGACGGCTTCTACTACGACTTCGACTTCCCCGACGGAGTCAAGGTCTCAGACGCCGACTTCGAGCGGATCGAGGCCAAGATGCGCGAGCACGTCAAGGCCGACGAGACCTTCGAGCGCAGCGAGCTGCCGGTCGCCGAGGCGATCGAGCGGTTTCGCGCCGAGGGCCAGGACTACAAGGTCGAGCTGATCGAGGACCTCGTCCGCAACGCCGACCCCGCCCACCCGGTCGAGACCGTCTCGCTCTACCGCAACGGCCCGTTCACCGACCTCTGCCGCGGCCCGCACGCGCCGTCCACCGGCAGGATCAAGGCGTTCAAGCTCACCAGCGTCGCCGGCGCCTACTGGCGCGGCGACGCCAGCCGCCAGATGCTCACGCGCATCTACGGCACCGCGTTCCTCTCCAAGGACGACCTCGCCGCCCACCTCGAGCGGCTCGAGGAGGCGCGCAAGCGCGACCACCGCAAGCTCGGTCGCGAGCTGGACCTGTTCATGTTCAGCGAGCTGTCGCCCGGCTCGCCGTTCTGGAAGCCCAACGGCCAGCAGCTCAAGAACGAGCTGACCGCGCTCTGGCGCGACGAGAACGCCGACCGCGGCTACCGCGAGGTCCAGACGCCGATCATCTACGACGCCGACCTCTGGAAGCAGTCGGGCCACTGGCACGTCTACCGCGAGAACATGTACTTCACCGAGGTGGAGGGGCGGACGATGGGCCTCAAGCCGATGAACTGCCCGGCGCACACCCAGATCTACTCCTCCGAGCGCCGCTCCTACCGCGACCTGCCGATCCGCTACTCCGAGGCCGGCCTCGTCCACCGCCACGAGCCGTCGGGGACCCTGCACGGCCTGCTGCGCGTCCGCCACATCACCCAGGACGACGCCCACATCTTCTGCACCGAGGAGCAGGTACCGGAGGAGGTCCAGCGCTGCCTGGACTTCGGCTTCGCGATCTACGACGTGTTCGGCTTCGAGCCGCGCCTGGAGCTCTCGACGCGGCCGGAGAAGCGCGTCGGCAGCGAGGAGATGTGGGACCGGGCGGAGGCGGCGCTCGCGAAGGCGCTCGACGATCGTGGGCTGCCCTACGAGCTCAACGAGGGCGACGGCGCCTTCTACGGGCCGAAGATCGACCTCCACATGACCGACTCGATCGGCCGCTCGTGGCAGCTGGGCACCGTCCAGCTCGACTACTACATGCCCGAGCAGTTCGGCCTCACCTACACCGGCGCCGACAACGCCGAGCACCGGCCGGTGATGATCCACCGCGCGCTGATGGGCAGCTTCGAGCGGTTCATCGGCATCCTGATCGAGCACTACGCCGGCGAGTTCCCGCTCTGGCTGGCGCCTGTCCAGGCGGTCGTGCTGCCGATCGCCGACCGCCACAACGGCTATGCCGACCGCGTCGCCGCCGAGCTGCGCGCCGCCGGCCTGCGCGTCGAGGTCGACGACCGCGGCGAGTCGGTCAAGCGCAAGATCCGCGAGGCCGAGCTGCGCAAGCTCCCCTACATGCTCGTCGTCGGCGACCAGGAGGCAGACGACGGCACCGTCTCGGTCCGCCGCCACCGCGCAGGCGACATCGCCACCGAGCCCGTCGCAACCTTCGCCGAGCGCGCCACCGCCGAGGTCGCGGCGCGCACCGATGGCGGGAGCGCCAGGTGACGGTCGCCGCCGTGAGCCCGCGACGCTCCGGCGGGGCGACGCTATACTCGCCGCACATGACGGGCACCACCACTTCGACGCGCGCCGACCGCCGCTGATCCGTGCCCGCTCCCGAATCCCTCTTGCATCTGTCTACGTCTAGCCGAGCTTCCGCGTAGTGCCTGTTCCGCGCAGGTTCGACCGGCGTCCCCCGGATCGGGACGACACCCGCATCAACGAGCGCATCCGCGTCCGTGAGGTGCGGCTGATCGGCGAGGACGGCCAGCAGGTCGGGGTCCTCCCGACCGAGAAGGCGCTCAGCTACGCCCGCTCGCGCGACCTCGACCTGGTCGAGGTCGCCGCCGACGCCCGGCCGCCCGTCTGCCGGGTGCTCGACTACTCGAAGTACAAGTACGAGCAGGAGCAGAAGGCCAAGGCGGCGCGCAAGCACCAGAAGCAGGTCAACGTCCGCGAGATCAAGCTGCGTCCGAAGATCGCCGACAACGACTACGAGACCAAGAAGAACCACGTCGTGCGCTTCCTCAAAGGCGACGACCGGGTCAAGGTCACGATCATGTTCCGCGGCCGCGAGCAGACCCACCCGGAGCGCGGCGTCGCGCTCCTGATGCGCCTCGCCGAGGACGTCGCCGACCTCGGCACGATCGACCAACGGCCGATCCAGGACGGCCGCAACATGACGATGGTGCTCTCGCCGGTGCCGAAGAAGGCGGGCGACGACGGCGACAAGGACGGCGAAAAGGACGACTCCGCGCAGGCCTCCGAGCAGGCCCCGGAGCAGGTCAACTAGACCCTGCCAGCCGGCACGGCCGCCCGTCTGCTTCAATACACCGCTCGCCATGCCGAAGATGAAGAGCCATTCCGGCGCCAAGAAGCGCTTCCGCAAGACCGCCAAGGGCAAGGTGGTCGGCCGTCACGGCATGACGAGCCACATCCTCGAGAAGAAGAGCAAGAAGCGCAAGCGCAAGCACGCGGTGCCGGTCGTCGTCGCCAAGGCTGACGAGGCCCGTGTGAAGGGGATGCTGAACGGATGAGCCGGGTCAAGCGCTCTGTACACGCGAAGAAGAAGCGCCGGGCGACGCTCGAGCGCACCAAGGGCTACCGCGGCCAGGCGAAGTCGAGCTACAAGCGGGCCAAGGAGGCCCTGCTCAAGGCCGACAGCTACGCCTACCGCGACCGGCGCAACAAGAAGCGCGACTTCCGCCGCCTCTGGATCCAGCGGATCAACGCCGCCGCGCGCCGCGAGGGGATGACCTACGCGACCTTCATGCATGGGCTCAAGCTCGCCGGCGTCGAGCTGGACCGCAAGGTCCTGGCCGACATCGCCGTGCGCGACCCCGAGACGTTCCGACGCTTTGCCGACACCGCCCGGGAGGCGGCCGCTGCCTGAACCCAGGCAAACGGCCGAGCGAGCTTCCCGGGGCGCCCAGAGTGGCGCCCTTTCTCGTTCCAGGGCCCCGTTTCCAGATGATCACGTCCAGAGACAACCAGCAGCTCCGCCAGATCCACAAGCTCCGCCGCAAGCGCGAGCGGGACGCCAGCGGGCTGTTCGTCGCCGAGGGCGAGGACCTCGTCGCGGCCGCGGAGGCGGCGGGCTGGGCGCCGGAGATCCTGCTGCGGGCCGGGGATGACGTCGAGCCGGAGCTGCTGGATCGGGTCAGCGCGCTCGGGTCGGGCAGCCGGGTGATCGGCGTCTACCGCCAGCGCTGGAGCGAGCCGCGCGGCGCGGTGTCGCTGTACCTGCACGCGATCGGCGACCCGGGCAACGTCGGCACCGCGATCCGCGCCGCGCACGCGCTCTGCGACGGGCCGGTGATCCTCGGCCCGGGCTGCGCCGATCCGTATGGCCCGAAGGCCGTCCGGGCGAGCATGGGCTCGATCTTCGCCCGGCCGCCCGCGCGGGCGCCGCTCGCCGAGATCCCCGGCGCCAAGCTGGCCCTCGACGGCGGGGCCGAGTCGACCCTGGCCGAGGCTGTCGCCGCGCTCGTCGCCGGCGCGCACGAATCGATGTCGACGTTGCGGCGAAATAGTCGCCGCAACGTCGACATCGATGACGCCGGGGCGCCGGTGGTGCTCTGCGTGGGAGCCGAGCGCGACGGGCTGCCGGCAGCGATCCTCTCCGCCGCCGACGCCGTCGCCCGCATCCCGATCGCCCCCGGCGGCCCGGACTCGCTCAACGCGGCGGTCGCCGCGGCCATCGGCCTCTACGAGCTCGGGAATAGGATGGCCGCCGATGTCTGACGCGCCGGCCCGCCTGCAGGAGATCCGCGTCGAGGCCGAGGCCGCGATCGCGGCCGCCGGCTCGGCCGCCGACCTCGAGCAGCTCCGCATCGCCTACCTCGGCCGCAAGGCCGAGCTGACGACGATGCTGCGCGGCATCAAGGACCTGCCGGCCGAGCAGCGCGGGCCGGTCGGTAAGGGCGGCAACGAGGTCAAGCGCGCGCTCGAGGCCCAGCTGGCCGAGCGGGTCGGCGCGCTCGAGGCGGCCGAGCTCGACGAGCGGCTGCGCTCCGACGCGGTCGACGTGACGCTGCCCGGCGATCCCCCGCAGCGGCCCGGCCACCTCCACCTGATCACCGAGACCAGGCGCGAGATCGAGGACGTCTTCCTCGGCCTCGGCTTCGCGGTCGCGGAGGGGACCGAGGTCGAGTACGACTACTACAACTTCACGGCGCTCAACCATCCGCCCGACCACCCGGCGCGGATGCTCCAGGACACCTTCTACCTCGCCGACGAGGTGCTGCTGCGCACCCACACCTCGCCGATGCAGATCCGGGCGATGGAGCTCCAGGAGCCGCCGATCTACGTGATCGTGCCGGGCAAGGTCTACCGGCGCGACCACGACGCCACCCACACCCCGATGTTCCACCAGATCGAGGGCCTGGCGATCGACGCCGACATCACCCTCGCCGACCTCCAGGGCGTCCTGCTCGAGTTCGTGCGGGCGATCTTCGGCGCCGAGCGTGAGATCCGGCTGCGGCCGCACTACTTCCCGTTCACCGAGCCGAGCGTCGAGGTCGACGTGTCCTGCTTCAAGTGCGGCGGCAACGGCTACGTCGCGGACGGATCGCACTGCAACCTCTGCAAGGGCTCGGGCTGGATCGAGATCCTCGGCTCGGGCATGGTCGACCCCAACGTGCTCGGCTTCGTGGCGGGCAACGGCTACGACCCGGCGAAGGTGCAGGGCTTCGCGTTCGGCATGGGGATCGAGCGGATCGCGATGCTCCGCCACGGCGTGCCCGACCTGCGGCTGTTCTTCGACAACGACGTCCGCTTCCTGGAGCAGTTCGGCTCATGAGGGTCCCGTACGCCTGGCTGCGTGAGTACTGCGACCCGGGCCTCAGCGCCGCGGATCTCGCCGAGCGGCTCGACCTCACCGGCACCGAGCTGGAGCGGATCGAGGCCGTCGGCGTGCCGTCGGCGGACGGGTTCGTCGTCGGCCGCGTCCTCGCCGCCGAGCAGCACCCGAACGCCGACCGGCTGAGGGTCTGCACGGTCGATGTCGGGGCGGGGGAGCCGTCGACGATCGTCTGCGGCGCGCCGAACGTCGCCGCCGGCCAGACGGTGCCGGTCGCGCTGCCCGGCGCGACGATGCCCGACGGCACCACGCTCGGCAAGGCGAAGCTGCGCGGCGTCGAGTCGGCGGGGATGATCCTCGCCGAGGACGAGCTCGGGCTCGGCGACGAGCACTCGGGGATCGTCGTGCTCGACGACGGTCCCGCGGCCGGGACACCGCTCGCCGAGCTGGCGGCGATCGCCGACGAGGCGCTCGAGCTGGAGATCACCCCGAACCGGCCCGACTGCCTCGCCGTCTACGGGATCGCGCGCGAGGTCCACGCCGCGACCGGCGCTGCGCTCGCGCCCGACCCGACCGAGGCCGACGCCGAGCCGTCCGGGACCGACACGGCGACCGACCACGCGAGCGTCGAGATCGCCGACCCCGACATCTGCCTGCGCTTCACCGCGCGCGTATTCGAGGACGTCAAGGTCGGACCGTCGCCGCTGTGGTTGCGCCAGCGCCTGATCGCCGCCGGTCAGCGGCCGATCTCCAACGTCGTCGACATCACCAACTACGTGATGCTGCTCTGCGGCCAGCCGCTGCACGCCTTCGACCTCGACGCGGTCCGCGGCTCGCGGATCGTCGTCCGCCGCGCCCGCGACGGCGAGACGATGACCACGCTCGACGACGTCGAGCGGACCTTCGACGCGTCGATGGCGCTGGTCTGCGACGCCGAGGGCCCGTCGGGCATCGCCGGGATCATGGGCGGCCAGGTCTCCGAGGTCTCCGCCGCCACCACCCGCGTGCTGATGGAGGCCGCGACCTGGGTCGGCCCGAACGTGCTCAAGACCTCCAAGGCGCTCGCGCTGCGGTCGGAGGCCTCGACGCGGTTCGAGAAGCAGCTCCACCCCGAGCAGGCGATCGCCGCCCAGCGGCTCGCCGCGCGGCTGATGGTCGACCTCTGCGGCGCGCGGCTGGTGCCCGGCACGATCGACGCCTACCCCGACCCGCTCGCGCCCACCGTCGTCACGCTCGGCCTCGACCGGCTCGCCGGCATCCTCGGCGTGCGGATCGACGACGTCGAGGTCGAGCGGATCCTCGCCAGCCTCGGCTTCTCCAGCGCGCGCGACGGCGACGCGCTCGCGGTCACCGTGCCCCACTGGCGCGACGCCGACGTCCGGCGCGAGGCCGACCTCGTCGAGGAGATCGCCCGCATGCACGGGCTCGACAAGCTGCCGACCACTCTGCCCGCGCGCGAGCGCGCCGTCGGGCGGCTGACCCACGGACAGCGGCTGCGGCGGCGGCTCGAGGACGCGCTGCGCGACCGCGGGATGGACGAGATCGTCGCCTGGAGCTTCACCGCCCCGGCGACGCTGGCGAAGCTGCGCCTCGGCGACGCGCCGACGCTGGCGCTCGCCAACCCGCTCAGCGAGGACCACTCGGTGCTGCGCCCGCTGCTGCTGCCCGGACTGCTCGACGCCGCCCGCCACAACGCCGCCCACGGCGCGGCCGGGCTCGCGCTGTTCGAGTCCGCCCACGTCTACGCGCCCGCCGGCCCGCTCGAAGCGCCCGCCGGCAGCCCCGCCGGCGCGACGCCCGCCGCCGAGCGCCACCATCTCGCCGGACTGCTGACCGAGTCCGCGCCCGCGACCTGGCGCAGCCCCGCCGGCGCCGCCGACTACTTCGCCGCCAAGGGCTATGCCGAGGCGCTGCTCGCGGTCGCCGGGCTCGAGCTGGCGGTCGAGCCGCTGCGCGACCGGCCCTACCTGCACCCCGGCCGCGCCGCGGTGGCGCTCGCGCTCGCGCCCGGAGGCGCGGAGCCGGTCGAGGTGGGCTGGATCGGCGAGCTGCACCCGCTCGTCGCCGGCGAATGGGACCTCGACGGCGCCGCGGCGTTCGAGCTCGACGCCGACCGGCTCGCGGAGTTGACCGAGGGTGCGCTCGCGACCTTCGACGACGTGACGGGCTTCCCCGCCGTCCGCCAGGACATCGCGGTCGTCACGACCGCGGACCTGCCGGCCGCGCGGATCGCGGAGGTCGTCCGCGACGCCGGCGGCGAGCTGCTCGCCAACGTCGCCGTCTTCGACGTCTACGAGGGCGAGCAGGTGGGGGAGGGCAACCGCTCGCTCGCGCTTGCGCTCGAGTTCCGCGCCCCGGACCGGACGCTGACCGAGGACGAGGTGGGCGAGCGGCGGGTCGCGATCGAGGGCGCGCTCGCGCAGATCGGAGGGCGGCTCCGTGGTTGAGCACCGGGTCGCGGTCGTCGGCGCCGCCGGCTTCGGCGGCGCGGTCGCCGCGTCGATCCTCGCCGCCCACCCGTTCGTCGAGCTGACCGCGCTGACCGCGCGCAGCGACGCCGGCCGGCGGCTGCGCGACGTCTACCCCCAGCACCGCGTCGACCTCACGATGGAGGAGCTCGACGTCGACCGGATCGCCGACGCCGCCGACGCGGCGGTGATCGGCTACCCGCACAAGGCCGCCGCGCCGGTGGTCCGCGAGTTGCGCGCGCGGGGGGTGAAGGTCGTCGACCTCTCGGCCGACTTCCGGCTCTCGCGCGAGCTCTACGAGCGCGAGTACCAGCCGCACGAGGCGCCCGAGCTGCTCGGCGAGGCCATCTACGGGCTGCCGGAGATCGGCCACCGCGAGGCGATCGCCAAGGCGAGCCTGGTCGGCTCGCCGGGCTGTTACCCGACCGCCTCGCTGCTCGCGCTGTGGCCGCTGCGCGAGCTCGCCGCCGACGCGATCGTCGACGCGAAGTCGGGCGTCTCCGGCGCCGGCCGCGAGCCGAGCGCGACCACCCACTTCGTCTCCGTCGACGAGACCGTCAAGCCCTACAAGGTCGAGGGCCACCGCCACCGCGCCGAGCTCGACCAGGAGCTGGCGGGACTGGCGGTCACCTTCACGCCGCACCTGCTGCCGATCGACCAGGGCCTGATGGCGAGCTGCTACGTCACGCCGAAGCAGCCGCTGACCGGCGATGAGGTCCGCGCGATCTTCCACGACGCCTACGCCGACGAGCCGTTCGTCGAGCTGGCCGACGCGCCGCCCGGGGTGCGGGAGGTGCGCGAGACCAACCTCTGCCGCATCCACGCGACCGTCGAGCCGGCGACCGGCCGCGTGCTCGTCTTCTCGGCGATCGACAACCTCTGGAAGGGCGCCGCCGGCCAGGCCGTGCAGGCGCTCAACCTGATGCTCGGCCTGCCCGAGACCGCGGGGCTGGTCCGGTGAGCTTCTTCCGCTCGCGCTGGGTCGACCGGCCCGCCCACGTGACCGAGCTGGAGCCGGCCGCGCTGCCGGCCGGCTTCCGCGCCGCCGGGGTCCATGCCGGGATCAAGCCGGCGGGCGAGGGCGGCGCGGCGGGTGCGCTCGACGTCGGGCTGCTGGTCTCCGACCGTGACGAGACGGTGTCCGCGGTGCGGTTCTGCGACAACGCGCTCGTCGGGGCGCCGGTTGCGGTCACCGGCGCCGCCCGCACCGACGCGCTGCGCGCCGTGCTGGCCAACTCCGGCAACTCGAACGTCGCCGACGGCGACCGCGGCCTGGAGACCGCGCGCGCCTCCCAGGCCGCCGCGGCCGCCGCGCTCGGCATCGACGCCGACCGGGTCGGGCTCGCCTCGACCGGGGTGATCGGCCGCGAGCTGCCGCGCGCGGCGCTGCTCGCCGGGGCGGAGTCCTGCGCCGCCGGCCTCGGCGCGGACGCCGCGGCCTTCTGCGAGGCGATCCTCACGACCGACAAGGGCCCCAAGCGGGCCTGCCTCGAGGTCGCGCTGCCGTCGGGGCGGACGGTCCGGCTCGCCGGCCAGGCCAAGGGCGCCGGCATGATCTCGCCGCGCTTCGCGACGATGTTCTGCTTCGTGGAGACCGACGCCGCGCTCGACCACGCGACGCTCGACCTGCTCACGGGCGTCTGCGTCAAGCGGTCCTTCGACCGGATCTCCGTCGACGGCCAGCTCTCGACCTCCGACACGGTGGTCGCCTTCGCCAACGGCGCCGCCGGAGTCGAGGTCGCAGCCGAGTCCGCCGACGAGCTGGCGCTCGGCGAGGCGATGGACGCGCTGCTGCGTCAGCTGGCGCTCGAGCTGGTCGCCGACGGCGAGGGCACGACCCGCGTCGGCCGCGTCCGGGTGCGTGGGGCGGCCGAGGTCGTCGAGCCGGTCGCGCGCGCGGTCGCCGACTCGCCGCTGGTCAAGTCCGCGCTGCTCGGCGCGGACCCGAACTTCGGCCGCATCCTCCAGTCGGTCGGCCAGGCGCTCGGCGCCGGGACCCCGTTCGTCGTCGACCTCGCGATCGAGGGCATCCAGGTCGCCTCCGCCGGCACGGTGCTCGACCTCGACGCCGAGACGTGGAGGACGCTCGAGCGGGCGGTCGAATCCCCCGAGGTGGACATCGACCTGTCACTCCCCGGCGAGGGCGGCGAGACCGAGGTCTTCTTCAGCGACCTCACCCACGAGTACGTGACCATCAACAGCGAATACTCGACGTGAGGCCGACGACGTGACCTCCGCGCGCCCCACACGTGACGTCGGCACGATCCTCGAGGCGCTGCCCTACATCAAGCGCTTCCACGGCCGCACGGTCGTGATCAAGTACGGCGGCGCGGCGATGACCGACGACGCGCTCAAGGAGGAGTTCGCGCGCGACGTCGTGCTGCTCAAGTACGTCGGCCTCAACCCGATCGTCGTCCACGGCGGCGGCCCCGACATCACCGCCTACATGACGCGGCTCGGCATGAAGGTCGAGTTCGTCGACGGCCTGCGTGTCTCCGACGCCGACACCGTCGAGGTCGCGAAGATGGTCCTCGTCGGCAAGCAGAACAAGGACATCGTCCTGCGCCTCGGCCGCCACGGCCAGCCGGCGGTGGGCCTCTGCGGCGACGACGGCCGCCTGTTCACCGTCCGCAAGCAGCTCGCCGGCGCGGTCGACATCGGCTTCGTCGGGGAGATCGAGCGGGTCGACGCCGACGTCCTGCACCACATCGCGGAGGACTACATCCCGGTCGTCGCCTCGGTCGGCGCCGACGTCGACGGCACCTCGTACAACGTCAACGCCGACGCCGCCGCGGCCGCCGTCGCCGCCGCCGTCGGCGCCTTCAAGGTGATCTTCCTCACCGACGTCAACGGCTGGCGCGCCGACGCCGACGACCCCGACTCGCTGATCGCCCAGGCGTCGCTCGACGAGGTGCGCGAGCGGATCGCCGCGCTCCAGGGCGGGATGCGGCCGAAGCTCGAGGCGTGCGTCGCCGCGCTGGAGGGCGGCGTGCCGGAGGCGCACATCCTCGACGGCCGCCTGCCGCACTCGCTGCTGCTCGAGCTGTTCACCGACCAGGGCATCGGGACCAAGCTCCACCGCTGAGATGACCCTCGCCGACCTCCAACAGCTCGAGCGGCGTGCCGTGATGGGCACCTACCTGCGCCAGCCGGTCGAGTTCGTGCGCGGCGAGGGCACCCGCCTCTACGACGACGCCGGCGACGAGTACCTCGACTTCCTCGCCGGCATCTCGGTCGTCCAGATCGGCCACTGCCACCCCGACCTCGTGCGCGCGGTCTCCGACCAGGCGGCGCGGCTGATGCACGTCAGCAACCTCTTCTACACCGCGCCCGCCTTCGAGCTCGCGGCCCGCCTCTCCGACGGCGGCCTGGGCGGCAAGGCGTTCCTCTGCAACTCCGGCACCGAGGCGATCGAGGCGGCGCTCAAGCTCGCCCGCCGCCACCGCGCCGGCGGCGGCTTCGTCGTGATGGAGGGCGGCTTCCACGGCCGCACGATGGGTGCCCTGTCGGCGACCCCGCAGGAGGCCAAGCAGGCGCCGTTCGCGCCGCTGGTGCCCGGCTTTCGCGCGGTGCCGCGCGACGACGGCGCGGCGCTCGCCGACGCCGTCGGGCCCGACACCGCGGCGGTGCTCGTCGAGCCGATCCAGGGGGAGGGGGGCATCCACCCGCTGTCGGCGGAGACGCTGCGCGCGGCGCGCGAGGCCTGCGACCGCCACGGAGCGCTGCTGATCTTCGACGAGATCCAGTGCGGGATGGGCCGCACCGGCGACCTTTGGGCGTGGCAGGGCCTCGGCGTGCGGCCCGACGTGATGACCGTCGCCAAGGGGCTCGGCGGTGGGCTGCCGATCGGCGCCTGCCTGACGACGCCGGAGGTCGCCGACACGCTCCGGCCCGGCGACCACGGCTCCACCTTCGCGGGCGGGCCCGTGATCGCAGCGGGCGCCAACGCCGTGCTCGACGTCGTCGACGACCCGGCGTTCCTCGCCGCCGTGGCCGAGAAGGGCGAGCGCCTCGCCGCCGGCCTGGAGGGCCTCGGCCTCGCGGTCCGCGGGCGCGGCCTGATGCTCGGCTTCGCCTGCGACGACGGCCCCGGGCTCGCCGGCCGGCTGCTGGCCGACCACCGCCTCGTCGTCAACGCGACAGGCCCCGACACGATCCGCCTGCTGCCGCCGCTGACGGTCTCCGCGGCGGAGATCGACGACGCCGTCGCCCGGATCGGAGCGGCGCTGTGAGCGTTTCGGACGTTCCGCGGCCCGGAACAGAGTTCCGGCCACTATCCGGCCGGAACTCTCACCCGAGCTTTGAGCCGGCGGGGCGGCGATGACTGCTAGCTTGCCCGCGCGATGAGCGAGACCACACAGCCCCCGATCGGCTCCTACGAGGCCGGGCCCGGCGAGGTGCAGCGGGTGCTGCTGCTGTACTCCGGCGGCCTCGACACGTCGGTGATGCTCAAGTGGATCCAGGACCACTACGGCGCCGAGGTCGTCGCGCTCACCCTGAACCTCGGCCAGCCCGGCGAGGACTACGACGTCGTGCGCGGCAAGGCGCTCGACCTCGGCGCGCTCGCCTGCGAGATCGTCGACGCGCGCGAGGAGTTCGCCCGCGAGTACGTCCTGCCGGCGATCAAGGCCAACGCCCTCTACGGCGGCGGCTACCCGCTGTTCACCGCGCTCGGCCGGCCGCTGATCGCCAAGATCGCCGTCGAGAAGGCGCGCGAGCACGGCTGCGACGCCGTCGCCCACGGCTGCACCGGCAAGGGCAACGACCAGGTCCGGCTCGACTCGACCGTGCTGGCGCTCGCGCCCGAGATGAAGATCGTCGCGCCGGTGCGCAACTGGCAGATGGGCCGCGAGGAGGAGATCGCCTACGCGCGCGAGCACGGCATCCCCGTCAAGGGCGGGACCGAGGCGCCTCCCTACTCGATCGACGACAACATCTGGGGTCGCTCGTCGGAGGGCGGTCCGATCGAGGACCTCGCCGCGCCGCCGCGCGACGACGTCTTCGAGCTGGTCGCCGACCCGCGCGAGGCGCCCGACGAGCCGCAGGACCTGGTGATCGGCTTCGAGCGCGGCTGCCCGGTCTCGCTCGACGGCGAGCGGCTCGGCCTGGTCGAGCTGATCGACCGCACCGCGGCGATCGCCTCGCGCCACGGCGTCGGGACCGTCGACCACATCGAGGACCGGATCGTCGGGCTGAAGGTCCGCGACCTCTACGAGGTGCCGGCCGCCGAGGTGCTGCTCAGCGCGCACGCCGACCTGGAGAAGCTCGTCGGGACGATCCACCAGAACCGCTTCAAGCGCTCGCTCGACGAGCAGTGGGCGTTCCTCGTCTACGCCGGCCTCTGGTACGAGCCCCTGCGCGAGAACCTCGACGCCTACATGGACTCGGTCAACGAGCAGGTCACCGGCGAGATCACCGTCCGCCTGTTCAAGGGCCGCGCCCAGGTGGTGGCGCGCAGCTCCCCCAACGCGCTCTACGACGAGGCGCTCGCCGGCTTCGGCGAGTCGGGTGGCCTGTTCTCCCAGCAGTCGAGCCCCGGCTTCATCGAGCTGTGGACGCTCCAGTCGCGGATGGCTTACGGGATCCGCAACCGGGGTAAGGAGGGTTCGTGAACTCCAACAAGGGCTACACGATGCTCGGCTGGGTGGTCTGGCAGATCGGCCGCCGCGCCGTCAAGCGCAAGGTCACCGGCAAGGTCACCAAGGACCACTCCAACCGCTCCAAGCTGATCGCCGCCGGCGCGGTCGCCGGCGTCATCGCCGTCGGCATCGCCCTCGCCGGGCGCGGCGGCTCCAGCGACGAGTAGGGCCGGCCGGCGCGGCACTACAGGAGGACGCCCGCGCCGACCGGCTAGCGGTCCGGCGAGTCGGCGCGACTCCGGCTCCCGGCGGGCCCGGGGTTCCGAGCCGGCCGTCGGTCGCCGCCGCCGGCGGCGCGCTCGTCCCGGGTCCGGAAGCGGGTGCCGATCGTGACCAGCAGGTGGAGGATCCCGACCCCGATGAACAGCGCCGTGGGGGCCGTCTCGTCGGAGAACCCGGCCAGGAACGGCAGCGCGATCAGGAGGATCGCCAGGACGTAGTCGAGCGCGACGTGGGCCGCGCGCGGTATCTGGTCCACCAGGCTGGTCGGGCCGTCGGTCGCCGCGGCGATCGCGAGCAGCCCCACACCGACGATCACCGACAGCGCCGTCGCCGCGCCGCTGTCGAAGGAGAGGACGAACGGGGCGAGGACGAACACGATCCCGACGACGTACTCGAGCACGCCGTGGACGAACAGCGGTATCGGTCCGTCGCGCATCATCTCGACTCTCATACCCGCCCGCGGCTCCGACCATGTCAGATGGGGCGCCGGGTCGCGGCGGGAGCCGCCGTGGGCGCTTGTCCGCAACGAGCGGGAACGTCTTCGCGACAACTCCGTGTCGTCTTGGCCCGCGCGTATATTCGGACGCCCCGATGTCCTGCGCGCACCTCCATGTCCACTCCGAGTACTCGCTGCTCGACGGTGCCGCGAAGATCGACAAGCTGGCCGAGCGCGCGGCCGCCTACGGACAGCCGGCGCTGGGCCTGACCGACCACGGCGTGATGAACGGCGCGGTCGAGCACTACAAGGCCTGCGCCAAGCACGGGATCAAGCCGATCCTCGGCCTCGAGGCCTACTACGTCGACGACGTCAAGACCGAGCAGACCCGCTACGAGCGCAACCACCTGACGCTGCTCGCGTCCTCCGACGAGGGCTTCCGCAACCTCGTCAAGCTCACCTCGGCCGGCTTCCTCGAGGGCTACAAGCGCGGCAAGGCGAACGTCGACATGGCGCTGCTGGAGCGCCACTCGGAGGGGATCATCGCCCTGACGGGCTGCCTCGCCTCGCGCTTCTGCCAGCGGCTGGTGGCCGACAACCCGGCCGAGGCGCGCGCCCACGCCGACGACCTGATGCAGGTCTTCGGCGCCGAGAACGTCTACTTCGAGATCCAGCGCAACGGGATCGCCGACCAGGACAAGGCCAACGAGGGGATCGTCCGGATCGCGCGTGAGGTCGGCCGGCCGCTGGTCGCCACCGGCGACGTCCACTACCTCGGCCGCGAGGACTACGACAACCACTCGGCGCTGCTGTGCGTGCAGACCAAGAGCACGCTCGCCGAGCCGAAGCTGACCTTCGACACCAACGAGTTCTACCTCAAGGACTCCGCCGAGATGGCCGAGCAGTTCGCCGCCTGGCCCGAGGCGGTGCCGACGACGCTGGAGATCGCCGACCGCTGCGCGGTCGACATCGAGCTGGGCAAGATGCTGATCCCCAGCTACCAGACGCCGACCGGCGAGCCCGAGGGCGCATACCTGCGCCGGCTCGCCGAGGAGGGGCTGCGCCGCCGCTACGGCGACCCGCCGCCCGCCGAGGCGGTCGAGCGGCTCGAGATGGAGCTCGAGGTGATCGGCCGGATGGGCTTCGACGCCTACTTCCTGATCGTCTGGGACTTCGTCAAGTACGCCAAGGACAACGGGATCGGCGTCGGCCCGGGCCGCGGCTCGGCGGCCGGCTCGCTGGTCTCCTACTGCCTGAACATCACCGAGGTCGACCCTCTCGCCTACGGGCTGCTGTTCGAGCGCTTCCTCAACCCCGAGCGCGTGTCGATGCCCGATATCGACATCGACTTCTCGGTCAAGGGCCGCGAGCGCGTGATGCGCTACGTCGCCGAGAAGTACGGCCGCGAGTCGGTCGCGCAGATCGTCACCTTCGGCAAGATGCTGCCGCGCAACGCGACTCGCGACGCGGCGCGGGTGCTTGGCCTCGACTACGGCACCGGCGACCGGCTCGCGAAGCTGATCCCGGAGCCGGTCATGGGCCGCTCGCTGAGCTTCGACCAGTACCTCAAGGACGAGCCGGAGCTCAAGAAGGCATACGACCAGGACCCCGACGCGCGGCGCGTGATCGACACCGCCAAGGGGCTCGAGGGGATCGTCCGCAACGCGGGCATCCATGCCGCCGCCGTCGTGATCGCCGACCGGCCGCTGACCGACATCGTCCCGCTGCAGCTGATGGAGGACCGCGGCGCTTCGGTCGACGGCGAGCGCGCCTACCGCACCGTCACCCAGTACTCAATGAAGCCGGTCGAGGAGCTCGGCCTGTTGAAGATGGACTTCCTC
>JAAYBF010000193.1 GCA_012718975.1 Solirubrobacterales bacterium | reverse complement strand
CGGGTAGCTCTTGCCCTCCCAGAAGGTCCCGCCGGGCCCATAGGCGGCGGCCCAGCTACCGAGGTTGCGCGCCTCGGACTCCGACGGCACGCGGCCGTAGAAGCTCGCGAGCAGCAGCGGCCGGATGCCGGCCCGGGCGTACTGGTCGATGACCGAGGCCATGCTCTGCGCGGAGGTGCGGATGCCGAACTCCAGCCGTGCGGTGCGAGCTCCGAGCTGCTGCAGGAAGCTCAGCTCGTAGGAGAGCGCGGTGCCGGCGACGATGCCCATCGAGAACGGGCCGGTCGCGGCGGGCGCCGGCGCGGGCGCGGGCGCCGGAGCAGGCGCCGACTCGTAGCTGATGGCGACCTCGGGTGCCCAGGCGCTGCCGTCGACGGCGGTCCGGACGCTGTAGCGCACCGTCTTGCCGGCGGCGGCCGGCGGCGTGACCGAGGTGCCGGTGACCGACGAGTAGGCGTCGGGCTGGCCGGGGACCTTGCGCACGAAGACGTAGGTGCCGACGTCGGCGACCTTCTCCCAGCGGACCGTGTGGCCGTCGATCGAGACGGCCGGCGCGGCCTTGCGGTCGACCGCGGGACTCGTCGGCGACGGATCCGGGCTGGGGCTCGGCGTCGGAGTCGGCGCCGGAGCGGGCTGCGGCTCGGGAGCGGGCTCAGGAGTCGGCTCGGGCGCCGGGGCGGGGCTCGGCGCCGGGCTCGGTGCGGGAGCGGAGCGCGAGTAGGAGATCGACACCTCGCGGGCCCACGCGCTGCCGGCGACGGCGGCGCGGACGCTGTAGCGAACGGTCTTGCCGGGGACGGCCGGGGGCTCGATCCGGTTGCCGCGGACCATCGAGTACTCGTCGGGCAGGCCGGGCACCTTGCGCACGAAGACGTAGGAGTCCGAGCGAGTCACGCTGTTCCAGACCAGCACCGTGCGGCGGACCTTGATCCGCGGCGGGCGGACGGTGGCCGCGGAGCCGCGCCGGCGGGTGCGGCGGTCGACCGCCGCCATCCGCTGACGGACCTTCGCCAGCCGGCGCCCGGCGGTCTGCAGGCGGCGCCTCGAGCACGCCCCGCCGTCGGCGCGGCAGGCGCGCAGCCGGCGTGCCTCGCGAACCAGGCGGCGGTCGGCGCGGCGGTAGCGGGCGGCGAGGCGGACGATCCGGCGGGTCATGACGCGGCCCCGGCGGGTCTGGGCGACGCCGCCGCGCGCCTTGCCCGACTGCGCCTTGGCGGCGGCCGAAGCGGACGGACCGTCCGCGGCGGCCGCGGGAGCGGCCGCGAAGCTCGCGCCCACGGCGGCGACGAGCAGGCTGAACGCGATCGCGCCGAATGCGAGGCGCGCACGGATCGTCGTTGCGAACATGATCGCTCCTTCGGCAGCTGGGCTGTCTGCGGGAGACCCCTGGCTTTGCGGACCCGCCTCGCGACGGGGGTGCCTCTTGTCGGGATTGGAGACCGGCGTCCCGGGCGGCCTGCGGCTGGGTTCCCCGCGGCCCCGGTGATGTCTCACCCTCTCCCTCGGACCGGGCCGCGCGGCCCTTTAGCCGATTGGCAGCCTTGGACGGATTACCTATGCGGGAACGCCGCAGCGCATCCGTGGAGCGCCGCGGCCGCGCCGGGTGGCTACCCGAGGGCCCGGACCAGCGCCTCTACCGAGTACCGGTCGGCGGCCGCCGCACGGCCGCGCGCGGCGACCTCGGGCGCCCCCTCGCGCAGGACCCGCGCGAGCGTGGCGGCGTAGGCCTCGGGACCGTCGGCGACCAGGCACTCGACCCCGTCGGAGAGGCCGAGCGCCGCCGCGGCGCGGCCGGTCGCGACCACCGGCAGACCGTAGGCGAGCGCCTCGACGAGCTTCAGCGGGGTGCCCCCGCCCTGCAGCAGCGGGACCACGACCGCCGACGCGCCGCGGTAGGCGTCGCGCACGTCGTCGACGAAGCCGAGCGCCTCGACGCGCGGATCGGACGAGGGCGGCCCCGGCAGGCCGGCCCCGACGATCCGCAGCCGCGCCTCGGGCAGCTCGCGCCAGAGCCGCGGCGCGACCTCGTCGAGCAGGAACGCGAGCGCGGTCCGGTTCGGCTCGTAGGAGAAGTTGGCCACCAGCACCGCCGTGCGGGCGGCCGTGTCGGCGACCACGGGCTCGATCGCGGCGACGTCGACGACGTTGGGCACCAGCCGCAGCCGCGCCCCCGGGCGCAGCTCGGCGGCCGCGGCGACATCGCCCTCGCTGACCATCCAGGACTCCGACGAGCGCGCGAGCAGCGACCGCTCGAACCGCCGCAGCTGGCGCGGGCTGCCGAAGCCGCGCTCGGCGAGCTCGTGGCGGAAGGCCGACTCGAGGTTGTGCGCGTTGTAGACGACCGGCCGGCGCCGCGCCAGCCCGGCGAGCGAGGCGGCCTCGGTCGGGCCGTCGGCGACGACGCGGCCGTCCGGGTCGGCGAGCCGCTCGACGGCGCGGGCCAGCTCCGGCGACACGCCGCGGGCGAGGCCCGGCGGGACGCCGGCGAGCCGGGCGCGTGCGAACGCGGCGATCCGCGCCGGACCGCGCGAGCTGACGACCTCGTGCAGCTCGACGCCCGGGATCGCCCGGAACGCGGCGTCGGGCTCGTCGGCGCCGAAGCGGACGTAGACGATCCGCACCCCGCCGGCCAGCTCGGCGAGCGCCCGCGCGACGCCGTAGGTGCGCAGCGCCCGCCCGGAGCGCAGGGCCGGCGTGTGGACGCTGGCGATCAGGTCGGTCACCGGCGCGCCTCCGCGGGCGGCCGCGGCGGCAGCGCTTCGACCGCCGTGGCGATCTCCGCGAGCCTGGCGTCCCACGAATGGCCGGCCGCCGCCCGCGACCGGCGTGCGCGCGCCTCGGCGCCGCCGTCGGCGAGCGCCCGGTCGACGGCGACCGCGAAGGCTTCGGGGTCGGACGCCGTGGCGACCTCGGCGACGCCGGCGATCGAGGGCAGCTCGGTCGCGACGACCGGCAGGCCGGCGGCGAGGTACTCGTAGACCTTCATCGGGAAGATGCTCGCGGTCAGCTCGTTGCGCGCGTAGGGGATCAGCCCGACGTCGGCCCCGCGCAGCACCGCGGGCAGCTCGGCGTAGTCGCGGCCGCCGAGCAGGTGGACGTTCGGCTCTGCCTCCAGGAGCGAGACGTCGGTCAGCGGGTCGCCGGGCCCGACCGGCCCCACGAGCGCGAAGGAGACCGCCGGGCGGCGGCGCGCGACCGCCGCGATCAGCTCCATGTCGAGCTTGCTCGACACCACGGCGCCGGTGAACACCGCCCGCGGGCGCGGCAGCGCTTGCAGCGCGACGTCGACCGGGCCCGGCTCGAGGGCGGCGGCGAAGCGCGCGGTGTCGGCCACGTTCGGCGCGTAGAGCACGTTGGCGGCCACGCCCCGAAGCCGCTCGGCGAGCCCTGGGGCGCTGGCCAGCACGAGGTCGGCGGTCGCCGCGAAGCGCGACTCGGCGGCGCGGAAGTCGGCGGCGGCGACGCCCGGCTGGGCGGCGATGTCGTCGACGCAGTGGTAGACGACCAGCGACGGATCGAGCCCCTCGACGAGCACCTCGGCCTGCGGGACGTATGCCCAGAGGATCGGCCGGCGCAGCCCGAGCCGGCGCGTCGCGCGGCCCACCAGCGCCGGCAGCAGCCGCCGGTTGACCGCGCGTGCCGCGGCGAAGCGGTGCAGCGGCAGCACCAGCGGCGAGAGCACGTGCAGCCCGTCGGCGGCGCGCGGGGGCGCGAGCCCGCGCCGCAGCCGGCGCGCCATCCGCCCGACGTCGCGGCCGGCCAGCCGCGGCTGGCGCAACCCGAGCGACTCGACGAAGAGGATCCGGTTGTCGCGCGCGAGCCGCGACATCAGGTGGTGCTGGTTGGTCCAGAGGTCGGTCCGCCAGTCGGCGAAGCCGACGCAGACGATGTCGCGGCCGCGCAGCCGCGCGCCTGCGTCCGGAGGGCTCTGGGGACCGCCTGCGACCACCGCCGGGGATGATCCCAGCGCCCGCAGACGCGCGCGCTCCGGCGACGGCCTGACGGCGGACCTGCCCGGTACCCTCGCGCTGTGAGCTCCCCGGCGGCGACCGCGCCCGCACACCTCGCCGCCGCCCGCAGCGCCAGACTGCTCTTCGACGCGGAGCTGGCGGCGGGCGCGCTCTCACGCGACGCCGTCGATTCCGCGCCCGCCGCCCGCGCGCTCGCGCCGCGGGCGGTGCCGCCGCTGCCGCTGCGCCTGGCCGAGGACGTCGGGCGCAAGCTCGGCCGGTTCGACTTCGAGCGGGCTGTCGCCGCCCCGCTCGAGGCGGCGCGCCGCTCGCTGCTCGGCGACCGCGCGGCGGCGCCGCCGCGCTTCCTCGTCCGCGTCGACGAGTTCCCCCACTACCGCGCCTGGGACGACCCCGGCGCCTACGGCAGCGCGGGCTTCCGGCGCTTCCACGCGATCATGGCCGAGGCCGGCGTGCCCTACCTGATCGCGGCGCTGCCGCGGGTCAGCCGCGCGCCGCTGGACCCCGGGCGCGACGAGTCGCGACCGCTCACCGACGAGGAGGCCGAGCTGCTGCGCGCGATCGCCGCCCACGGCGTCGCGATCGGCCTGCACGGCCGCGACCACCGCACCCGCCACGCCTCGCCGCGCCGCCACTCCGAGCTGCAGGGGCTCGACCCCGCGACGACGGCCGAGCTGCTCGACGACGCGCTCGCGACGCTCGCCGGCTACGGGCTGGGCGCTCCCGAGGTCTTCGTCCCGCCGTTCAACCGCTTCGACGCCGCCCAGCTGCCGGCGCTCGCGCAGCGGTTCGCGGTCGTCGGCGGCGGCCCGGAGGCGATCCGCACGCTCGGCTTCCACCGCACGCCCCAGTGGCGCGGGGACACCGTCTACCTGCCGTCCTACTTCCCCTTCTACGGCCACGCTGCCGAGGTCCGCGAGCCGGCGCGGCGGGCGATCGAGCGCGGCAGCGGGCTGTGGACGCCGATCGTGCTGCACTGGGGCTGGGAGGCCGACGCCGGCTGGGCCGAGCTCGAGCGCCTCGCCGCTCTGATCGCACCGCACGCCGTGCCTTGGAGCGAGCTGTCGGCGGCGGTGGAGCGCAGCCGGTGAGCTCCGACGCGGTCACCGAGGTCCGCTCCCGCTTCGGCCGGGTCGCGATCGCCCACGACTGGCTGACGGTGCCCGGCGGCTCGGAGGACGTCGTGCTCGACCTGCTGGAGATATTCCCCGACGCGGAGCTGTTCACCACCGTCTACGACCCCGAGCCGTGGCCGGCCCAGATCACCGACCGGCCGGTCCACGCCTCGTTCCTGAACCGGCTCCCCGGCGCGACGACCAACTACCCGAAGCTGCTGCCGCTGATGAACCGGGCGTTCCGCTCCTTCGACCTCGGCGGCTTCGACCTGGTCGTCTCCTCCAGCCACGCCAACGCGAAGAACGTCCGCAAGGCGCCGGGCGCGCTGCACGTCTGCTACTGCCACACGCCGATGCGCTACGCCTGGGAGCCGGAGTTCCTCGCCGGCGAGGAGGTCGGCCGCGCGACGCGGATGCTGCTGCCACCGCTGCTCGGCCACCTGCGCCGGGTCGATCTGGCGGGGGCGGCGGGACCGGACCTGTTCGTCGCCAACTCGGCCTTCGTCGCCGACCGCATCCGCCGCTTCTACGGGCGCGACGCGGTGGTCGTCCATCCGCCGGTCGACGTCGAGCGGTTCCTAGGGCTCGAGCACCGGCCGCAGGACTACTACCTGACCTTCGGTCGCGTCGTGCCGTACAAGCGCGTCGACGTCGCCGTCGAGGCGTGCGCGCTCGGCGGACGGCGGCTGAAGGTCGCCGGCGACGGCCGCGCGCTGCCGCGGCTGCGTGAGCGCGGGGCGGCGGGCGTCGAGTTCCTCGGCCGGGTCTCCGACGCCGAGCGCGACGCGCTGTTCGCCGGCGCGCGGGCGCTGCTGTTCCCCGGCGAGGAGGACTTCGGGATCGTCCCGGTCGAGGCGCAGGCCGCGGGGGTCCCGGTGATCGCCTACGGCGTCGGCGGTGCGTGCGAGTCGGTGCTCGACGGCGAGACCGGCGTCCTGTTCGGCGAGCAGACTGCTGCGTCGCTGGCCGCGGCGATCGACCGCTTCGAGCGGCTCGGGATCGCCGGGTCCGACGCGCCGCGCCGCCAGGCGCGCAGGTTCGGCCGCGAGTGCTTCCGCGACGAGTTCGCGCGCGTGACCCTGGAGGCCGACGACGCGCGCCGCGCTACTCCGCCGAGGAGCGGCCGAGCAGCGCCGGGATCGTCTTGACGACGATCTTGAAGTCGAGCCAGAGGCCCCAGTTCTCGATGTAGTAGTTGTCCCACTCGACGCGGTCGGCGAGCGAGGTCTGGCCGCGCAGCCCCTGCACCTGCGCCCAACCGGTGATCCCGGACTTGACGCGGTGGCGGTCGCCGTAGCGGTAGACGTGCTGCTCGAAGCTGCGCACGTAGCTCGTGCGCTCGGGCCGCGGCCCGACGAGCGACATCTCGCCGCGCAGCACGTTGACCAGCTGCGGCAGCTCGTCGAGCGACAGGCGCCGCATCAGCTCGCCGACGGCGGTCCGCCGGTCGTCTCCCTCGACGCCGCCGGGGGCCATCCCCTCCTCGGGGACGTAGTCGTCGGTCGCGGCGCCTACGGCAGGCTCACGCATCGAGCGGAACTTGAGGATGTCGAACTCCTGGCCGTCGAGGCCGATCCGCGGCTGGCGGTAGAGGATCCGCCCCGGGCTGCTGAGCCTGACCGCGAGCGCGAGCGCCGCGAGCAGCGGCGCCAGCGCCACCAGGGCGACGGCGGCGACGACCCGGTCGATCGCGTACTTGATCGAGAACTGCCAGCCGCGTGGGTCGACGGTGCTGGCACGCAGCAGCGGCACCCCACCGAGGTGCTCGACCTCGACGCGGTTGCTCACGTTCTCGAACAGGCGCGGGATCACCGCGACCTCGACGCCGAGGTCGCGGCAGCGGCGGATCAGGTCGAGCATCACCGAGTGCGGGGCGGTCGAGAAGGTGACGATCACCTGGTCGACGCGCTCCTCCTCGACGACGCGGGCGAGGTCCCAGCTCGCGCCGAGCACCGGCAGCGCGTCGGGGTCGTCGCTCTTGTCGATCAGCGGGTCCTTGTCGAGGAACCCGATCGGGCGGAGCCCCAGCTCGGGGCTGTCGACGAGCCGGTCGGCGACGGTGTGGCCGACACTGCCGGCGCCGATGATCAGGGTGTTCCAGCCGCCCTCGCCGCGGCGCAGGCTGCGGCGGCGGTCGATCGTCAGGCCGACCCGGCCGGCGCCGAGGAAGACGAGCCCGAAGATCCACAGGCGCAGCGTGTCCTGGGTGAGCATCTCGTCGCCGATCAGCGTGCCGAGCAGCGTGAGCACCATCGCGGCGATCGAGGTCGCGGCGAAGATCCGCGCGAGCGCGTCGATCGCCTCGTCCTGGAAGCGCGGCCGGTAGAAGCCGCGCACCTGGAGGATCCCGATCGCCGCGGCCGCGTAGAGCGCGGCCCAGGCGAGCTGCGCGAGCTCGGTGCCGCCCGGCGCGGCGACGACGGCCACCGCCCCGGCGGCGAACAGCATCGCCAGGTCGAAGAACCGGTAGGTGCGGATGCGGCGCTGGCGGGCGGCGCGGCGGTCATAGGCGACGGCCGCCTCCCGCTGCTCCGGCACGGTGGCCGAGGCGGGATGGGAGAGGTGCTCTGTGACCGAGGATGCCAAGACGCTCACACCAATGGTCGGCAACCGACCCCCAGAGGTTTAACGCTGGGTGCGACCGCCCCGGGCCGGGGCGGTCGCTCGCGCTGACCTAGGTCAGTGGCCGGGCGAACCGGCGCAGGCCCACGCCGATGCCGACGAGGGCGATGCCGCCGAGGACGAGCAGGCCGACGTCGAGGCCGGTGAACGGCAGCGAGCTGCCGGCGTCGCTGGTGACGGCCACCTGGGTCGGCTCGCCGGCCGCGGTGTCGCCGGCGGTGCCGCCGCTGTCGCCGTTGTCCTGGATCGTCGGCAGCGCGTCGTTGCCGTCGCCGCCGTAGGTGTCGCCGACCGCGCCCTGACCGAAGGCCGGGGATGCGGCAAGGAGGGCGATCGCCCCCACGGCCATGATCAACGCGAGTCGCTTCATCTGAATTCGAGTTCCTTCCGTCTTGTCCTGGGGCCCAAGCCCTGCCGGTCCTTCTACCTCGACCGGCAAGCTATCCAGCTTTAGGCCGAAAGCCCAGTCGCAGAGCCGGTTCCTGGGCAACGCCACCAAAGTAGCACCAAACCCGGCGGATCGCGAAAACTCGCGCGGTGCCTCCCGACGACCGGGGGGCGCGTGCGATCAGTCGGCCGCCTCGCGCCTGATCCGCTCGAATATCTCGGCCGCGGACAGCGGCCGGCCGGCCCGCGCTCGACGCAGCGCGGCGCGCGCGAGCGGGCCGCGCGGGTCGAGCTCGACGGCGCGCCGGTAGTCGGCGACGGCCGCTGGACGGTCGCCCGCCTCGGAGGCCGCCAGGCCACGCGCGAGCCAGAGGAACCAGTTGCCGCGGTCGCGCTCGATCGCGTCGCCGAGCCACCGCCGGGCCGCCGCCGGGCGACCGCGCTGGATCTCGATCAGCCCGGCGGTCAGCGCGGGTCCCGGCGCGAACGGGTCGAGATCGTCGGCGCGCCGCAGCCGGTCGAGGGCCGCCGGCGGGTCCGCGCGCCACTCCTCGGCGGCCGTCCGGCGCTCGCGATCGGCGAGGTAGGAGAGCGCCACGGCGACCGCCGCGACGGCGAGCACGGCGGCGACGCCGGCGACCGTCCAGCGCGGGGCCGCGATCCGGCGCTCGCCCGCGCCGAGCGCGGTGGCCGCTCCGAGCAGCGCGAACGCCGGCCCGGCGAGCGCCGGCACCTCCCAGAACCAGTCGACCGAGCCGTGGACGAGCCAGACGAGCGCCGGTAGCAGGGCGATCGCCGCCGCAGCCGCGGTCGTGCGGTCGAGCCGGCGGCGACCGCGCAGCGCGGCGAGGCTCGCCAGCACCGCGAAGCCGGCGAACAGCGCCAGCCCGACGAGCCCGCTGTGGGCGAGCAGGCGCAGCTCGAGGCTGTGGGTCCAGCGCGGCTGCTCGGCCGAGCGCCGCTCGAGCAGGTAGTAGGCGCCCCAGTTGTCCTGCCCGAGGCCGGTCAGCGGCCGCCGCTCCCACGCGTCGAGCGCCACCCGCCAGAAGTCGGGCCGGTTGCTGCCCGCGAGCGCGAACCGGGAGCTCCCCGGCTCGGCGACCTGGTAGGTCTGCGAGCGCTCCCAGTAGTCGGAGATCGCGCGGTCGGGACGGCCGTCGACGGCGACCAGCGCGACCACCGCAGCGGCGCACGCCGCCAGCGTCGCCACCCCGGCGACGCCCCGGCCCGCCGCGCGCCCCAGGCGCGGCCCCGGCGCCACGCGGCGGTCGGCGAGCGCGAGCGCGAGCCCGGCGACCGCGGCGACGGCGCACGCGGCGAGCGCCGGCCCGGCCGCCGCCTCGGCCGCCGCGGCGAGCGCGGCG
>JAAYBF010000192.1 GCA_012718975.1 Solirubrobacterales bacterium | reverse complement strand
CGGGTAGAAGACCAGCAGCGAACGCTGGCCGCGGAGGTCCTCGAGCCGGACCTTCTCGCCGTCCTGGTCGGCCAGCTCGAAGTCCGGCGCCGCGGCGCCGACCTCGATCACCGGCGCAGCCCCAGTTCCTTGATCAGCGCGCGGTAGCGGTCGAGGTCGGTGCGCTGGAGGTAGCCGAGCAGGCGGCGGCGCTTGCCGACCAGCATCAGCAGCCCGCGGCGGCTGTGGTGGTCCTTCTTGTGGGTGCGCAGGTGGTCGGTGAGCTCGTTGATCCGAGCGGTCAGCAGGGCGACCTGGACCTCGGCGGAGCCGGTGTCCTCGGCGTCCTTGCCGTGCTTGGCGACGATCTCGCGCTTCTGCTCAACAGTCAGCGTCATGCGGCGCGCAACGGTAGCAGAAGGCCCGTCAGTAGCGGGTGGCTGAGCAGATCCGCTCGGCCTGGGCCACGTCGGCCTCCATCTGCTCGACCAGCTCCTCGACGGAGTCGAACCGTTTCTCGCCGCGCATCCGCTCGATGAAGGCGATCCGCAGCGTCTCGCCGTAGAGGTCGCCGTCGAAGCCGATCAGGTACGCCTCGATCAGCAGCGAGCGGCCGAAGCCGAACGTCGGCCGCACGCCGATGTTCACCGCCGCGGGGTGGCCGTGCGCCCACGCCGCGTAGACGCCATGGCCCGGGCAGACGAGCGAGTCGTCGGGGACGATGTTCGCGGTCGGCATGCCGAGCGTGCGGCCGCGCTGGTCGCCCTTGACGACCTCGCCCTCGACGAGGAACGGCCCGCCGAGGAACTCCGCGGCGCTCGCCACGTCGCCCGCCGCGACCAGCCCGCGGACGTGGCTGGAGGAGACGGTCTCGCCGGCCACCTCGACGAGCGGCACCTCGCGCACCTCGAAGCGGCCGTCGGCGGCCAGCAGCGCGGTGGTCCCCTTCGCCCCGTGGCCGAAGCGAAAGTTCTCGCCGACCGACACCCGCGCCGCGCCGAGCTGGCCGACGAGCACGTCCTCGACGAACTCGGCGGCGGTCTGGGCGGCGAACCGCTCGTCGAACGGGATCACGACCAGCTCCTCGACGCCGAGCCCGGCGATCAGGTCGCGCTTGACCGGGAACGGCGCGAGCAGCTTCGGCGTCGCGTCCGGGTGGGTGACAGCGAGCGGATGCGGGTCGAAGGTCAGCACGGTGTCGTTGCCGCGGATCACCTCGCGGTGGCCGACGTGGACGCCGTCGAAGGTCCCGATCGCGACGTTGCGGCGGCCGCCCGCGCCGGGCGCGAGCCGGGGCAGGTCGGCGAGCGAGGTCACCTTCATGGCGCGAACACTACGACGGGCGCCAGCTCGCGGTCCGCCCGGCGGGCGATCGCGACCAGCTCGCCGGCATGGGTCAGCCGCCAGGTCTCCGGCGGGGTCTCGGCGGCGGCGACGCGCCGGCCGTGGCCGACCGCCTCCGCCTCGCCCGCCGACAGCTCGCGCTCGGGCAGGAACGCCAGCGCCGCGTTCGGCGCGACGATCCGCTCCGGGTCGGCGTCGGCGAGCCGAAACGGCCCGACGGCGGTCCGCTCGAGCTCGTCGCAGTAGGCGTCGCCGAGGTCGGCGACGAGCTGGCGGATGTAGGTGCCCGACGAGCACTCGACCTCGAACGCCGCGCGCTCGCCGTCGAGCCACAGCCGCTCGGCGCGGTGGACGGTGACCGGGCGCGGCTCGCCCTCGACCGCCTCGCCGCGGCGGGCCTTCTCGTAGAGCCGCTCGCCGCCGACGCGGACGGCGCTGTAGGCGGGCGGGCGCTGCAGCTGCTCCCCCACCGGGATCCGCGGGTCGGCGGGGACGCTGCCCGTGCGCTCGAGCGTGCCGTCGCGGTCGCCGGTGTCCGACCGCCAGCCGAGCCGAGCGACGGCCACGTAGGTCTTCGGCAGCGCCATCAGGTAGCGCTGGGCGCGTGTCATCCGCCCGACGAGCACCAGCAGCAGCCCGGTCGCGAACGGGTCGAGCGTGCCGGCGTGGCCGACCTTCGTGCGGCGCGGCAGCGTGCGCCGCACGCGCGCCACGCAGTCGTGTGAGGTGACGCCGGCCGGCTTCGGATAGAGGATGACCCCGCAGGGCGGCGCGGCGGGCTCGGCCACGGGTGCCTCAGACGGCTTCGAGCTGGCGCCGCACCTGGGCGCGGATCTCCTCGGTCAGCGCGTCGAGCTCCAGCTCGGTGGTCGCGCCGGCCGCCTGGCGGTGGCCGCCGCCGCCGAACGCGCGCGCGATCTCCGAGACGTCGACGCGGCCGTCGGTCGCGCGCAGCGACACCTTGCGCTTGCCGGCGCGGTCGCCGGTGAGGTCGCGCACCAGCACCGCGACCGCGGTCCCCTCGAGCGCGCGGGCGTGGTCGACGATGCCCTCGGAGTCGTTCTCGACCGCACCGGTCTGCTCGAAGTCGGCGACGGTGAGGTGCAGGCGCGCGATCGCGCCGCCGTCGTAGCGCTCGAGGCTCGCCAGCGCCCGCTCGAGCAGCCGCACGCGCGCGACCGGGAGCGACTCGTAGATGCGGCTGAACACGCGGTGGGGCTCGACCCCGGCCTCGATCAGCTCGGCCGCCATCTGGTGGGCCGCGGCGGTCGTGTTCTCGTACATGAAGCGGCCGGTGTCGGTGATCAGCCCGACGTAGAGCGCCGCCGCGATCCGGGGCGTCAGCTCGGCCCCCAGCTCGCGCGCCAGCCGCCAGACGATCTCCGCCGTGCACGACGCGCCCGGGTCGACGAGGTTCGCCGTGCCGAAGCGGGTGTTGTCGTGGTGGTGGTCGATGTTGAGGATGTGGATGCCCTCGCGCTGGAGGAAGTCGACGGGCATCCGGTCGATGTTGCCGCAGTCGAGGAAGACCGCGACCCGCTCGCCCATGTCGGCCGGCGGTGCGGTGACGATGTCGGCGCTCTCCAGGTCGCGCAGCTCGTGCGGAAGCGGGAACTCCTCCGGCGAGAGGTACATCACCGGGTCCTTGCCGAGCTGGGTGAGCACCCCGTGCATGCCGATCAGCGAGCCGAGCGCGTCGCCGTCGGGGTTCTCGTGGGTGGTCAGCAGCAGCTTGTCGGCGCCGCGCAGCTCCTCCACGACGGCGTCGAGCTCCGTCCCCAGGCCGCTCACGGCTGCTCTCCCCCCTCCGCGTCGGTCTCCTCGAGCAGCCGGCGGATCCGCATGCCGCGCTCGAGCGCCTCGTCGTGGGCGAACTGGAGCGCCGGCGTGTGCTTGAGCCGCAACTCGGAGGCGATCGTCGACTGCAGCAGCCCGCGCGAGGACTCGAGCCCCGCCAGCGTCTCGGCGCGCTCGTCCTCGTCGCCGAGCACGCTCACGAATACGCGGGCATGGCGGAGGTCTGAGCTGGTCTCGACGGCGGTCACTGTGACGAATCCAATGCGGGGGTCCTTGAGACCCGCCGCGATCCGGGCGGAAAGGACCTCCCTCAAGGCCTCGTTCACGCGCCGCATGCGGTCGCCGGGCATCCTATCCCCCGAGGCGCCGGCACGCCGGCCCGGTGGCGGGCATCGCGCGCACCCGCCTAGGAGAGGGTCTTCTCGACCTGCCGGGTCTCGTAGACCTCGAGGACGTCGCCCTCCTTGACGTCCGAGAAGTTCTCGAGCACGATGCCGCACTCCATCCCCTGGGCGACCTCGCGCACGTCCTCCTTGAAGCGGCGCAGCGAGCCGATCTTGCCGTCGTAGACGATCGTGCCGTCGCGGACGAGGCGCACGGTCGCGCCGCGGCGGACGGTGCCGTCGGTGACCATCGAGCCGGCGATCGTCCCGACGCGCGAGGCGCGGAAGGTGGCGCGGATCTCGACGGTGCCGACGGTCTCCTCGACGTCCTCGGGCTCGAGCAGGCCCTCCATCGCGGCGCGCAGCTCCTCGACGACCTTGTAGATGACCGAGTAGGTGCGGATCTCGACGCCCTCGCGCTGGGCGACCTGGTTGGCGTCGCCGACCGGACGGACGTTGAAGCCGATGACCACCGCGTTGGAGGCCGAGGCGAGCATGACGTCGGACTCGTTGATGCCGCCGACGCCGGTATGGATGAGGTTCACCGTCACCTCCTGCTGGGGCAGCTTCGCGATCTCGTCCGCGAGCGCCTCGAGCGAGCCGGCGACGTCGGCCTTGACGATCAGCGCAAGCTCCTTGAGCTCCCCCTTCTGGGCGCGCGCGAGCACGTCCTCGAGCGAGACCTTGACGCCGGCCCGGCGGGCGAGCGCCTCGGTCTTGAGGCGGTTGGCGCGCTCGCCGGCGATCCGCCGCGCCTCGCGCTCGTTGGCGACGACACGGAACTGCTGGCCGGCCTCGGGCACGCCGTCGAAGCCGAGGATCTCGACCGGGGTGCCGGGCGGCGCGGTCTTGATCCGCTCGCCGAGATAGTCGTGCATCGCCCGCGCGCGGCCGGAGTGCTCCCCGGCGACCAGCGCGTCGCCGACGCGCAGCGTGCCGCGGGAGATCAGCAGCGAGACGACCGGGCCGCGGCCCGGGTCGAGGCGCGACTCGATCACGACGCCAGACGCCTCGGCCTGCGGGTTGGCGCGCAGCTCCTGGATGTCGGCGAGCGTGGTCAGCGTCTCGATCAACTCGTCGAGGTTCTGGCGCGCCTTCGCGGAGACGTCGACGAACTCGGTGTCGCCGCCCCAGTCGGCGGGCGTGAGGCTGTGCTGGGCGAGCTCGCCGCGCACGCGCTGGGGGTCGGCCCCCTCCTTGTCGATCTTGTTGACCGCGACGACGATCGGCACGCCGGCGGCCTTAGAGTGGTCGATCGCCTCGACCGTCTGGGGCATCACGCCGTCGTCGGCGGCGACGACGATCACCGCGATGTCGGTCACGCTCGCGCCGCGGGCGCGCATGGCGGTGAACGCCTCGTGGCCCGGGGTGTCGAGGAAGGTGATCGTGTGGTCGCTGTTGTGGACTTGGTAGGCGCCGATGTGCTGGGTGATG
>JAAYBF010000191.1 GCA_012718975.1 Solirubrobacterales bacterium | reverse complement strand
GTCCTCGTCGCTGAGCGAGTCGAGGTCGCCGGTCGGCAGGCCGAAGCTGCTCCACATCCGCGCCAGCAGCGCCGGCTCGAGACCCGTCGCGCGCGCCGCCTCGGAGGCTGTCGCGACCCCGTCCTGGCCGGGCAGCAGCTCCTCGACGTAGCCGAACGCCAGCCGGCCGTCCTCGGTCGCCGCGCGGATCTGGGCGATCGTGTGCCCGCGCTCGCGCAGCCGCGCGACGATCCGCGCCTGAGCGGCCGCCGCCGGCGGCCAGCCGCCCCTCGCGCCGTCGAGCTGCGGGATCAGGCCGCCGGCCACCCAGCGGCGCAGCGTCGACACGGACACCCCCGCCCGCTCGGCGACCTCGTCGATGGTTGGCAGCTGCTGATTCACCGGCCCGCTGAAGGTACCGTGACACGCCGCTCGCACAACCGCGACGGGAGCGCGCCGGGGAGTTAGACTCGCCGCGCGGTGAGTTACTTCGTCACAGGCGCGACCGGGTTCATCGGCAGGCACCTCGTCGAGCAGCTGCTTCAGCGCGACGGCACCATCTACGTGCTCGTCCGCGACGGCTCGCGCGGCAAGGTCGACGCCCTCGTCCAGCGGCTCGGCGCCCCCGACGGCAGGATCGTCGCGGTATCCGGCGACCTCGGCGAGCCGGCGCTCGGGATCTCCGAGGACGACCTGCCCGCCGATGTGACGATCGACCACTTCTTCCACCTCGCCGCCGTCTACGACTTCGAGGCCGACGAGGCATCCTCGCAGCGCGCGAACGTGGACGGCACCCGCAACGCGGTCGAGTTCGCCAACGCGCGCGGCGTCGGCCGCTTCCACCACGTCAGCTCGATCGCCGTCGCCGGCGACTACCGCGGGGTCTTCCAGGAGGACATGCTCGACGAGGGCCAGCGCCTCCCCCACCACTACCACCGCACCAAGCACGACTCCGAGCAGCTCGTGCGGCGCAGCAGCGAGGCGCCGACGCTCGTCTACCGGCCCGGGATCGTCGTCGGCCACTCCGAGACCGGCGAGATCGACAAGATCGACGGGCCCTACTACCTCTTCACGCTGCTCAAGAAGCTGCGCGGCGCGCTGCCCGCCTGGTTCCCGCTCGCGGGCCCCGAGGGCGGCCGCGTCACGATCGTCCCGGTCGACTTCGTCGCCAAGGCGATCAACCACATCGGCCACCTGCCCGCCGACGAGCTGCCCGGCGACACCTTCCACCTCGTCGACCCCGAGCCGATGACCGTCGGCACCGCGGTCAACGTCTTCGCCAAGGCGGCCGGCGCGCCGCAGCTGGCGATGCGCGTCGACGACAACCTCACCAAGGCCGTGCCCGCGCCCGTGCGCGCCGGCGTGATGGCGCTGCCGACCGTCAAGAAGATCCGCAACCAGGTCTACAGCGACTTCGGCATCCCGCCCGCCGCGATGGAGGTGCGCGACTTCCGCTGCACCTTCGACGCGCGCGACGCCCAGCGAGCGCTCGCCGGCAGCGGGATCGCCGTGCCACCGCTGGACACCTACGCCGGACGCCTCTGGGACTACTGGGCGCGCAACCTCGACCCCGACCTCTTCCGCGACCGCTCGCTCGCCGGCGCCGTCGGCGGCCAACGCGTCGTGATCACCGGCGCCTCGTCGGGCATCGGCCTCGAGACCGCGATGCGCGCCGGCGAGGCCGGCGCCGAGGTGATCCTCGTCGCCCGCACCCGCGAGAAGCTCGAGGAGGTCGCCGAGCGGATCCGCGCGGCCGGCGGCACCGCCCACGTTCACTCCGCCGACCTCTCCGACCTCGACGACATCGACCGGCTCGCCGGAGAGATCCTCGACGCCCACGGCGGCGTCGACGTGCTCGTCAACAACGCCGGCCGCTCGATCCGGCGCTCGGTCGCCCGCTCCTACGACCGCTTCCACGACTACGAGCGCACGATGCGCCTCAACTACTTCGGCGCGCTGAAGCTGATCATGGCGTTCCTGCCCGGAATGCGCGAGCGCAAGCGCGGGCACATCATCAACGTCTCCTCGATCGGCGTCCAGACCAACACGCCGCGCTTCTCCGCCTACGTCGCCTCGAAGTCCGCGCTCGACGCGTTCTCGCGCTGCGCCGCCCCCGAGTGCGTCGCCGACAACGTCAAGTTCACCACCGTCTACATGCCGCTCGTGCGCACCCCGATGATCGCCCCGACCGACATCTACAAGGCCTTCCCGACCCTCACCCCCGAGGAGGCGGCGCAGATGCTCTGCGACGCAATGATCGACAAGCCCAAGCGCAAGGCCTCACGGCTCGGCACCTTCGGCGAGGTGCTCTACGCCCTCTCGCCGTCGACGGTCGACATCATCCTCAACACCGCCTACAACCTCTTCCCCGACTCGACCGCCGCCCGCAAGGGCCGCGACGTCGCCGACGCCACCGCCGACGGCAACGCGCCCGGCGACGAGATGTCCACCGAGGCCGTGGCGATGGCCTACCTCCTCAAGGGCGTTCACTTCTGAGCTGAACGCTCGGCGGCGTCGAGGCGGCGCTCGATGGCGGCGAGGCGGGAGTCGATGCGGCGCAGCTCGTCGCCGAGGGTGCGCAGCTCCTCCTGGCTGGCGGGGAGGCGGTCCTCGACGGCGGAGCGGACGCTGCGCCGGCCGCGGTCGAGGTTGCGCTCGGCGCCCTTGACGAGGTCGTCGACCGCGTCGGCGACGCCGCCCGCCGCGCCCTGGGCGCGGTCGCGGGTCTCGACGGTCGCGCGCAGGGTGCGGTCGACCGCGTCGCGGAGGGTGTCCTGGAGGTCGCGTCGCTCGGGCACGGCCCGAGCATAGCCGCGGGCGGGGCCGTCGCCGCGGCCCGCCGGGGCGTAAGGTGGCGGCCGTGACAGACCCGGCGCCGCTGCACATCCACCCGGCCGCCCCGCTCGCCGACCGGGTGTTGCTGCCCGGAGACCCGCACCGCGCGCTGGCGGTCGCCCAGCACCTGCTCGACGAGCCGCGGATGTTCAACCACCACCGCGGGCTCTGGGGCTACACCGGCTCCGCCCGCGACGGCGAGCCGCTGACCGTGCAGGCCACCGGGATGGGCGGGCCGAGCGCGGCGATCGTGATCGAGGAGCTCGTCCAGCTCGGCGCCCGCACGCTCGTCCGGATCGGGACCTGCGGGGCGCTGCGCGACGGCTTCGACCTCGGTGACCTCGTGACCGCCGAGGAGGTCATCGGCGCCGACGGCGCGAGCGCCGCGCTCGGCGCCCCGGCACGCCAGCGGCCCGACCGCGTGCTGCGCGAGGCGACGATCACCGCCGGCGCGCGGCCGGCGACGGTCGTCACGACCGACCTCTTCTACGACCCGCGCGGCGAGATGATGGGCGACTGGCTGGCCAGCGGCGCCGACGTCGTCGAGATGGAGGCGGCGACCGTGCTCGCGGTGGCTGCCCGCCACGGCGCGCGCGCGGCGGTCGTGCTCGCGGTGACCGACGTGCTCGCCGGCGGCGGCCGCGAGCGGATGGAGCGCGAGGCGATCGGCGACCTCGCCGCCCGCCTCGGCGAGGCCGGGTGGGCGGCGGTCGCCGGAGGCGCTACTTAGAGGTGGCGGAGCGGGCGGTCGGCTTCGACGCGGAGGACTTGCTCGCCGCGGCCCTCTTCGCGGGCGCGCGCTTGGCCTTCGCGGCGGTCGCCCCCTTCGCCGGCGCCGCGGACCGCTTGGCGGCCGGACGCTTCGCCGGGGCGGGAGCGGGCTTGGCGAGCCGGTC
>JAAYBF010000190.1 GCA_012718975.1 Solirubrobacterales bacterium | reverse complement strand
GCCGCGCCGCGCCAAGGGCCGGTTGGTCGTCAAGGCGACCAGGCCGAAGGCCGGAGCGCGGCGCCGCGAGGGCGCCCGGGTGCGGATCGTGCTCACGACGGCCAAGCGCTATCGCGCCGCCAAGCGCCGCGCGCTGGCCAAGAAGCGGCGCGCGCTGATCCGCAAGCGCCAGGCGGCCAAGCGCCGCTAGGTGCCGGGGCCGACGAAACCCGGCCCACCGCCAGCGGCCCCGACGTAACCCGCTCTATGAGGGGAAGACGTCGGGTGGGCGCTGGCGGAGGCGGGGACCGTCGGGTCGGCGGGAGCGGGAGACCGAAACGCCGGGCGCGCGGGGCCAGGCCGCGGGCCGCCTAGGCGGCCTCGCGCAGGGCGGCGAGGTCGCCGTCGTCGGCGAGGCGGCGCAGGGCGCGGTCCTCGATCTGGCGGACCCGCTCGGCGGAGATGCCGAGCCGGCGGCCGGTCTCGCGCAGGGCGACCGCCTCGGTGCCGCCGAGGCCGTAGCGCAGCGTCAGCACGTCGCGCTCCTGGTCGGGCAGCCCGCCGACGACCTTACGCACCGTGCTTTCGCCCTGACCCTGCTCGACCTCCTCGGCCGGGCCCTCGGCGTCGTCGGCGATCAGGTCGCCGAGCGAGGTCTCCTCGCCGTCGCCGACCCCGCGGTCGAGACTCGTCGGGGTGCGGTCGGCGGCCCGGATGTCCTCGATCTCGCGCGGCGTCATGCCGACCACGTCGGACAGCTCATCCGGCGTAGGCTCGCGCTCCAGCTTCGCTGCCAGCTCACGCTCGGCGTCGCGGATCTTGCGCGCCTGGCTGGCGATGTGGACCGGCAGGCGGACGGTGCGGCTCGAGTTGGCGAGGCCGCGGCCGATCGCCTGGCGGATCCAGAGCGTGCCGTAGGTCGAGAACTTGAACCCCTTGCGCCAGTCGAACTTCTCGACCGCACGGATCAGCCCCAGCATGCCCTCCTGGATGAGGTCGCCGAGCGGCAGCCCCTGGCCCTGGTACTTGCGGGCGATCGAGATCACGAGGCGCAGGTTCGCGTTGATCATCCGCTCCTTGGCCGCGAGATCGCCGCGCTCGATGCGCTTGGAGAGCTCGATCTCCTCGTCGGCCGTGAGCAGGGGATGGCGCGCCGCCTCGTTCATGAACTGCTGGATCGAGTCGGTGGTCAGATCCGGGGTGATGTTGAGCTGCGCCGTGATGGTTCCTTTCCTTCGTCCTGAAAGCTGCGACGGATTATAGCTTACGAAAGGTAAGTTTGCCAGTCCGAGAGCACGACGTCCTCGCTATCAGGTACGAAACCCGCCTACGCAGTGGTTGGTCACCGCAACGATTAGAGCGCAAACATGCAGCCAGGCGATGCCGAACGTTCGTCCAGCGATTCCACATTGCGACGGGTCATCGGCACGCGGATGCTGCTGCTGTTCGTCGTCGGCGACGTGCTCGGGGCCGGGATCTACGCCCTCGTCGGCGAGGTCGGAGCGGAGGTCGGCGGTGCGATCTGGACCGCCTTCACCGCTGCGCTCGTCCTCGCGCTGCTGACCGCCTTCGCCTACGCGGAGCTGGTCACCAAGTACCCGCAGGCCGCCGGCTCGGCGCTCTACGTCGACCGCGCCTACGGAATCCCGTTCCTCACCTTCGTCGTCGGCTTCGCGGTGATGGCGTCCGGGATCGCCTCGGCCAGCACGCTCGCGCGCGCGTTCGCCGGCGACTACCTCGAGCAGTTCGTCGACGTACCGCTGGTCGCCGCGGCGATCGGGTTCATCCTCGTCGTCGCCGCGGTCAACCTGCGCGGGATCGCCGAGTCGGTGCGGGTCAACGTCGCGCTCACCTGCGTCGAGGTGATCGGCCTGCTGCTGATCGTCGCCGTCGGGGTCGCCGCGCTCGGCGACGGCAGCGCCGACTTCTCGCGCAACTTCGAGTTCAAGGAGGGGGAGGGGGTCGTCCTGGCGATCCTCGGCGGCGCGTCGCTCGCCTTCTATGCGCTGATCGGCTTCGAGGACTCCGTCAACGTCGCCGAGGAGGTCCGCGACCCGGCACGCGCCTTCCCGCGCGCGCTGTTCGGCGGGCTGGCGATCGCCGGGGTCATCTACCTGCTCGTCACGATGACCGCCTCGATGGTCGTCCCGACCGGCACGCTCAGCGGCTCGAGCGGTCCGCTGCTCGAGGTCGTCGAGCGCGGGCCGCTCGACATCCCGCTGAAGCTGTTCGCCTTCATCGCCCTGCTCGCGGTCGCCAACGGGGCGCTGATCAACATGATCATGGCCTCGCGGCTCGTCTACGGGATGGCCCGGCGCGACATCATCCCCGCCGGCTTCGGCAGCGTGCTCGCCAGCCGCCGCACCCCGCACGTCGCGATCGCCTTCACGACCCTGATCGCCGCCGTGCTGATCTCCACCGGCGACGTCGGGGAGCTCGCCGACACCACGGTGCTGCTGCTGCTCTGCGTCTTCGCGATCGTCAACGTGACCGTGCTGGTGCTGCGCCGCGACCGCGTCGACGGGCCGCACTTCCACGCCCCGTGGCCGCTGCCGGTGGCGGGCGCCGCGGTCTCGCTCGTGCTCGCCTACGAGAAGGTCGCCGACGACCCGTCGGTCGCGCTGCGCTCCGGCCTGCTGCTCGCGCTCGGCGTCGCGCTCTGGGCGGTCAACCGGCTCGTGCTGCGCCGCCAGCGCGCCGGCTGACGCCGTCCGGCGCGGAGACGGCAGGCCGGCAGGACTCGCCGCCCCACGGCGTGCGGTCCCCGTCAGACCGCGAGCGCCCGCGCCAGGACCGCGTCGGCGTCGACGCCCGCGGGCAGGTCGCCGAAGACGTAGCCGTGGCCGCCGGGGCTGAGGCGGCTCGCGCAGAACGCGTCGGCGACCGCCGGCGGCGCGTGGCGCACCAGCAGCGAGCCCTGCAACGCCAGCGCGAGGCCCTCCACGACCCGGCGGGCGTCCCACTGCGGATCGTGACCGCCGCCCGCCAGCGCGGCGACCGACTCGCCGACGCGGCCGACGTGGGCGTCGAGGCGGGCGTCGGCGCCCGCCGCCAGCTGGACCTCCGCCAGGAACGCCGGCAGGCCCTCCGGCTCCTTGGCCAGCGCGCGCAGCACGTCGAGCGCGGCGACGTTGCCCGAGCCCTCCCAGATCGAGTTCAGCGGGCTGTCGCGCAGCAGCCGCGGCATCCCCGACTCCTCGACGTAGCCGTTGCCGCCGAGGCACTCCAGCGCCTCGAGCGCGTGCTGGGGGGCGCGCTTGCAGATCCAGTACTTCGAGACCGCGGTCGCGAAGCGGCGCAGCGGAGCGTCGGCGTCGTCGTAGGCGCGCGCGATCCGCAGCGCCAGGGCGGTCGCCGCCTCGGACTCGAGCTGGAGGTCGCAGAGCACGTTGCGCATCGCCGGCTGGTCGGCGAGCAGCTTCCCGAACGCCGAGCGGTGGCGGGCGTGGTGGACGGCCTGCGCCGTGCCCCAGCGGATCGATGCGGCCGAGCCGATCAGGCAGTCGAGCCGGGTGTGGTTGACCATCCGGATGATCGTCTGGACGCCGCGGCCCTCCTCGCCGACCAGCCGTGCCGGCAGCGCCCGGAACTCGACCTCCGACGACGGCAGCGAGCGGGTGCCGAGCTTGTCCTTGAGCCGCTGGATCTGGAAGCCCGGCTGGCCGCCCTCGCGACCCGGCCCCTCGATCAGGAAGCAGGAGATGCCCGCGTCGGTCTGGGCGAGCGTCAGGAAGATGTCGCACGGCGGGTAGGAGCAGAACCACTTGTGGCCGGTGATCTCCCACCAGCCGTCGCCCGCCGGGACGGCCGTCGTGGTGTTCGCGCGGACGTCGGAGCCGCCCTGCTTCTCGGTCATCGCCATGCCGGCGATCGCGCCGTGGTCGTAGTCGGGACGGACCAGCCGCGGCTCCCACTCGGCGGCCAGCTCCGGGCTCTCGCGCAACGCGGGCACGACGGCGTGGGTCATCGACACCGGGCACATCACGCCCGCGTTGACCTGCGACCAGACCATGAACAGCGACGAGCGGACGACGTGGGCGCCCGGCTGGGGGTCGCGCCACGGCAGGCCGTGGCACTCGCGCTCGATCGCCTGGCGCAGCAGCCAGTGCCAGGACGGGTCGAGCTCGACCTCGTCGACGCGGTTGCCGTAGCGGTCGTGGCTGCGCAGGATCGGCTCGTTGCGCTCCGCCCGCTCGGAGTGGGCGATCGCCTCCGCGGTCCCCGCCAGCTCGCCGGCGTCGCGGAGACGGTCGACGCCCCAGCCGCCGCCCTCGCGCTCGACCGCCTCGCCCAGCGCCGGGTCGGCGTCGAAGACGTTGTAGGGCGCCAGCGGCGGCGGCTGGTTGAAGACGTCGTGGGTGGCGCTGGTGGGGGCAGACGAGACGGTCATCTGCCCCCACGCTACTGGCTGACCAGCCAGGTTTCCAGCGGCTACCGCAGCCGCAGCTTCGCCACCACCCCGCCGTGGTCCGATGCCCAGAGGCCGCCCTTGGTGCGGCTCGTGCGCGGGTTGGTCCCGGTCGTCTTCGCGTTGACCGGCTTGACCTTGCCCTTGACGAAGATCTGGTCGATCCGGTGGTCCCACGGCAGCGGCCGCGGCGGATCGGTCAGCGTCGTCGTGCGCAGGCAGCAGGCGTAGCCCGGGTCGCGCTTGTTGACGGCCGGCCAGACGTCCCGCAGGCCGCCCGCGATCAGGGCGTCGTAGGCGCTCGGCGGCGAGCCGCCCTCGCCCTTGGGGTCGGAGTTCATGTCGCCGAGCACGATCACCCGCTTGCCCTTGACCGGGCCGCCGCGGGCGACGAGCTCCTCGGCCTGGGCGACGCGCGTGCTCTCGAGGTAGGCCTCGAGATGGGTGTCGACGAATCTGAACGCCTTGCGGCCCAGCTTCACGTCCGCCCACGCGTAGCCGCGGCGGACGTCGAAGACGCCGCCGACGGTCGGGAACGGGATCCGGGCGGTGAAGTTCGCGCCGCCCTTCTTGCGCACCTTCAGGCCCTTGCGGTCGGCGCGGACGAGGATCGCGTCGCGCATCGTCAGGCGGACGTCGTAGCCCTCGCTGCTCGGGCCCTCGATGTCGGCCTCGTTGGTGGCGCGCACGACCTTGTACTTCATGCCCTGGCGCTTGAGCGCGCGCACCAGCAGCTTCACGTAGTCGTAGGCGACCTTCGTGGCGTTCGGCGAAGCGGAGCCGTCGCTGGGCCCGGTCCGCCACAGCGCCGCCTCCTGGAGGCCGATCAGGTCCGGCTTGGTCTGCTTGACCTCCTTGGCGATCAGCTTCGAGCGCGCCGGGAAGTTGGTCGCCTTGACCTCCGCGAAGCCGGCGGCGACCGCGGCCTTGAAGGCGTCGATGTCGGGGGCGGTGGCGATCTTGATCAGATCGGTGCCCAGGTACAGGTTGCGGGTCATCACCGTGACCGTCGAGTCGTTCGCCTTGCCGCGCTTCTTGGGCTTGGCGTCGGCGGCCGGCGCCACGGCGGCGACCGCCGCCAGCGCGAGCAGCGCCGCGAGCATGCGGCGCCCAACAGTGCGATTCATCCCTCGGCGCTCCTTCCTGCTGGTTACGGGACAGCAGGCACCTCCCACCGGTTCAGGGTAACGCCAGCAGGGCGCCCAGTGCGGCATCTACCCGCTCGGCGGTCAGAGTCCACGTGCGCGCGCCTGCGCGGACGCGGCCGGCGGCGGTCAGCCGGGCGCCGAGCGAGGGGTCGTTGGCGGCGGCGAGGCAGGCTTCGGCGAAGCCGGCGGGATCGTCCGGGTCGGCGTAGAGGGCGGCGTCGCCGCAGGTCTCCGGCAGCGCTCCGGCGCGGGTGGTCACGACAGGCGTGCCGGCCGCCATCGCCTCCAGGCACGGCAGGCCGAAGCCCTCGTAGCGCGAGGGTAGCGCGAGCGCGGCGGCGCCCGCGTAGAGCGCGGGCAGGTCGGCCTCGGCGACGTAGCCGAGCCGGCGGGCGGCGCCGGGGGCGGCGGCGCCCGCGGTCGCGCTCGGCATGTAGTCGCGCGCGCCGCCGGCGATCGCCACGTCGAGCCCCGCCGCCGCCAGGCGCGGGGCGATCGCGTCGAGCAGGGCGAGGTTCTTGCGCGCCGTGTCGGTGCCGACCGCGAGCACGTAGGGGCGGTCGGCGAGGCCGAGCCGGCGGCGCAGCGGCAGCGGGTCGCCGGCGGTGGCGAAGCGCCCGTCGACCGCGAGCGGGACGGCGACGGTCCGCTCGGGCGCCATCCCGAGCCGGTCCGTCAGCTCGCGGCGGACGAACTCCGAGGGTGTGATCGCCAGCCGCGCGCGGGCGGCGACCGCGCGCAGCTGGACGCGGTGCCAGGCGCGGTAGGCGCGCGTGTACCACGTGGGTTCGACGAGCGGGGCGAGGTCGTGGACCAGGACGGCGTTGCGGCGGCCCGCCAGCGGCGCGGTGTTCCCCGGGCAGAAGAGCACCTCGGCGCCGCGGGCGATCAGCGGCAGCGCCGCCTGCTCCCAGGCGTGGCCGGCGCGGTGGGCGAGCGCCGGCGGCGGCGCGACGAGGCGGTAGCGGTCGGGCGCGAGGGCCGGCAGGCGGGCGGCGAGCTCGGCGACGACGCGCTCGACGCCGCCGGTCTCCGCCCGCTGCGCGGCGCGGGCGTTGATCGCGATCGGGGCGGTCACCGACACGGCCGCTCCCTGGGCGGTCTGTGCCGGGCGGGCGCGGACCGGGCCGCGCCGTGGCCGTGCGGGCCGGCGGCGGGGGGCCACCCGTCGGCGGCGCTCACCGCGCCACCGCCTCGATCGCCATGCGGAACCGCGCGCCCGCCACCTCCAGGCCGAGCGCCGACTCCGCGAAGGCCCGCGCGCCGCGGCCGAGCTGCGGCGCGGCGGCCACCGCGCGCACGAGCGCGCCGGCGCCGGCGGCCACGTCGCCGGGCGGGTAGAGGACGCCGCGGTCGCGGGCGACCAGCTCGCGCGGGCCGCCGGCGGCGGGCGCCACGACCGGGCGCCCGCACGCGAGCGCCTCGACGACCGCCATCCCGTAGGGCTCGGCGTCGGCGCAGTGGAGCAGGCAGGTGGCCTCGGCGAGGGCGGCGGGGATGTCGTCGACCGCGCCGGGCAGCTCGACGCGGCCGGCGAGGTCGGGCGCGCCGGCACGCCGGCGGAGGTCGGCGAGCAGCGCCGAGCCGGCCGCCCCGAGCGGGGCGCCGGCGAGGCGCAGCCGCAGGTCGGGAAGCTCCGCGCGCGCGGCGGCGGCGATCTCGAGCGCCAGGCCCGGCCGCTTCCAGCCGACGATCGCGCCGAGCACGAGCGCCGTCGGGGGAGCTGCCGGCGGGGGGCCGGTGGGGGCGAAGCGGTCGAGGTCGACCCCGGCGTGGACGACGGTCAGCCGGCCGGCGAGCCGGCCCGCGGGATCGAGGTCGGCGGCGATCGCGTCGGAGAGCGCGACGACGGCGTCGGCGCGGCGGGCGGCGGCGCGCACGGCGCGGCCGACGAGCGGGCTCGGCAGCAGGTCGTGGTGGTGGAAGAGCAGTGGCCGGTGGGGGCGCATGCCGCGCAGGCCGGCCGAGCAGGAGAGCAGGGCGCGCATGCCCCAGGCGACGACGCAGCGTGGCCGCAGCGCGGCGGCGATCCGGCGGACCTCGCGCGCCTGGGCGCCCATCCGCAGCGGGGTCGCGATCCGGTCGCGGGCGCTCGCGCGCAGCTCAAGCCGGCGCTGGACGAGCGGGTGGACTGTGAGGCCGGCGGCCCGGGCCGCGTCGGCCAGCGGCCCCTCGGGACAGGCGAGTGCGACCGGCCCGTCGAGCGCCGCCGCATGGTCGAGCAGGATCCGCTCCGCGCCGCCGAGCAGCGCGGCGTAGTTGACCAGCAGCGCCTGGGGTTGCGCCGACACCTGCGGCGAACCTACCAGCGGGTCGCGGTGCCGCGAACGCCGAGCGGAGGATTGTTGGGGGTACACCCCCAACGATCCTCCACGCGGTGGTCGCGCGCTCGTGGTCGCTCGGTGGTCACGCGGTCCTACGATGGTGCGATGCCGGACGACAGCGGGTCGTTGACGATCGCGGTCTGCACGCGCGGGCGGCCGGGGCTGGTGGCCGCCACCCTCGACGCGCTCGACCGGGGCGCGCCGGAGGCGGCGGTGGTGGTCGTCGACCAGGGCGAGGAGGGGAGCGCGGAGCTCGCCGAGCGGGCGGTGCGCGCTCCGCGGCTCACGGTCGTCCGCGATAGCGGCCGCGGGCTGTCGCGGGCGCGCAACATCGCGTTGGGCGCGGCGGACACCGAGTGGGTCTGCTTCGTCGACGACGACTGCCTGGTCGCCGGCGACTTCGGCGCGGCGCTGGCGGCCGAGATCGCCGCCCATCCGGGCGCCGACTGGATCGCCGGCGACGTCCGAGCGGGAGGGGAGGGGGCGGACCCCGACCTGCCGCCGGTCACGACCTTCCCGGTCGCCCGGCCGCTGGTCCGGCGCGGCGGCCGGACGCTGCCGGGGGCGATCGGCTTCGGCGTGCTGTTCTGCGTCCGTCGCGCCGTCGCCGAGCGGCTCGGCGGCTGGGACGAGCGGCTCGGCCCGGGGGTGGACGACCTGCCGGCCGCCGACGACATGGACTTCAACCACCGCCTGCTGCGCTCCGGCGGCACAGCCGTCCTGTCCCCGGCGGTGCGGGCGGTCCACCACCAGTGGCGCGACGCCGGCGCGGTCGTCGAGCTGCAGCGCGGCTACTCGCGCGCCTGGGCCGGCTTCGCCTGCAAGCACCTCGGCCGCGGCGCCGGCGGCGGCCTGAGGCTCTGGGCCTGGGGCGCCGTCGACGTCCTCGACATGGCCGCCAGCGCCATCGCCCGCCGCTCCCGCCTACGCGCCCGGATCGCCCTCGCCAAGCTCCACGGCCTCGCCCAGGGCACCCTCATCGGCCTGCGGCGGCGCTGGTAGCCGGCCCCGCCGCATCGAAGTCGACGTTCCGGCGAATATTTCGCCGGAACGTCGACATCGATGCGGCAGGGCCGCCGGGAGGTGGGCTAGGAGCCCTCCGGCGCGCAGGCGCGTCGGAACCTGGCGAGGGTCGCCGCCGCGTCCGGCAGCCGCTCCGCGCGCTCGCCGATCCGTATGGCGCGGTTGGCCGCCGCGAGGGCCGTCTCGTCGTCGCCGTCGCGGATCGCCTCGCCCATCGTGCGGAGGTTCTGCGCCATGTCGCTGAAGAGGCCAAGATGGCGTGCCGAGGTCAGGACCTCCCGGCAAGGTCCGGCGGCGACCTCCGCCTCGACGGTCGGGATCGCCTCCACCGCGCTGTTCGCGATCGCGATCATCGATTCCGCTGCCTTGACGATCTCGCGGCCGCACCCAGCCGGGTCGGCGCAGTCGCTCGCGGCGGTGGTCGCCTCCGCCGCGACGGCCATCAGCTCACAGTCGCGCGTCAGCGCGTCGAGCAGCTCGTCGCCAGTCGCCGCCACCTCATCGCATGCCTCGACCACTTCGGCGACCTTGGACTCGAGCTTGCGCGGGTCGGGCTCGTCCGGGAGCTCGTCGATCGGAAGCACAGCCTCGTAGACCCGCTCGGCCGCGGCGAAGCGCTCCGCGGAGAGCCGCTCGGATGGCGTGTCCGGCGCGGCGGCGCTCGTCGTGTCCGTGTCGTCGGAGCCGCAGCCCGCGCCCACGGCCGCGGCGGCGATCAGGGCGGCGACGGTCGCCAGCTTGCGCATCGAGGAGGTCCTCCCGGTCGGTCGGCTTCGCGCCAGGCGGCGCTGAGGGGGACGTGACGGTACAGGTCCGGCGGCGCGGTCAGCGCCGTGGGCGGGCGCAGCGGGTGGCGACGGTCGACTTGACCTGGCACTTGGCCATCCGGAGGGCGGCGGAGCGGTAGACGTGGAAGGCGGGCTTGGGGACGACCTCGCCCGAGGGGAGGCGGTGGCGCAGGCCGGCGAAGTAGAAGATCGAGGTGTTCGGGGCGTCGTTGGTGACCCACGTGTAGTAGTAGATCGACGAGAGCCGCAGGCGCTTGCGGTTGCGCACCAGCAGCGGCAGCGCGCGGCGCAGGCGCGAGGCCTGGCCGCGCCGGTCGGTCGAGACGCCGATCCCCTTCACCTTGCCCTTCGAGGACGGCCAGCCGAACTCCGTCACCGCGACCGGCTTGCGGCGGTCGCCGTGGCGGCGCATCACCTTGCGGACCCGCTCGAGGATCGTCACCACGCCGCCCGGCGGGGCGGTGTACGGGTGGATCGCCACCTCGTCGAACAGCCGCCGTGCGCCGCGCACCCGGTAGATCCGGTCGAGGTCGCGCCAGCTGACGTTCGGCAGCCCGGCGAGCATGATCCGCGCGCGCCGGTCGACCGACTTCACCGCCCGCCGGCCGGCGCGCAGCAGCCGCACGTACGGACCGGCCCAGCGGGCGTCGGTCCAGGAGTAGCGCAGGTTCGGCTCGTTCCAGAGCTGCCAGGTGCGGACCGGCCGGTACGGCAGCCCCGGGTTCTCGGCCCAGAACGAGCCGCGCGGGCCGTAGCGGCGCACCAGCTCGCGCACGAAGCCGGCGTAGGCGGCGTTGCTGCGCGGCGGCGAGCCGAACTTCGACGGGTACTTCGCCGCCCACGGCGGGACCGTCGTCACGTTCGCCAGCAGCCGCAGGCCGCGCGCCGCGGCGCCCGCGACCATCGGGTCGAAGCGGTGGAAGGTCGTCGGCACGCCCTCGAGGTCGCGGAACAGCGGCCGCTGCCAGCTCGGCACCTCGGCCGCCGTGCGGTAGGGCTGGCCGTCGACCCAGTGGAAGGCGAAGCGGACGCTCTCGACGCCGCTGGCGACCATCACGTCCATCTCCGCCGACGGGTCGTAGCCCGGGGCGTTCATCGGCCCGTCGATCATCACCCCGGCGAAGCCGAACGGCACCGGCCGCGCCGTCGCCGCCGCCGGCGCGACGGCGGCCGCCACCGCCAAGAGCGCCACGGCGAGCACCGCGACGGCGAGCGTGCGCGGGCGGCGGGCGGTGGCTGGCGGGCGGATCGGACGCATCAGTGCAACAACCCGGCCGCACGGCCGGGGGTGCGCATCCCGCTAGCGGCGAGCATGGCGCGGATCGCGCGCCACGGCAAGTCCCAATGCGCCCAGCGCCAGCGCCGCCAGCCCGAGGCCGGCGAGCAGCGCCGCGTCGGCCCCGGTCCGCGGCAGCGTGCCCGCGCTGGAGGAGGGGTCGTCGGCGAACTCCTGCGCCGGCTCGGCGCCGGCCGGCAGGTCGACCGCGCCGCTCGCGTCGCCGGAGCCGGTCGCGGGGCTCGGGGCCGCGCCCTGGCCGCTGCCGTCGCTGCTGGTCGGCGTGTCCGGCGCCGGCTCCGGCTGCTGGCCGCCGCCGTCGGTGACGAGCGGGTCGCTGTACTGACGGTCGCCCGCGCTCTGCGCCACCGCGGAGGAGGCCGGCAGCAGCGCGAGCGCCAGCAGGGCCAGGGCAACTGTCAGCAGCGTCCGACGCGGCGGACGTGATCCGTACATGGTGGCCAGTGTAGCTCTGTACACCGCGGACAAAACAGCCTTTACCACGTTCACAACCGCCATACACTCGAACCGTGCGTATGGGGATCGGACGTGGTGGGACTGCACGAGTCGCGCTCGTCCATGACTTCCTGATCGGAGTGCGCGGCGCCGAGCGTGTCTTCTTCGAGATCTGCGACCTCTATCCCGAGGCCGACGTCCTCTCGCCGATCTACGACGAGCACGGCACCGAGGGGCGGCTCTCCGGGCGGACCGTCCACACCTCGTTCCTGCAGCGGCTGCACCCCGGCCGGCGCACCTTCCGCGGGCTGCTGCCCCTATACCCGGCCGCGATCCGCTCGTTCGACCTCTCCGGCTACGACCTCGTCATCTCCAGCTCGAGCGCCTGGGCCCACGCCGCCCGCCGCGGCGACGCGGCCACCCACGTCTGCTACTGCCACAACCCGTTCCGCTACGCCTGGAACGAGCGCGACCGCACGCTCGCCGAGCGGCGCGACCCGCTGACCCGGGCCGCGCTCGGCGCGTTCCTCGGCCGCTGGCGCGACTGGGACCGCGCCGCCGCCCGCCGTGTCGACCGCTACGTCACCAACTCGCGCGCCACCCAGGAGCGGATCGCCGCCGACCTCGGCCGCGAGTCGACGGTCGTCTACCCGCCGGTCGAGACCGGACGGTTCGCGCCGGCCGCGGCCGGGGAGCACTACGTGCTGCTGTCGGCGCTGATGTCGCACAAGCGGATCGAGCTGGCGGTCGAGGCGTTCAACCGGCTCGGCCGGCCGCTGGTGATCGTTGGCGACGGACCCGACGAGTGCCGGCTGCGCGCGCGCGCCGGCCCGACGGTCCGCTTCGCCGGCCGCGTCGACGACGCCGCCGCCGCCCAGCTGCTGGCGACCGCGCGCGCCGCGGTGGTGACGTCGGTCGAGGAGTTCGGCATCGCCGCGGTCGAGGCGCAGGCCGCCGGCCGGCCGGTGATCGCGGCCGGGGCGGGCGGCGCGCTCGAGACGGTCGTCGACGGGGTCACGGGCCGGCTCTGGGACGGCGGCGCCGACGAGCTCGCGGCCGCGGTCGCGGACTTCGACGCGCTCGCCGTCGATCCAGCGGCCTGCGTCGCCAACGCGCGCCGCTTCGACCGGGCCGTGTTCCGCGAGGCGTTCCCGCGCGAGGTCGACGCCGCGCTGCTCGAGCGCCACGGCGTGGGCGCGGCGCGGACGGCCGCCAACGGCGCCTCCAACGGACACGGCGGGGCGGGCGCTCAGCCGCCGTCGCGGGGAACGAGGATCTCGTAGTCGCCGTACCGGGCGAGGAGGCGGTAGCGGTCGGCCAGCCACCTGTCGAGGATCCGCACGCCGGTCGGCCGCCCGCGCAGGTTCGGCTCGCGGACGGTCGTGGCGGGAGATGTCCAGCGGACGATCGCCCGCGGACGGTCGCGCGCCAGCTCCGCGACGAGCTCGCGTTGGGCGGCGGCGCCGGTCTGGATGCCGAAGTCGCGCCGGGTCGGGTTCGGGCGGCCGGCGAGCACGTAGACCAGCGGCTGGTTGAAGCGGACGAGGTCGGAGCGGCTGGTGACGGTGTAGATCGGCTCGCCGGGCGGGACGACCGCCTGGACCGCGCGTGCCATCCGCGTGAGCGCGCGCGCCTCGGCGGGCGGGGCCTGGGCGCCGTCGGCGACCGGCAGGTCGATCGTCGCGAGCGGCGGTGGCTGGAGCAGCGCGGAGCCGCGGTTGGCGACGCCGTGGACCGCGAAGGCGAGCAGGATCGCGACGGCGGTGGCGGAAGCGGCGGTGGCGGGGTCGGCCGTGGCGGACGCCGGGACGGCGCGGCGGGGGAGGAACGGCGCGGCGGCGATCGGGAGCGCGGCGGCGAGGACGGCGATCAGCGGCGTGGCGTGGAACTCGTCGGGCCGCGAGAGCAGGTAGGCGAGGCAGCCGAGCGCGAGCACGCCGAGCGCCGCCAGCGATGGCGGCAGTCCGGCCCGGGCCCGCAGCCGCAGCGCGCCGAGGGCCGCGGTCAGCGCGAGACCCGCGAGCGCCAGCGCGGGCAGGTAGAAGCCGAGCAGGTCCTTGGCGTCCTCGGCGAGCGCGCCGGGCGGCCAGGCGCGCAGCGGGCCGTCGTAGGCCCAGGGGAAGGGGAGCGTCCACCAGTCGCGCTCGCGCAGCGAGTCGCCGAGCAGCGCGGAGTAGAGGTCCGCGGGACCGGCCGCGACCAGGAACGGCAGGTAGGCGAGCAGCGCGAGCGCGGCGGTGAGGCCCGCGTAGGCGGCGACCGGACGCCACGCCGGCCGAGTCGGCGTCGGCCCGAGCAGCAGAGCGGCGAGCACGGCGAGCGCGGCGTAGAGGCCGAAGTCGGGCCGCCAGGCGATCGCGAGCGCGGTGAGCACGGCGGCGAGGCCGATGCGTGGCCGGGCGGCGGTCGCTGCGAGGATCGCGCCGAGGCCGAGCGCGAGCGCGGGGGCGAGCGGGGTGGCCGAGGTCGGCTGGGCCATCGCGCAGGCGGCGGCGAGCCAGCCCGCGACCGCCGCCCAGGTCGGCGCGCCGCCACGGCGCGCGAGCGCGAAGACCGCGACCGCGACCGCCGCGTCGGCGAGCGACCGGACGATCCGCCAGCCGATCAGCGACGGGCCGAAGAGGTCGAACGACCAGCCGAGCAGGTAGCCGTG
>JAAYBF010000189.1 GCA_012718975.1 Solirubrobacterales bacterium | reverse complement strand
TTTAGGTCGCGTTGACGAACGCGCCGTAGCGTCGGCGCCGATGCCGGAGATCGAGTTCGCCGCGCCGGAGCTGCTCGCGCTGCTCGCGCTCGTCCCGCTGGCGGCGCTCGTCTACCTCGCCGCCCAGCAGGCGCGCGCCGCCCGCGAGAGCGCCTTCGCGGCGCCGGCCACGCTGCCGTCGGCCGTGCCGCGGCGGCCACGCTGGCGCCGCCACCTCGCGCCGCTCGCCTACGCGGTCGCGCTCACCGCGCTGGTCGTCGCGCTCGCCCGACCGGAGGTGACCGTCGCGGTCTCGAAGGAGAGCGCGACCGTCGTCCTGGTCACCGACCAGTCGCGCTCGATGGAGGCCGCCGACGTCGCGCCCGACCGCCTCACCGCCGCGCGCGAGTCGGCGCTCGCGTTCCTCGACCGGCTGCCGGCCGACGCGCGCGCGGGCGTGGTCACCTACGACGACGCCGTCCGGCGCGTCGAGGCGCCCGGCGCCGATCGCGCGGCGGCCACCGACGCGCTGCGCTCGCTGACCGCCCAGGGCGGCACCGCCACCGGCGACGCGCTCGAGACCGCGCTCGGCCTGATCGAGGCCGGCCCGGAGCGCCAGGCCGCAGACGGCGCCGCGCCCGGCGCGATCGTCCTGCTCTCCGACGGCATCGCCCGCCACGGCCGCGACCCGCTCGAGGTCGCCCGCGAGGCGCGCGACGCCGGCGTGCCCGTCTACACGATCGCGCTCGGCACCGACGCCGGCACCGTCGAGGTGGCGCGGCCGAACGGGACGACGCGCACGATCGCGGTCCCGCCCGACCGCGACACGCTCGCCGAGATCGCCCGCCTGACCGGCGGCCGCTCGCTCGAGACCGCCGACGCCGACGAGCTGGCCGCGATCTACGACGAGCTGGCCACCACCGTCACCACCGAGGACGAGCGGCGCGAGGTCTCGTCCGCCTTCGCGGGCGGCGCCGCGCTGCTGCTGTTGCTCGGCGGCCTCGGCTCGCTGCGCTGGTTCGGGCGGCTGCCGTGAACGACTTCGAACAGACAGACGACGAGGAGATGAGCATGAGCCACGACGACCGTCCGCTCGCCGCCGTAGCCGGCGGCGCCGGGGCAGACCACGACGACGACCACGCCGGCGCGGCGGGCGATCCGCTCGAGGCGCGCGCCGCGCTCGAGGAGGCGCTGTACGAGATCAAGCGGGTGATCGTCGGCCAGGACGCGATGCTCGAGCGGGTGATGGTCGCGCTGCTGGCCGGCGGCCACGTGCTGCTCGAGGGCGTGCCCGGCCTCGCCAAGACGCTGACGATCAAGACGCTCGCCGATGTCGTCGGCGGCAGCTTCCGGCGCGTCCAGTTCACGCCGGACCTCGTCCCGTCCGACCTCGTCGGCACGCGCATCTACCGGCCCGACAGCGGCGGCTTCGACGTCGAGCTGGGACCGGTGTTCGGCAACTTCCTGCTCGCCGACGAGATCAACCGCGCGCCGGCGAAGGTCCAGTCGGCGCTGCTCGAGGTGATGCAGGAGCGCCAGGTCACGATCGGCGGCGAGACCCACGCGATGCCCGACCCGTTCCTCGTGCTGGCGACCCAGAACCCGATCGAGTCCGAGGGGACCTATCCGCTGCCCGAGGCGCAGGTCGACCGCTTCCTGATGAAGCTCGTCGTCGACTACCCGACGCCGTTCGAGGAGATCGAGGTGGTCGGCCGGTCGATCGCGCCGCCCCCGGCCGTGCAGGAGCGGCTGACCGCGGAGGCCCTCGTCCGCTACCGCGCGCTCGTCGAGCAGGTCTACGTCGACCCCGGCGTGGTCGCCTACGCGGTCGATCTCGCCGACGCGACCCGCAGGCCGGGCGACCACGGCCTCGCCGACCTCCAGCCGCTGATCGAGTACGGCGTCAGCCCGCGCGGGCCGATCGGCGCGATCGCCGCCGCACGGGCGCTCGCGCTGCTGCGCGGCCGCCGCCACGTCACCGAGGGCGACGTGCGCGACCTCGCCGCCGACGTGTTCCGCCACCGGCTCGTGCTCAGCTACGACGCCCTCGCCGACGACGTCTCCGCCGACGCCGTGCTCGAGCGGGTGATCGAGGTGGTCGGCGGCGGGCGCCACGTCGGCCTCAGCGAGGACGTCGCGTGAGCCGACTGCTCCCGTTCCGCCGCCGCCACGGCGCCGATCGCCGCGACGGCGCCATCGATGTCGACGTTGCGGCGAATATTTCGCCGCAAGGTCGACATCGACGTGCGGGGGCGCACGCGGCCGGTCTCGCGCCGCCGCCCGGGCGGCAGGGTCCGGGGCCCGTGCCGGCGGCCGCGGCGCGGGCGGTGCGGCTCGACCTGCGCCGCCGCGCCGGCGGGGTGCTGCCGGGCGAGCACGCGGGCACCGGCGTCGGCGCCGGGCTCGAGCTGGCCCAGCTGCGCCCCTACGTGCCCGGCGACGACGTCCGCCGCCTCGACGCCGCTGCGACCGCCCGCACCGGCGAGCCGCACGTCCGGCTCGAGGTGCCCGAGCGGCTGCTGACCACGTGGATCGCCGTCGACGTCTCGGCGTCGATGGGCTTCGGCAGCGCCGCGCGGCTGAAGTCCGACGTCGCCGAGGGCGTCGCCGACCTGCTCGCCGGGGTCGCGGTCCGGCGCGGCGGGCGGGTCGGGCTGGTCGCCTGCGGGACCGACGAGCTGCGCACGGTCGCGCCGCGCGGCGGGCGGCTGGCGCGGGTGGCGGTCGCGCGGCTGCTCGCCGACGGCGTCGCGACCGACGGACAGCGCGGCGCCACCACCCTCGCCGACGCGCTCGCGCGGGTCGCCCGGCTGGCGACCCGGCCCGGGCTGGTCGCGGCCGTCTCGGACTTCCGCGACGGCGGCGACTGGGCGCGCGAGCTGCGCCGGCTCGGCCTGCGCCACACGCTCGTCGCGGTCGAGGTCGGCGACCCGCGCGAGGCCGAGCTGCCGGCGGTCGGGACGCTGACGCTCGTCGACCCCGAGACCGGCGCCCAGGTCGAAGCCGACACTCGCGACCGCCGCCTGCGCCGCCGCTACGCGGAGGCCGAGGCGCGCCGCCGCGCCGAGGTCCGCGCACAGCTGCGCCGTGCCGGCGCCCGCCACGTGGCCCTGTCGACGGCGGGTGACTGGGCGCACGCGCTCGCCCGGGAGCTGGGCCGGCGGTGAGCGCCGTCCCGACAGCGGCGCGCCGCCGTGGCGCGGGCGGGGGAGGCGCGCGATGAGCTTCGGCGCGCCGCTGGCGCTGCTCGGCCTGTTCGCGATCCCGGCGCTGGTGTTCGCGCTCAACGCCGCGCGCCGGCGCCGGCGCCGCTACGCGGTCCGCTTCCCGGGCGCGGCGACGGTCGCCGCCGTCGCGCCGCGCGGCTCCGGCATGCTGCGGCGCAACCTGCCGCCGGCGCTGTTCCTGCTCGCGCTCGCGGCGCTGGTGGTGGCGACCGCCCGGCCCGAGACCACGGTCGCGGTGCCGGACGAGCGGGCGACGATCGTGCTGGTGACGGACGTGTCGCGCTCGATGCTCGCCGACGACGTCGACCCCGACCGACTGACCGCGGCGAAGGCGTCGGCGCGGACGTTCCTCGAGCAGGTGCCCGACGAGCTGCGCGTCGGCGCGATCGCCTTCTCCGAGACGCCGCGGACGCTGCAGTCGCCGACCGTCGACCGCCCGCGCGTGCTCGGCCAGATCGACGGTCTGGTCGCCGACGGCGGCACCGCGACCGGCGACGCGCTCGCCGCGGCGCTCGACCTGCTCGGGCGTGGCGACGCGGGCGGCGCCACCCCCGGCAGGGGCGGGGCGGACGACGACCGGCCGCCGTCGGCGATCGTGCTGCTCTCCGACGGCGAGGCGACGACCGGCCAGGACCCGTTCGCGGTCGCCGACGCCGCCGCCGAGGCGGGCGTCCCGATCTACACGGTCTCGCTCGGCACGGCCGACGCGACGGTCCCGGCGCCCGACGGGTCCGGCTACTCGATCCCGGTCTCGCCCGACCCCGAGTCGCTGCGCGAGATCGCCGAGCGCTCCGGCGGCCGCGCCTTCGACGCCGACAGCGCCGACGGCCTCGACGCCGTCTACGAGCAGCTCGGCTCCCAGCTCGGCACCCGCGAGGAGGCCCGCGAGCGGACCGCCGCCTTCGCCGGCGGCGGCGCCCTCCTGCTGCTCAGCGCCTTCGGCCTCTCGACCCTCTGGGCCGGTCGTCTGCCCTGACCCGGTTCCGCGGGCCGTGCGGAGCTTTCTTGGGGGTCGACTCCCAAGAGAGCTCCGCATGGCATCGGGGGCGAGCGGGGGCGCGGGCGTCCGGGCTGTGCGAGGCTGCCGGGGCGATGGAGCCAGGCTTGGAGAGCGCGACCGACTGGGGCCGGCTGCTGGACCTCGACCGGCGCCATGTCTGGCACCCCTACGGGCCGATGCCGGCGGCGCGGGAGCAGCTCGCGGTCGTCGGGGCGGAGGGGGTGCGGCTGACGCTCGCCGACGGGCGCGAGGTCGTCGACGGGATGTCCTCGTGGTGGTGCGCGATCCACGGCTACCGCCACCCCGTCCTCGACGCGGCCGTGCGCGATCAGCTCGACCGGATGGCGCATGTGATGTTCGGCGGGCTGACCCACGAAGGCGCGATCACGCTCGCCGAGCGGCTCGTCGCGATCACCCCCGAGCCGCTCGAGCACGTCTTCCTGGCGGATTCCGGATCGGTTTCGGTGGAGGTCGCGATCAAGCTGGCGCTGCAGGCGCGACCTGGTCGCCACCGGCTGCTCGCGCTGCGCGGCGGCTACCACGGCGACACCTTCGGGGCGATGGCCGTCTGCGACCCGGTCGGCGGCATGCACAGCCTGTTCTCGGGCATCCTCCCCGCGCACGTCTTCGCCGACCGGCCGCCGCGCGTGCTCGACGACGCCTACGCGGATCACCTGACCGCCTTGTTCGAGCGCCACGGCGGCGAGCTGGCGGCGGCGATCGTCGAGCCGTCGGTCCAGGGCGCCGGCGGCATGTGGTTCTACGACCCGGCCGTGCTGACGCTGCTGCGCGAGCTGTGCGACCGCCACGGCGTGCTGCTGGTCGCCGACGAGATCG
>JAAYBF010000188.1 GCA_012718975.1 Solirubrobacterales bacterium | reverse complement strand
GCGCCCTCGACGGCCTCCTCCAGCAGCGGCGAGGCGATCGCCGCTCTGGCGGCGTCGACCGCGCGCGTCTCGCCGGAGCCGCTGCCGATGCCCATCAGCGCCGTGCCGGCGTTGTGCATGATCGTGCGCACGTCGGCGAAGTCGAGGTTGATCAGGCCGGGGATCGTGATCAGGTCGGTGATTCCCTGGACGCCCTGGCGGAGGACGTTGTCGGCCTCCTTGAACGCGTCGAGGATGCTGGTGCGGCGCTCGACGACGGCGAGCAGCTTCTCGTTCGGGATGACGATCAGCGTGTCGACCTCCTCGCGGAGGCGGTCGATGCCCTCGTCGGCCTGGCGCTTGCGCTGGCTGCCCTCGAACCCGAACGGGCGGGTGACGACGCCGACGGTGAGCGCGCCGATCTCCTGCTTGGCGACCTCTGCGATCACCGGGGCGGCGCCGGTACCGGTGCCGCCGCCCTCGCCGGCGGTGACGAAGACCATGTCGGCGCCCTTGAGCGCCTCCTTGAGCTCGTCGCGGCTCTCGTTGGCGGCGCCGAGGCCGACCTCCGGCTCGGCGCCGGCGCCGAGCCCGCGGGTGAGCTGGTCGCCGATCTGGAGCTTGATGTCGGCGTCGCACATCTGCAGCGCCTGCGCGTCGGTGTTGACGGCGATGAACTCGACGCCCTTCAGGCCGGCGTCGACCATCCGGTTGACGGCGTTGGTGCCGCCGCCGCCGACGCCGACGACCTTGATGACGGCCAAGTAGCTACCGGTGTCCATCGCTTTGGTCCTTGCCTCGCTGTGCTTCGGGATCGGTGGGTGCAAGCTCCCTATCGGACGTTCTCGTCCGGAGGTAAAGCGATCATCGAGGGTTTGCGGAGCCACCGAGGAATCGCTGCAAACCTGGACTGTAGGTGGAAATCGCGACGAATGTCAAACCGACGCTGCAACGCCGCTTGCAGCCTAACCCTCTACCGAGGATCGAGGGTTGGGCCAACCCTCGACTCAGGGTTGAGTGTATGTCGGGGCCCCCGTCGAGGGGTCGATCGGCAGTCCGGTGGCGGGATCGATAGGCGCCCCGGTGACCGGGTCGTAGGCCGGCGCGTAGGACTCCGAGGCCACCGGCGCGAGCCCGCCGGCGACCGGTCGCTCGGGGATCCGGACGTCGACGTAGGTCGCCCCGTCGGCCTCGTCGTCGGCCAGGACGCGAACCGCCGCCGCCCATTTCGCGGCCAGCCGCGCCGGCTCGCCGAAGACGACCTCGGTGCCGTCGTCGAGGGTCGCGACGACCCCCCGCGCGTCCCCCTCGCGAGCGAGGCTCTCGATCCGCCCGACGAACGGCGCCGGGGCCGCCCCGGCGACCGCCGCGGCGTCGCGCGCGGCCCCCGGGCCGAGCCGCCGCGCCGGCATCGCGACGGCCAGGTCGATCGTCGGCAGGTCGTCGGAGGCCTCGACCCCCGCCAGCACCGAGCCGTCCGCGGCCAGCGGCTGGCTGCGCCCGCCGGCCTGGGCGATCGCCACCGGGCGGTGCTCGACGACGTGGATGTGCAGCGCGTGCGGGAAGTCGGCGGTCGCCTCGACGCGCGCGACGCTGGGGAAGGCGGCGGCCGCGTCGGCGAGCCGGGCGCGGTCGACGTTGAGCGTCGTCATCGTCTCGGCCGTCGAGATCAGCGCGGTCCGGATCCGGTCGGCGTCGCGCCCCTCGACGCCCGTCACCGTGACGTCGTCGACGGCGACCAGCGGCGAGTCGCGCAACCAGAGCAGGTAGAGCCCGCCGAGCAGCGCCACCACCAACGCGCAGGCGATCAGCCAGCGCCGCGCCCGCGGCCCCGGGGTCAGCGCCCCGCGCAGCCGGCCGGCGGCGCCCGGTCGCGCGCCGCCGGCTC
>JAAYBF010000025.1 GCA_012718975.1 Solirubrobacterales bacterium | reverse complement strand
TCGACGACGTCGAGCGCGAGATCGCCCCGGGCGACTGCGCGGTCATCCCGCCCGGCAGCGTCCACAAGCTGTGGAACACCGGCCCCGACGACCTCGTCGTGGTCTGCTGCTGCTCGCCCGCCTACTCGCACGACGACACCGTCCTCGTCGAGTAGGGGGCGGCCGCGCCGCGCGGTCTGGGCAACCGCCGACACCCTGCTACGGTTAACCCAATGGTTAACGATCCGTTCAGGGCGCTGTCGCACCCGATCCGCCGCGGGATCGTCGAGCGGCTCGCCGAGGGTCCGGCGACGGTGGGAGAGGCGACCGCCGGCTTCGGGGTATCGAAGCCGGCGATCTCCAAGCACCTGAAGGTGCTCGAGGAGACGGGCGTCGTCGCACGCGTCGTCGTGGGCCGCACGCACCGGCTCTCGCTGGAGCCGGACGTGCTCAGCGAGGCCGCCGACTGGATGGATCTCCAACGCGCCCGCTGGGGCCGCCTGTTCGACGTCGTCGATGACTACTTGAAGGAGAACGAGTCCAGATGAACATGCCACCCGTCGTCTCACCGGAGGAGTGGACCGCGGCGCGCGAGGAGCTGCTGGTCAAGGAGAAGGAGCTGACCCGCGCCCGCGACGCGCTCGCCGCCGAGCGCCGGCGGATGCCGCGGATGGCCGTCGATCGCGTCTACGCCTTCGACGGGCCCGACGGTCCCCTGAGCCTGCTCGACATGTTCGAGGGCCGCCGCCAGCTGATCGTCTACCGCTTCTTCTACGAGCCCGGCGTCGTCGGCTGGCCCGACGCCGGCTGCCGCGGCTGCTCGATGATCACCGGCGACGAGACCGGCAACCTCGCCCACCTCAACGCCCGCGACACCACGCTCGCGTTCGTCTCGCGCGCGCCGCAGCCGGACATCGCCCGCCTGAAGGAGCGGATGGGCTGGCAGCACATCCCGTGGTACACGCTCACCGACGACTTCGACGCCGACTTCGGAGTCGACGAGTGGCACGGCTTCAACGCCTTCTACCGCGACGACGACCGACGCGTCTACCGCACCTACTTCGTCAACGGGCGCGGCGACGAGGCGCTCGGCGGCACCTTCGCCTACCTCGACATCACCGCGCTCGGACGCCAGGAGGAGTGGGAGGACTCGCCCGAGGGCTACCCGCAGACCCCGCCCTACACCTGGTGGAACATCCACGACGAGTACGACGCCCCCGACCCGGCGGCGATGGCCGAGCAGCTCGGCCGCGCCCGGGACGCCGGCCACGTCGTGCCCGAGGCGGCACAGGGCGCATGATGCTCACCGCGCACATCGCCGGCCTCCCGCTCGAGGAGCTGCTCCCGGCGGTGACCGGGATCGGGGCGATGCTCGCCGCCACGCGCGTCTGGCTCGCCGTGCACCTCCGCGACAGACAGGAGACCGACCGATGATCGACACCAAGAGCACAGTCCGGATCGAGCGGACCTACCAGGCCCCCGCCGACGCCGTCTTCGCCGCCTGGACCAGCCCGGAGGTCATGCGCCGCTGGTGGCGCGTCGAGCAGGGCTGGGGCGAGAGCGACGCGGAGGTCGACCTGCGCGTCGGCGGCGACATCCGCGTCGTCATGCACGACACCGACAAGGACGCCGAGTACGGCGGCGGCGGCAAGTACACAGAGATCGACCCGCCGAACCGGCTCGCCTTCACCTGGCTCTGGGACGACGACGACCGGCGCACCCTGATCGAGATCGACTTCGAGGAGGTCGACGGCGCGACCAAGGTCAGCTTCACCCACAGCGGCCTCTGGGACGAGCAGGCGGTGCGCGACCACGAGGGCGGCTGGACGGGGATCCTCGCCCGCCTGGCGTCGATGCTCGAGGAGCAGCCCCGCGGATAGCGGGGCCGGCCGGGCGGCCGGCCCGTGTTGACCCCGCCGCCGCGATGCGGCTAGTCTCGCCGCGCTCAGAGGCGTCCAGGGAGGCAGGGGAACATGAAGCTGGTGATCGGCATCGTCCGGCCCGAGAAGGCCAACGATGTCCTCGAGTCGCTGTACCGCGCGGAGGTGCGGGGAGTGACGCTAAGCAGGGTCCAGGGCCACGGCGGGGAGCTCGACAGGGTCGAGACCTACCGCGGCACGACGGTGAAGATGGGGCTGGCCGAGAAGCTGCGCTTCGAGATCGCCGTCTCCGACGACTTCGTCGACGCGACGATCGAGGCGCTCTGCGCCGGCGGGCGGACCGGTGAGGTCGGCGACGGCAAGATCTTCGTCGTGCCGCTCGAGCGCGCCGTGCGGATCCGCACCGGCGAGACCGACCACGGCGCTGTGACGCCGGTGGCCAACTGATGGGCGCGCTCGACACCGTCGCCGCCGCGGCGATCGACACCGGCGACACGGCATGGATGCTCGCGGCGACCGCGCTCGTGCTGCTGATGACCGTCGCGCTCGGCCTCTTCTACTCCGGCCTCGTCCGCTCCAAGAACACGCTCAACACTTTCATGATGTCGATCGCCGCGTTCGCGGTGGCGACGGTCACGTGGGCGGCGGTCGGCTACTCGCTCGCCTTCGACGGGACGGGCTCGCTGGTCGGCGGACTCGGCCACGCCTTCCTGCAGGGGGTCGATCTCGCTCCACGCGAGGGCTCGACGATCCCGCACATCGTCTTCTTCGCCTTCCAGGCGAGCTTCTGCATCATCACCGTGGCGCTCGTCTCGGGCGCGGTGGTCGAGCGGATGCGCTTCGGCGCCTACCTGATCTTCGCTGCGCTGTGGTCGGTGCTGGTCTACGCCGTGCTCGCCCACTGGGGCTTCGGCGGAGGCTGGCTGATGGGCAACGGGACGCTCGACTTCGCCGGCGGCATCGCGGTCGAGATGGGCTCCGGGTTCTCGGCGCTCGCCGCGGCGCTGGTCGTCGGCGCGCGCAAGGACTACGGCCGCCAGGCGCTGCTGCCGCACAACGCGGTCTACGTCGTGCTCGGCGCCGGGCTGCTGTGGTTCGGCTGGTTCGGCTTTAACGGCGGCAGCGGCTTCGGCATCAACGATGCCGGCGTCCTGGCGTTCGGCAACACCCTGCTCGCGCCGGCCTGCACGCTGGTCGTCTGGTTCGCGCTCGACGCGATCCGCGGGCGCAAGGTGACGGCGATCGGCGCGGCGACCGCGATCATCGTCGGCTGCGTGGTGATCACCCCGGCCGGCGGCTACGTCAGCCCGGGCTGGGCGATGGCGCTCGGCGCGCTGGCCGCGTTCCCCTGCTACGCGATGATCGTCTGGCGGCCGCGCACGCGCGTCGACGAGACGCTCGACGTGCTGGCCGCGCACGGCGTCGCCGGCTTCACCGGCATCCTGCTGCTCGGCCTGGTCGCCCAGGAGTCGTGGAACGGCGTCTCCGACGGCCTGCTCTACGGCAACGCCGACCAGTTCCTCTGGCAGGTGGTCGCCGCGGCGGCGGTCCCGGCCTACGCGTTCGGCGTCACCTTCGTGCTGCTGAAGGTGCTCGGCGCGCTGATGCCGCTGCGCGCCAGCGAGCACGAGGAGGCCCTCGGGATGGACATCGTCCAGCACGGAGAGGAGGCCTACGTCACCGGCGAGGGCGCGATCCTGATCTCGTCGCCGGACGCCGCGGAGGCCGGCGAGCAGCGCGGCGTCCCGGTCGCGAACCCGATCTGAGCGCGCGGTGGCCGGCCCGATCCGGGCCGGCCACCGCCCGCCTCGGGCGGGTGCTCCGAGCCGGCGCGGCCGGCCGGTCGAGGCTCAGCCGTGCAGGTGGATCCGCTCGCCCTGCGGGCCGACGATCATGATCAGCTCGACGGGGCCGTCGACGGCCCCGAACCAGTGGGGGGTCCAGGTGGAGAACTCCACGGCCTCGCCGGGCTCGATGACGTAGGACTGCTCGCCGAGCAGGAGCCTGAGGCGACCGTCGAGGACGTAGATCCAGTCGTGGCCCTCGTGGACGGGCAGCTTCTCGGGCGGCTTGCGCTTGCGGGCGCTGATGTGGATCTTGAAGGCGTGCAGGCCGCCGGCCGCGCCGCGGCGGGTGAGCGGCCACATCGTCATCCCGTCGCAGCGGCGGGCGGGGCTGCGCACGCGCGGGTCGGGCGACGGCGCCGAGGAGAGCAGGTCGTCGCTGCTGACCCCGAGCGCCGCTGCCAGCGCCGGGATGTGGTCGAGCGCGAGCCGGCGCTTGCCCGACTCGAGCCGGCTCAGCGTCGAGAGGTCGATGTTCGCCCGCTCGGCCACCTGCGCCAGCGTCAGCCCGCGCTCGGTGCGCAGCTCGCGCAGCCGCCGGCGCGCGCGGACGTCGACGGTCTCCGCTGATGTTGCCTCCATGGCAGGCGATCTTGGCAGACGTGGAGGGCCCGGGCTTGCCCAACCGGCAAGGACCCTTGGCGGCCGCTCGCGAACCTGCGACGATCCGCCCGCCGATGCCCGACTGGACCAAGACGAACTTCCAGCGCCTGCCCGACCGCAGCCCGGCGGGCTCGCCGATGGAGTGGCGCCTCGCGCGCGAGGCGGCGCGCTCCCCCGAGCTGGGCGTCAGCCGCTTCACCTACGGCCCTGGCGCCCGGATGCCGTTCGGTCACCGCCACCGCGAGCAGGAGGAGCTCTACGTCGTGGCGGGCGGCTCCGGCCGGGCGAAGATCGGCGACGAGATCGTCGAGCTCGAGCCGTGGGACGTCCTGCGTGTCGCCCCGCCGGTCTTCCGCTCGTTCGAGGCCGGGCCCGACGGCCTCGACCTGATCTGCGTCGGCGGCCGGCGCCCCAAGGGCGGCGACACCGAGCGCGACGCCGACTTCTGGGACTGAGCGCCCCGGCGCGCCAACGGCCCCGCCGCCCCGGCCGCGGCGGCGGGCCGCCAGACCCGCCGCCGCGCAGTCAGGACCGGTTCGAGCGGCCGGTCAGCAGACGGCCGTCACGTCGAAGGCCCGGTCGGCCAGCTCGATGCTCGGCAGGACGCTGAGCGTCGTCACCGTCACGGTGTGGTCGTCGGCCTCGACCTGGGTGCCGATCGTGCCGACGTCGGTCCCGGTGGCCGACTGGGTGGCGGTCACCGCGCAGCCGTCGACCGGCTGCTCGAAGGTCACCGCGTAGACGCCGGTCGACGGGTGCGTCACGGCGCTCACGCCGCGCGCCGCGGTCGCTGTGCCGGCCGGGTTGACCTTCGCGAACGGCAGCTTCGCCTGGACCGCCCCGACCGCGTCGGAGGTCAGCTGCGCCGGGGTCTTGGAGCCGACCCGCGCGGCGTTGAGCCCGTCGGCGACGCCGGTCGCGTTGGTCGTGAACGGCTTCGCGTCGTCGCCGCCGCGGTTGACGTTGATCGTTCCGACCAGCTTGCCGGCGCTCAGCATCTCGAACGCGAGGCCGTCGGTCACGTTGCGCGAGCGCATGCACGGGTAGTTGTTCTGCGGCGTCCCGCCCGGCTCGGAGCGGCAGCCGAACAGCACGCCGCCACCACCGCCGACGGTCCGGTTGGAGTAGCGCATCCCCCAGGTGTCGTTGGTGGCGATCACCTTCGTCTCGGTCGCGTAGCCGCCGCGCTTGGGGTTGCGCTCGCCGCCCATCAGGCCGGTCGACTGGGCCACCGCGAACGGCGAGATCACCAGCGCGAGGACCACGGCGGCCCCCAACGTCGTCCTCACCCTGCCGCCCTGGCCGGGCTTGAATCGGTTGAGCTGCCTGAGCATCGCGTCCTCCTTGGAGGGTCGAAATCGCGTGTCCAGGCAGTAACCGACCGGCCGCGCCGAGGTTGCGGACCCGCGCTCAGACGGTCCGGTAGGCGGCGATCTCGACCGCCTCGCGCGCCCGCGCCTTCTCCGCGTACATCGCGAGATCCGCGCGCGACTGCAGCTCGTCGGCCGACTCCCGGCCATCCCAGCGGGCGGCGCCCGCGGAGCAGCCGCAGTCGGCGCCGACCTCCGCGCACAGCCGGGCCATCAGCGCCTCGGCGTCGGCGAGCGTGCAGTTGGGCAGCAGCAGGACGAACTCGTCGCCGCCGGTGCGGGCGATCAGGTCGCCGGCGCGCAGCGACGCGTCCCAGGTGGCCGCGACGCGCTGGAGCAGCCGGTCGCCGGCGGCGTGGCCGTGGGTGTCGTTGTGCGCCTTGAGGTCGTCGAGGTCGAGCGTCACCACGCAGAGCGGGCTGTCCTCGCGGCGGGCGCGGGCGAGCTCGGTAGCAATGCGCTCCTCGAGCCGGCGCCGGTTCGCGACGCCGGTGAGGGGGTCGTGGCCGGCGAGGTGCTCGAGCTGGCGCTGGAGGCGCTTGCGCTCGGCGATCTCGGCGCGCAGCAGTTGCTCGGTCGCGCGCCGGCCGGCGGCGATCCGGGTCATCACTGTGGCGGCGATACCCAGCAGCAGGCCGCCGACGACCCAGCGCACCGCGGGCGAGGCGCCGGTCGAGGAGTCGATCGTCGCCAGGATGGCGCCGGAGGCCACGAGTATCCAGAGCATGTGCGCGGCGACCGCGCGCGGGGAGAAGAACGTCGCGGCGACGATCGCGACCCAGACGAGCAGCAGCGCGTAGAGGCCGGTCGGCGCTCCGGTGAACCAGGTGCCGAGGCAGATCAGGCCCGTCCCGGCGGCGAAGAGCGCGTGGGCGCTCCAGCGGCGGGCGTGGCGCGCGGTCCCGGCGGCGACCAGGCCGACGACGACCGCCGCGATGCCGACCGCGTAGACCCCGGCCTTGTCGACTCCGCCTGGGCTGGCGAGCGTGATCCCCCCGACCGTCACCAGCCCGCCGCAGACCAGCATCACCCCCAGCGCCCGCGACATCAGGCGCGGATCGTCGGCGCCCGCGTCGCTCGCGCGGCTCTCCCGTTCATCCATATGGCATAGCCATCGGCCGGGCGGACGCGGGCCTTGAGCCGCGCCCGCCGTGCGCCACGGGCCGCGGGGCGCCGCGCAGGGTGCCCCGCGGCCGTCGGCGGCGGGACTAGCTGCCCACCTCGGCGGCGACCTCGCCGGCGATGCCCGTCATGCCGTTGAGGTTCGGGTGGAAAGGGGCGGCCGCGTTGCCCGGCACGAGCGGCTCGACCCAGCGGGTCGAGGTGCCCTTGCAGGCGTCGTGGCCGGCGCTAGCCGCGTAGGCGTCGACCACGGTCGCGCCGTTGGCGGACGCCTCGCTGGCCAGCATCCCGTTGAGCTCGACCTGCTTGGCGCGCAGCCAGCTGACGTCCGAGAACGCCACCGGGACCTGCGGCCAGCAGCCGAGCGAACCGCTGTGCGGCAGGATCGCCGCGTAGTTCACCACGTAGACCTCGGCTCCCGGCGACTCCGCGGCGATCGCGTCGAGCACGTCGTCGACCAGCGGCGCCGTCGCGGCGATCCGTTGCGAGATCTCGTCGACGCCGCCCTGGACGTAGTCGCCCTTGCAGCCGTCGAACGGGTTGAACGTGATGCAGCTGGTGATGATCTCCGAGAAGCCGATGTCGTTGCCGCCGATCTGCAGCGTCACGACGTCGGTGCCGGAGTCCAGCGCGTCGAGCTGCGGCGGGTTGGTGCCAGCGTCGGTGCTCTGGGCGTTGAACATGTCCTCGGTCTCCGCGCCGCTGCACGAGACGTCGGTCAGCGTGTGGCCGAGCGTCGCCGCGGCCTGGTGCGCGTAGTTGCTGTCCGAGCGCAGGCAGCCGAGCGGACTCAGCGACTGGTCCGGGATCAGCGGGCCGGCGGCGAACGAGTCGCCGAGACCGACCCAGGACTGCTGGGCGGAAGCCGCCGTGGCGGTTGCCGCCATCGCCGCCAGCGCGCACAGCGCCGCGACGAGGATGCGTGAGACACGCGTCATCGAAACCCTCCCTCGTTTGTACCCCTCCTACGCCGCGGAAGGGTAAGGCACATGGCGCGAAAAACAAGTCCGCCGCGGGGTCGGCCGGCTCGGCCGGGGTGCGTGCCTCCGGCGGACGAGTGGTGCGGGCGCCCTTGCCCGCCGCCGGCCGCGGTGGTGGGATCGGCGGCCGCGGGCGCACCGGCCCGCGCCCGACAGCGACCCCACCCCAAAGGAACGACACCGATGGCCGACGGACCCGCCCGCGACGTGCTGCCGATCCCCGACCGCGCCCCCGACGGTCCGGTGGCCTACGACGCCAAGGAGCCCGACGCCGCGTTCCCGCCGATCGAGCCGCTGCGTCCCCCCGCCGGCGCGCCGAACGTGCTCGTGGTCCTGCTCGACGACACCGGCTTCGGGGCGTCGAGCGCCTTCGGCGGACCGTGCCGGACACCGACCGCCGAGCGGCTCGCCGCCGACGGGCTCAAGTACAACCGCTTCCACACCACCGCGCTCTGCTCGCCGACCCGCCAGGCGCTGCTCACCGGCCGCAACCACCACTCCGTCGGCATGGGCGGCATCACCGAGATCGCCACCTCGGCGCCGGGCTACAGCTCGGTCCGGCCCAACACCGCCGCCCCGCTCGCCGAGACGCTAAAGCTCAACGGCTACTCGACCGCCCAGTTCGGCAAGTGCCACGAGGTGCCGGTCTGGGAGACGAGCCCGCTTGGCCCGTTCGACCGCTGGCCCAGCGGCGGCGGCGGGTTCGAGTACTTCTACGGCTTCATCGGCGGCGAGACCAACCAGTACGCGCCCGCGCTCTACGAGGGGACCACTGCGGTCGAGCCCGACCGCACCCCGGAGGAGGGCTACCACTTCACCGAGGACATGACCGACCGGGCGATCGACTGGGTCCGCCAGCAGAAGGCGCTGATGGCCGACAAGCCCTTCTTCATGTATTACGCGCCCGGCGCGACGCACGCGCCCCACCACGTGCCGAAGGAGTGGTCGGACCGCTACAAGGGCGAGTTCGACGACGGCTGGGACGTGCTGCGCGAGCGGTCGCTCGCCCGCCAGAAGGAGCTCGGTGTCGTGCCGCCCGACGCGGAGCTGACCGAGCGCCCCGCCGACATCCCCGCCTGGGACGACATGCCCGACGACCTCAAGCCGGTGCTCGCGCGCCAGATGGAGGTCTACGCGGGCTTCCTCGAGCACACCGACCACCACGTCGGCCGGCTCGTCGACGCGCTCGCCGAGCTTGAGGTGCTCGACGACACGCTCGTCTTCTACATCGTCGGCGACAACGGCGCCTCGGCCGAGGGGACCCCGCAGGGCACCTTCAACGAGACGATCTCGCTCAACGGCGCCGCCGGCATCGAGACGACCGAGTTCATGGCCGAGCGGATCGACCAGTTCGGCACGGTCGCGGCCAACAACCACTACGCCGTCGGCTGGGCGCACGCGATGGACGCCCCCTACCAGTGGACCAAGCAGGTCGCCTCGCACTGGGGCGGGACCCGCAACGGCACCGTCGTCCACTGGCCGCGCGGCTTCGAGGCCCGTGGTGAGGTCCGCGACCAGTTCTCGCACGTGATCGACATCGCCGCGACCGTGCTCGACGCCGCCGGCCTGCCCGAGCCGACCTTCGTCCACGGCGTCCAGCAGATGCCGATCCACGGCCGCAGCCTGCTGCCGAGCTTCGCGGACTCCGACGCCGCCGAGCACCGCGATACCCAGTACTTCGAGATGTTCTGCAACCGCGGCGTCTACCACCGCGGCTGGACCGCGGTGACCCGCCACAGCATCCCGTGGAAGCCGACCGCGATGCCGGCCTTCGACGACGACGTCTGGGAGCTCTACGCGCCAGACGACTGGACCCAGGCGCACGACCTCGCGGCCGAGCAGCCCGAGCGGCTGGCCGAGCTGCAGCGGATCTTCCTGCTCGAGGCGGCGCGCTACGGCGTGCTGCCGCTCGACGACCGCCGCTTCGAGCGGTTCGACCCGCGGATCGCCGGGCGGCCGCAGCTCGTGCGCGGCACCAGCCAGCTGCTGTTCGAGGGCATGGGGCGGCTGTCGGAGAACTCGATCCTCTCGCTGAAGAACCGCTCGCACGCCATCACCGCGCAGCTCGAGGTGCCGGACGGCGGGGCGGAGGGAGTGATCGTCGCCCAGGGCGGCGCCTACGCCGGCTGGAGCATCTACCTGCTCGAGGGCCGGCCCGTCTACTGCTACAACTTCTTCGGCCTCGAGCGGTACAAGGTCACTGCCGAGCGGGTCGTCGCTCCGGGCGAGCATCAGGTCCGCGTCGAGTTTGACTACGACGGCGGCGGGCTCGGCAAGGGCGGCGCGGTCGCGCTCCATCTCGACGGCGAGCAGGTCGCCTCCGGCAGGCTCGAGCACACCGTCCCGGCGGTCTTCTCAGCCGACGAGACGACCGACATCGGCCGCGACAGCGCCACCCCGGTCAGCGACGATCCGGGCGGCGCCATCCCGTTCACCGGCCGCGTCCGCTGGGTCCAGATCGACGTCGACGAGGCCGCCGCGGACGCCGACCACATGATCTCGCCGGAGGAGCGGCTGCGGATCGCGATGGCCAGGCAGTAGCGTGGCGGGCGCGATGATCGCGCTCGACGGCGGCGAGCTCCTGATGGGCGACGAGGGCCCGCTCGCCTATCCCGGCGACGGCGAGGGGCCGGTGCGGGCCGTGGCCGTCGCGCCGTTTCGGATCGACCGCTGCGCCGTGTCGAACGCCCGCTTCGAGGCGTTCGTCGCGGCGACCGGCCACGTCACCGACGCCGAGCGGTTCGGCTGGTCGTTCGTCTTCGCCGGACTGCTGCCCGACGAGTTCCCCGCCACGCGCGGCGTCGCCCGGGCGCCGTGGTGGCGGCAGGTCGAGGGCGCCTGGTGGAGTGAGCCGGAGGGGCCGGGCTCGGGGGTCGCCGACCGCGCCGACCATCCGGTCGTCCACGTCAGCTGGTCCGACGCCGTCGCCTACTGCGACTGGGCGGGCGGGCGGTTGCCGACCGAGGCCGAGTGGGAGTACGCGGCGCGCGGCGGGCTGGTCGGCCAGCCGTTCCCGTGGGGCGGCGAGCTCGAGCCCGGCGGCGAGCACCGGATGAACGTCTGGCAGGGCGAGTTCCCGCGCCTCAACACCGAGGCCGACGGCTACTACGGCACCTGCCCGGTCGACGCCTACCCGCCCAACGGCTACGGCCTGCACAACATGACCGGCAACGTCTGGGAGTGGTGCGCCGACGAGCCGGCCCCCGGCGCCCGCTCCACGCGCGGCGGCTCCTACCTCTGCCACGCCTCCTACTGCCGCCGCTACCGCGTCTCGGCGCGCAACTCGCTGGCGCCCGACTCGACGACCGCCAACACCGGCTTCCGCTGCGCCGCCGACGCCGGAGCCCCGCCCCGCGGACTCGATGAGTAGTCGTGCCGTCTAGGGCCGACTAATTACTCATCGAGTGCCTCGGCGGCCGGGCGGGCGGCCGCCGGGTCGCCTCAGGGGAGGTGCCGGGTCCCGCCCGGCACCGCCTCGGCCTCGACCTCGGGGTCGAGCGAGCCGCGCTCGACGGTGGCGTGGGCCTGGGCGAACATCGTCCGCACGAGCGCCAGCGCGACGTGCGGGGCGGTCCGCTCGAGCTGGGCGAGCGCGGCCGGGCCGAGCACCAGCAGCTCGGTCGGGCTGTCGGCCTCGACGTTGGTGGCGTGCGCCTCGCCGGCGATCAGCGACCGCTTGCCGAAGCTCGTCGCCGGACCGAGCAGCGCGACCTGGCGGGTCCCGTCGTCGCCGTCGGGCACCGTCGCGCTGAGCTGTCCGGAGAGGACGAGGAAGATGCCGGCCGGGTCGTCGCCCGCCGACACCAGCCGCTCGCCGGGGTCGGCGTGGCGGCGGCGCAGCAGCGCGCTGAGCACGGCACGCTGGTCGGGCTCGAGCGCGTCGAGCAGCGGATGGTGCTCGACGGCGATGCGGTCGGGCGGCGTCGGCGTGCCCTCGCCGTGGCGCTCGATCAGCAGGTCCTCGGCCCAGGCGAGCGCGTCGTCGATGTCGGCGAACGCCGGGCTGCCGCTCTCGGCCACGCGCGGGAACATCCCGTCGGGGTCGACGACCGCCACCTTGCAGGCCTCCTCGTCGAGGCGGTCGCGGCCCTCCAGCAGCAGGCGGCGGGCGACGTCGCCGAGCTCGGCGACGCGGCCGACGTCGAGCACGATCGCGTCGAGCTGCTCCGCCTGCTCGGAGAGCTGGCGCACGACCGCCTCCGCGCCCGCGAACAGGACGTCGCCGTGGAGCTCGTAGACACGCGCGCGCCCGCCGTGGTCCTGGAGGACCTCCTGCTCGGCCGGGGTCCGGCGCCGGCTCGACGGCCGCGCGAGCACGTCCCAGGAGGCGCGCACCGCCGAGCGGCGGGCGCGCGTGACGTGGAGGAAGTGCAGCTCGAGGTCGTCGGAGATCTGGCGGCAGGCGGCGAAGCCGCGGACGCTGTTGCCGTGCGCGTCCAGCCGCGGCGAGAAGACCGCGATCCCGATCTGGCCCGGCAGCACCGCCAGCACCCCGCCGCCGACGCCGCTCTTGGCCGGCATCCCGACGGCCGCCACCCACTCGCCGGCGGAGTCGTACATGCCGCAGGTGGTCATCACGCTCAGCACCCGCTCGGAGATCGCCGCCTCGCGGACCTCCTCGCCGCTGCGCGGGTTGGTGCCGCCGTTGGCGAGCGTCGCCGCCATCAGCGCCAGGTCGCGGCAGTCGACCTGGACCGCGCACTGGCGGAAGTAGATCTCGACCGGGTCGTCGGGCTCCTCCTCGACGATCCCCGAGCCGCGCAGCAGGTGGGCGATCGCCCGGTGGCGGTGGGCTCCCGGAAGCTCCGCGGCGAGCATCCGTCCGTCGAGGCGCAGCTCGCGCCCGGCCCAGCGCGAGTACTCGGCGCGGATGCGCTCGAACCGCTCCTCGACGCCGCCGCCCGCGACCAGCGACGCCGCCGCGAGCGCGCCCGCGTTGACCATCGCGTTCGCCGGCCGGCCGGAGACCGGGTCGAGGCTGATCTCGTTGTAGGCGTCGCCGGAGGGCTCGACGTCGAGCTTGGCGTCGACCGCGTCGAAGCCCCGGTCGGCGATCGCCAGGCCGTAGGTGAACGGCTTCGAGATCGACTGGATCGCGAAGTCGGTGCGGGTGTCGCCGACCTCGTAGAGGTAGCCGTCGACGGTCGCCAGGCAGATGCCGAACGCGTCGGGGTCGGGCTCGGGCAGGTCCTCGGGAGCGCCGGGCGCCCGCCACGGGGCGCCGGCCCGGTCGCCGCGGTGACGGTCGAGGACCGAGGCGAGGTAGTCGGCGACGGGTGAGGCCATGCGCCCACGATATGGCGGGCGGGGCTCGGGCGCAGGCGCCGCGCGGACATGCGCGCCGCGGCGGGTGGCGCCGGCCCGGGCGCGGCGGGCGGCCCTCGGCGGCCGCCCACCGGCGCGCGGTCCGGGCCTCAAGCGGCGCGGTCGCGGAGGAACTGCACGCCCAGCGCGATCCCGTCGACCTTCGCCAGCGGGATCGGCTCACCCTGCGGATCGAGCTCCGGGTAGGAGCGCAGCTCGACGTCGAAGCCGTTCTCCTTCGCCCACCGCTTGACGGCGGTGCGGAACGTGTCGGTCGTGCTCTGGTAGTCCTCGCCCTTGACGAACTTCCAGGCCTGCCCGTCGGTCCACTCGGCGAAGTCGATCGCGGACTTGCGGGTGCGCTTGGCGGGCAGGCCCTCCTGCAGCAGCTCTGGCATCGGTGCTCCTTCGGTCGGGGTTTACGCCTTCAAGATCGCGGCGGCGGGGCCCGCGGGCAACGCGGATCGCCGTACGCGGCATTCGGGGACGGAGATCGGGTCAGGCCCCCGCCGCGAGCGTGGCCGCGGGACCCTTGAGCCGCTGGAGGTCGCGGTCGAGGTAGTGGCGGCGCTGGCGGAAGATCACCGGGGGCAGCTCGCCGTTTACCAGCAGGCCCTCGCCGGCGGTCATCCGCTGGAGCGCCTGGGCGGTCACGACGTCGAGCGCGAAGCCGGTGGCGGCGGGGTCGCGCCGCTGGGCCTGCTGCTGGCCGAGCAGGTCGACGATCTCGCGGCGGGTGGTCTGGTCGGTCACCGAGCCCATGAAGACCTTCGCCCGCGACAGCGCCAGGATCTCGGTCGCGGCCTCCTCGCCGAAGGCGCGCTGGATCTGCGCCACCGAGTGCCAGACGGTCATGAAGCGGGCGCCGGAGCCGAGCGAGGTCGCGAGGATCGACGGCAGGTCCTGGATCGGGGCGATCGAGGCGGTCTCGTCGAGGGCGAGCAGCAGCGCCGGGTCGAGGCCGGCGCCGGTGCGGTTCTCCCGCTCGCCGACCCAGTGCAGGATCGAGGAGATCATCGTGACCACGAGCGGGGCGAGCAGCTTCTGGTGCTCGCGGCCGGCGACGATGTAGAGCGTGTTCTCGCCGTCGGCGAGCGCCTCCGGGGTGAAGCCGTCGCCGCGGGTCGCCGTCCGCGCCGCCGCCGGGTGGCCGTAGGCCTTCAGCTGGACGGCCGCGGTTCCGAGGATGCCGTCGCGCTGGCGCTCGGTGTAGGCGTAGACGGCCTCGAGCCGCTCGAGCGCGTCGTCGGCGCCGACCTCCTCGAGGACCCCGGCGGGGGTGTCGACCTCGCGCTCGAGGATCCAGCGGTAGACGCCGGAGGCGTCGACGTCCGGGGTGAGCGCGGCGGCGTGGAGGTAGGGGGCGAGCAGGCCCTCGGCCTCCTGGTCGAAGTACTGCTGGTTGCCGCCGTCGCCGAGTCGCTGCGCCTGGCCCAGCCAGCGAGCCACCAGCAGCGCGTGCTCCCAGTCCTCGCAGCCGCGCAGCAGGTCCCAGCCGTCGCTGCGGGCGCCGAACGGGTCCCAGACCCAGACCCTTCCGAGGTCGCGGCGGCGGGCGATCGTGTGGTTGACGAGATCGGTGCGGACCGAGGTGGTCACCAGCGGCCCCTCGTGCTCGAGGATCGCGGGGATCACCAGTCCCGAGCTCTTGCCGGTCCGGGGGGCGGCGATGACCGCGATCTGGGACAGCTTGTCGACCGCGACCCGCGCCTTGGGGCGGGCGATGTGGCCGACGATCACGTGGTCGGGCGACGGTCCGTCGACGAGCATCTCGCCGACGGTCCGGTAACGGCCGAACTCGTGCGGCCGGCGCCCGCGCAGGTGCCACCAGCGCTGGTCGGCGACCGTGCGGCTCATCCGGATCTCGGCCGCGCGCAGGACCGCGAAGAGGCTCGCGGCGAGCGCGATCGCCGTCAGGGCGGCCGCGAGCCAGAACTCGCCGGCCGGTGGGATCAGCGGACGCGCGTCGCGCGGGTAGGCGCCGCCGGGCTCGGCGCTCAGCAGGCGCGAGTCGCCGAGCGCGGTCGCGGCCTCGACGAGGCCGAGGCCCGGGGTCTCGCCCGTCGTCGTCCAGGCGGCGACCGTCGGCACCGCCCAGGCGAAGGCGGCCAGCGACGCGACGAGCATGACCAGCAGCGCCGCCGCGAGCACCAGCTTCCCGAGCTCGTCCGCCGACAGGCTGCCGCGTGCGCCCACGTCAGCCCGGCCCGATCGCGGGGTGGGCGACGACCGCGGTCAGCGCCAGCAGCGCGACCGCGGCGGCGGGTGAGAACCGGACCCGGGTCGCGGCGACCGCCGCCGCGGCCGCGAGCGCGAGGACGGCCAGGCGCCAGCCCGCCGCGGCGACGATCGCCAGCGACGCGGCCGAAGCGAGGACGGCGAGGCAGGTGGCGGTCGAGGACAGTCGTGCGAGGCTCATCCGTGGCGAACGTACAGCGCGCTCGGCGCGACTCCGACGCGACGTGGCGATCACTCCGATCGGACATGAAGGGGGGGCGGAGCGGGGCCGGCGATCAACGGACGCGATATGTCCGAGAACTTCACCACCGCCGCGCGCCGGGTCGCCCGGGGAGGCGGTTCCAGATGCTGACCGCCGCACGGCGCGGCGTCCCGACCGGCGGCGCGGCGGCTCGCAACCTGGCCGAGCGGTGGGCGGCGGGGGGCGCCGTCGCCGTCGGCTCCGAGGCGGCGCTCGCCCGTCTCGGCCTCGCCCCGGGTGAGCGGCTGACCGCCGACGCGCTCGAGCGCGTGCTGCGCGGCCGCCACAGCGCGACCGACACCGCGGCGCGCGGGGTCGCCCAGCTCGGCCGCGAGACGCTCGCCTGGCTCGACGCGGGCGACCGCCCGCCGCGTCGCGCGACCGGGGTGGTCCACCTCGAGGTCGGCTTCGACGCCCCGCGGGGAAGCCCGGCCGGGACGGACGCCTCCGCGCCGGCGGTTCAGCGGGCGCTGCTGGAGGGCGTCGTCGCCGGAGCCGAGTGGCTGCTCGCCGACGGGGAGCGCCCCGGCATCGCCGCCGTCGCCCGCATCGACGCGGTGGACGGCCCTGAGGGCCGCGGGCTGCGCGCGGCGGCGCTGCTCGTCGGCGTCGAGCGCGGCAAGGAGCTGCTCGCCTCGCCCTCGCCCGCGCGCGGGCGCCTGCCCGACGATCTGCTGCGCGAGGCGTCGGCCTCGGCGACCGCGACGTACGGGGCGACGCTGGACCGCGCGGCCGGCGCGCGGCGGGAGGCGGCGCCGCCCGCTGTGGACGCGCCGGCTGCGGACGCGCCGGCTGCGGAGCCCCCGGCCAGGGAGCTGCACGACTCGGCGGGGACGGCGGCTGCGCCGGCCGCGGGCCCTGCCGCGCCGGCGCGCGAGGCGGGTGCCGGCGACCCCGGCGCCGAGCGGCGGGTGCGCTACCTCCAGCGCCACCTCGCCGGGCGCAGCGACGGCTTCGTCAGGGTCGAGCTGCTGCTGCGCGAGGCGGCCGCCGACAGCGGCGACCGCGCGCAGCGGGTCGCGGCTCTCAGGCGCGAGCACCAGCGCCGCGGTCTCGAGCCGCTGCGCGGCGCGAAGGCCGGCCTCGCGGACTACCGCGACCTGCTCGGCGAGAGGGCGACCCGGCTGATCGAGGAGCGCGCCGGCATGCTCGGCGCGCGCCTCGGCGACCGGGCGCGCGACCGCGCATGGCTCGCCGACACCCGCGACCGGCTCGGCGATCCGCTGCGCGGCCTGGCCGACGCCGCGGCCGCGTCCGAGGTCGACCCCGCACTCGGCCGGGACCGGCTGGTCGAGTGGTGGCGCGGCGGCGCCGCCGACCGGACGGCGCGCGCCCTCGCCGTCGAGGGGCAGTTGCGGACCCTCGACCGTGAGGCCGAGCTGGCGCGCCAGGCGCAGGCCGGGCGGGACGCGCCCGGGCGCGGAGGCGGCCCGGAGGGCGTAGCCGAGCGGCGCGAACGGCGGACCGCCGAGGCCGGAGCATCCGCCGAGCGGGGGCGAGCGCAATCGCGGTCTGGCCCCGAGAGCCCCGGCTTCGGCTGAGCCGCGCTCGAAGGTTGCGACGGCCGGGTACCGATGAGGCAGTCGGCAGCCCGAAACCGACCCTTCGCCACCCCATCTGTCCGCTACCGCCAAACGGCGTTTGACAACAGTGCCGCCGAGGGGGTATACAAGCCGGACCTACCATGCAACACCTGTTTGGGAGAGTCAAACAGTGTTGTTGCCTTCCCCCAAGCTCCCGGAGGAGAACATGAAGGAACCAGACTCGGCACGGGTCGCGGCCAGACGGCCGATGGCCGCCAACGCGAGGCGGCGCCTCGGCGCCCTCGCCGCCATCGGCGCCGTGCTCGCGGCGCTCTTCGTCGTCGCCTGCGGCGGCGACGACGACTCCGGCGACGGAGGGTCTTCCGGCGTCGGCCCGGGCATCTCCGGCTCGACCGAGCTGCCGCCCTTCGAACCGAGCGACGAGGTCGGTGAGAAGCCGTCGCTGCCGGCGATCATCGCCTACGCCCAGGACAGCCCGCGCGGCTACCAGCAGGCGATCGCCGAGGGCCTCGAGGCCGGCGCCAAGGACGCGGACCTCGAGCTCAAGATCGCTCAGAGCGACGGCGACCCCCAGCGCCAGGTGCAGAACCTCCAGCAGTTCCTGGTCTCCGGGGTCGGCTCGATCGTGACGCTTCAGGTCGACCCCAACTCCCAGGCGCCGATCCAGAAGGAGGCGATCGAGAAGGGGGCCGCCGTCAACACCGTCATCTTCGGCCCGTCGACGACGCAGGTGGCCGCTCCGCAGTACGAGGGCGGTGAGGTGATGGGCAACCTCGCCAAGGACTACATCGAGGACGAGCTCGGCGGCAAGGCCAACGTCGTCATCCTCAACCTCGACAGCCTCGAGGCCGTGCGGCCGCGCTTCCAGGCGGTGCGCGACGTGCTCGAGACGGTGCCCGGCGCGAAGATCGTCGCCGACGTCGAGCCCGCCAAGACCGACAGCAAGGCGGCCTTCGACACCATGTCGACGATCCTCCAGAAGACCCCGCAGATCGACGTCGTGATCGGCGTCGACGCCACCTCGACCGGTGCGCTGGCCGCCCTGCGGGCGGCGGGCAAGGACCGGCCCGACCAGTTCATCGGCGGCTTCGACGGTGAGCCGGAGGCGCTCGACGAGATCGAGAAGGGCGGTCCGTTCAAGGCGACGATCACCACCGAGCCGTCGATCATGGCCTACGCGTTCGCCCGCTACTCGCGCGACTGGCTCGACGGCAAGACCGTGCCGCAGGGCATCTGCGTCCGGGCGGTGGCGGTGACCAACGCCGAGGAGGTGCGCCAGTACCGCGCCGACGAGGCGAACCCCGGCCCGGTGTTCGAGGACCCCGAGCGGCGCGGTGAGTACCTGAGCCTGTTCGGGAACATCTCCTACGAGACTCGGGACCAGTACATCAACTCGATCTGGCAGCCGAAGACGTGTCCGTAGCCGCCACAACCACGCAGAGGCGCAGGTTCCCCTCGCTGGTCGGCGGCACGACCGCGCCCGGGCCGAACACCAATCGGCTCGGGCTGGCGGCGATCGCCGGATTGCTGGTCCTGTTCTTCGCGCTGCGTCATGAGTCGTTCCTGACGGCCGGCAACGCGGAGACGATCGCGGTGAACATGTCGGCGGTGGCGATAGCCGCCGTCGGCGCCGCCGCGCTGCTTGCGACCGGCAACGTCGACCTGTCGATCGGAGGCATGTACGCCTTCATCGGCATGGTCGTCGCCCAGGTCGCCGCCAACGTCGCCAACCCGGTCGCCGCAGTGGCGGCCGGGCTGGCGCTCGGCCTCGTCCTCGGGGCGCTCAACGGCACGCTCGTGCGGCTGCTGAAGATCTCGCCGCTGATCGTCACGATCGGCCTGCTCGCCGTCTACGGCGGCCTCGCGTTCGTCGTCAGCCCGGACTTCGTCTTCGGCTTCTCGGAGAGCTTCATCGAGCTCGGCCGGGGCGAGCTCGCGTCGATCCCCTATCCCGCCTGGGTGGCCGCGATCGTGATGGTCGTCGGCGGGCTGGTGCTCACCCGCACCGTCCTCGGGCTCCACCTCTACGCGATCGGCGGCGACCGCCGCGCGGCCGAGCGCGCGGGCGTGCGCGCCGCGCGGATCGTCCTCGGCGCCTACACCGTCAACGGCCTGCTCGTCGGCGCCGTGGCGATCCTGACCACCGCCCAGCTCGGCAGCGGCGCGCCGACGCTTGGCGTCGGCTTCGAGTTCGACGTCCTCACCGCCGTGATCCTCGGCGGCTTCGCGTTCGCCGGCGGCGCCGGCCGCCCCGTCGGCCTGCTGATCGGCGTCGTGACGATCGGGATCCTCCGCGCCGGCCTCATCTTCGAGGGCCTCGACCACTGGTACCAGGAGATCGCCAAGGGCGGCATCCTGCTCCTGGCGCTCGGGGCCGACCAGATCACCGCCGCCCGCCGCGACCGCAAGGCCAGCCGCGGCGACGGCGCGCGCCGGCCGACGGCCATGGAGGCCCCCAGCCTCGCCGCTCCGGTCTCCGAGGCGGGCGAGCCGAGCCGCAACGGCGCGGCCAGCACGGCGCTCGCGGCCGGCCCTGTGACCCTCGCGACCGAGGGGCTCGGCAAGCGCTACGGCGCCGTCCAGGCGCTCGAGGGCGCGTCGCTGACCCTGCACGCCGGCGAGGTGATCGCGCTGCTCGGCGACAACGGTGCCGGCAAGAGCACGCTGGTCAAGATCATCTCCGGCGCCGTCCGCCCGGACGCGGGCCGGATGACCCTCGACGGCAAGCCGCTCGACTGCCACGACCCGGCAGACGCGCGCGCGGCCGGCGTCGAGACCGTCTACCAGGACCTCGCGCTCTGCCCGAACCTCAGCGTCGTCCACAACCTGATGCTCGGCAACGAGCCGACGCGCCGCTGGCTCGGCGTCTTCCGCGTCCGCGACGATGCCACCGCGGAGGCCGACGCGATCCGCCGGCTCGGCGAGCTGAGCATCCGCCTGCCGGACCCGTCGGTGCTCGTCGAGGCTCTCTCCGGCGGTCAGCGCCAGGCGATCGCCGTCGCGCGCGCCGTCGACGAGCACGTGCGGGTGGTCTGCCTCGACGAGCCCACCGCCGCGCTCGGCGTCGCACAGACCGAGCAGGTGCTCGCGCTGGTGCGCTCGGCCGCGCGGCGCGGGACGAGCGTCGTGATCATCACCCACGACGTCGCGTCGGTGCTGCGCGTGTCCGATCGGGTCGTCGTGCTGCGCCACGGGACGATCGTCCACGACGGGCCGACCGCCGACCTCGGGCAGCTCGAGTTGATGCAGCTGATGGCGGGCCTCGACCCGGTCTCGGGCGAGGTCGCCGAGCCCGGCGAAGTCCGGCGGTGAGCTGCCGGAGCGAGGGCGCGAGCTGATGGTCACCGGCTACTCGGACCGCTTCTCGGTCGCGCCCGGGGAGGCGATCGCCTTCCACCTGGGCGGCTCGCCGGGGCCGGTGGAGGCAGCCCTCGTCCGTCTCTGGCATGGCGACGAGCGCAGCCCGATCGGACTCGTCGAGGAGGAGGTCGGCTCCGCGCTCGACCGGACGCTCACGGTCGCCGAGCGGCCGGTCCGGCGCGGGTCGTTCGCGCTGGTCGAGCTCGAGGAGGCCGTGCCGGTCCTCTCGGGCCACGTGTTCGTCCAGCCGACGGCCCCGGCCACCGGCAGGGTCCAGGGAATACTCGCCCAGGGAGCGGGCGATCGTGGCTGGGCGCTGACCCTGGAGCCGGGCGGCGAGCTGGCTCTGCGGGCTGGCTCGGCGGCGGTGAGGCTCGGTGACCCGGTGCGCCGGGACGTCTGGCACTCCGTCGCCTTCACGGTCGACCGGCGCAGCGGGACGCTGGCGCTCTGGCGCCGCTCGCTGCCCGACGGCGATCTGACCGGCGGCCGCGCCTCCGGCGGGGAGCGGACGGCCGGAGGCGGCCCCCTCCTGGTCGCGGCGGCTGCCCTGCTCGAGCGCGCGCCGGAGCCGCGGGCGCGCGACACCTTCAACGGCAAGCTCGAGCGCCCGGCGCTGTTCGCCGGCAGCCTGGCCGACGAGCACGTGGCGGCGCTCGCGCGCGGCAGGCTGCCGGGCGACCTCGGGCTCCAGGCGCTCGTCGACCTCGACTTCGCCGCGGGGCCGGAGGGCTGGTCGATCCACGACCGCTGCGGCGCGCCGGGCCGGCTCTACAACGCGCCGCTGCGCGGCTGCACCTCGCACTCCTGGCGCGGCGGGACGCTCGCCCCCGCGCTCGATCCCGGCTCGCACGCCGCGGTCCACTTCCACGACGACGACCTCCACCACGCGAACTGGCCGTCGTCGGCGGAGTGGGTCGTCCCGCCCGGCCTGCCGAGCGGCGTCTATGCGCTGCGCCTGCGCGCCGAGGCCGGCGAGGACCGGATCCCGTTCGTCGTCCGCCCGCCGCGCGACCGCGCCACCGCCGAGGTCGCGCTGTGGCTGCCGAGCTTCACCTACGCCGCCTACGCGAATGCCCGCGAGGCGCTCTCGGGGATGGCCTTCGGCGATCACGTCCCGGAGCGCACGCCCGACGACGACCTGCTCGACGCACACCCGGACTGGGGTGCGTCGACCTACGACGTCCACGCCGACGGCAGCGGCGTCGCCTTCAGCTCGCTGATGCGGCCGGTGCCCAACCTGCGGCCGACCTTCCGCGCCGGGCTCGTCAACGCGCCGCGCCACCTGGGCGCGGACCTCTACCTCGTGCACTGGCTCAGGAGCGTCGGCGTCGCGGCCGACGTGATCTGCGACGAGGACGTCCACGCCGAGGGCCCGGAGCTGCTGGGTCGCTACCGCGCGGTGGTCACCGGCGGCCATCCCGAGTACGTCACCGCTGCGGAGATCGACGCCGTCGAGGGCTATACGGCTTCCGGCGGGCGGCTGATGTACATGGGCGGCAACGGCTTCTACTGGGTGACCTCGCAGGCGGATCGCGGCCCGACGGTCGAGGTGCGCCGGGGCTTCGCCGGCACACGCGCCTGGGATCCCCGCCCGGGTGACTGTCACCACCAGTTCGGTGGCGATCCGGGTGGGCTCTGGCGCCATCGGGGCCGCCCGCCACACGCGCTGGTCGGGGTCGGCTTCGTCGCGGAGGGCTGGGACGGCGCCAACCGCCCCTACCGCCGAACGCCGGCGAGCTTCG